>NZ_JAACYW010000091.1 GCF_015356825.1 Catenulispora rubra | reverse complement strand
GCGCGGGGGCCGGTGGGGATGGAGCGGGCGCCCTGGCTGCGCAGGGCGCGGCGCGTCACCTGGGCCGCGGCGGTGGCGCCGAGGTCGGTGAAGATGCGGTACGCCTGATGGGAGCGCGCCTCGTGTCCCGAGTCGAGCAGCGCCAGTCCGGCCTCGTAGGGGCAGCCGAGGTCTGCCCACATCGCCGCCGCGCCGGCTGCGTCGCCGGCGAGGGTTTGGCGGTACGGCTCGGCGATCTCGCCGCAGATCGGCTGCCGGGAGCCGGTGCGGCGCAGCCAGACCGCGACCGCGCCGCGTTCGACCGAGGTGCAGGCTTCGCCTGGCGCGACAGCGGATTCTGCTGCGCGGCGGGCCTGTGCGGTTTCGCCGGCGAGCCAGTGCGCCTCGGCGCGGGCCAGGCGGGCCGCCACCTGGTACGGCGGTTCGCCCTGGTCGTCGGCGGTGGCGGCGGCCTCGTCCAGGCCCGGCCAGAAGCCTGATTCGCCGCGGCGGGCCCGGATCAGGCCGATCCTGACCAGCGCGCACTGGCGGTTGACCGGGGACGGCCCCACGTCGCCCAGGACCCGGTCGGCCACGGCGACGGCCTCGTCCCAGCGGCCGGTGCGCTCGAAGACGTGCGCCTGCTCGCCGCGCAGGAAGCTGGAGTAGGCGGTGGCGTCGTGCTCCTCGCAGTACGCGAGCCCTTCCAGCAGGTAGCGTTCGGCGTCGGCGAAGCGGAGCCAGCCCTCGCTGATCCCGACCAGGTTGGCATAGGCGCGCGCGGCCTGGTCCTGGTGCCGGCCGACCAGGGCGGTCTTCAGGGCCTGATGCATCAGACCGCTCCACTCCTGCCCGAGCCCGGCGGCCGCGGCGCCCTCGGTGTTCAGCGCGCCGCTGAGCACGTCGGTGGCGCCGAACTGCTCGGCCAGCTGCCGGGCCCGGCGGGCCAGGACGATCGCGGTGTCGTAGTCGGCATAGAGCAGGCGCTGGTGCGCCAGGGTCGCGCAGGCGCCGGCGAGCTCGACGGTGGGGCCGAGCGGTTCCAGGACGGCGAGCGCCGTGTACGCGCCGGTGACCGCGTCCTGGCCGCGGCACAGGCTCCACGCGATCCGCGACAGCCGGGCCAGCGCCGCCCCCTCCCCCAGCCGGTCGCCGATCTCGCGCCGCAGCGCCAGCGCGCGCCGGCCGGCGTCGTCGGCTTCAGTCAGGCGGTCGAGCAGCGTCAGTTCGTCGGCGTACTCCGAGTACAGGCCCGCGCGCTCGGTCGGGTCGGCGTGGTCAGCGAACCTCAGTGCCCTGCCGAACTGCGCGGCGGCTTCGTGGTGCGCGCCGAGGCGGGCGGAGCGGCGGGCGGCTGCCGGGGCGTAGCGGAGCACGGCCTTCGCGTCGCCTGCCGCCTCGGCGTGGTAGGCCAGCCGGGCCTCGTCGTCGCAGTTCTGTGTGTGAAGCGCGTTCAGTACGCGCCGGTGTATCAGGAGGCGACGATGCGCGGGGACGGCCTCGGCGATCGCGAGGCGCGCGATCTCGTGGCGGAAGCGGAGCCATATCCCGTCCGCGACCAGCAGGCCTGATGTGAGGAGGCTGTCGAGGTTGTCGAGATTGTCGAGACCGTCGAGTTCTGCGGCGTCGTCGCTCAGCGCCGCCAACAGCGGCAGCTCGACCTTGGTGCCGATGAGCGCGGCGACCTCCAGGACCGCGCGGGCGCCGGCGGTGAGGCGGGCAGTGCGTGCAAGCACGACGTCGCGTGCTGATGCGGGGACTCCGTGCGCTTCGGCTTGGAGGAGTTCCGTGACGTAGAACGGGTTGCCGGCGGTCAGCCGGAACACGTCGTCGGGCGCGAAGCCGCTGCCGTCGGCGAGGATCCGGACCGCTTGCTCCGATAGGGGTTCCAGGCGGATGCGTCGGGTCGCGGGCTGCGCGACCAGGTCGCCGAGCGCCACGCGGAGCGCGTCGCCGCCGGTCTCGTCGTCGCGGTAGGTGACGATCACGGTCACCGGCGCGTCGCGCAGCCGGCGGCTCAGGAAGCGCAGCAGGTCCAGCGTCGCCTCGTCGGCCCAGTGCAGGTCCTCGACGACCACGACGTCCGGCACGTCGGCCGATCCCAGCTCGTTCAGCAGCGCCCGGAACAGCTCCTCGCGGTCGGCGCCGGCCTCGCAGCGTTCCCACAGCTCGCCGCCGAGCTGCCCGGCCACGTCGAACAGCGGGCCGAGCGGCCGCGGGATGAACAGCCCGTCGCAGGCGCTCCACGACCAGCGCACGGTCGTCAGCTGCCGCCGGGCCGCCTCGACCAGCGCCGATTTGCCGACGCCGGCCTCGCCGGACAGCAGGACCAGGCGGCCGGCAGTTCCCGCGGCCGGTCCTGCGGCCTGGCCCGCGTACCGGACCAACTCGGCCAGCTCGGACTCCCGCTCCACCAGTCGCACGGCAACAGACTCCGCTCCCACGCGCCTCCCCCTCCCCGAACGAACCGTTCAAGGTACCAAAAACCCTGATTCAGTCTCATCCGGTTTATAGCCCGGATCCGGAAGGCCACGCCGGGCGCGAATATGGGGAACTCCCTGCTTGAACATGGGAAACCGTCGCACAGCGCTGAGTCGTGGGCAGTGTGCGACGGGTGGCGTAGGGGTGCGGCGGGCACGTTCAGGCCTTACGATGTGCGGCCGGCGTCGGTGTGACCCAGATCGCATCCGATCGATTTGGCTCACCAACTTCTCGTGTGGAACAGTGCGAATGATACCGTTGCGAGGCCTCGAGACTGTGCTCCATCGCCACGCGCGCCCCCAGTCCCGAAAGGCCCGTTCCCATGAGCTTGACGAGCACGCCGCTGCTCATCCTCGCGGTGTGCCTCGCCATCGGCGCGCCGATAGGCACGTACCTGCTGTGGAACCGGGCCCGCGGGCCGCGTCCGGTGCGGGCCGTGTCGCGGTTCGGGCTGATCGGGCTGTGCCAGGCGACGGTGCTGCTCCTGGTCGGACTTCTGGTCAACAACCACTACAGCCTGTACGCCTCGTGGAGCGACCTGCTCGGCGACGACGGCGGCGGGCCGGTCGCCGTGCACCAGGCCACGCGGCCGGTCACCGACCTGAACCAGTCCGGCGGGAACCCGCCCGACCAGCAGCAGCCGCCGCTGGGCTTCGGCGGGCCGGGGTCGTCGGCGCACCTGCCGCCGATGCCGCCGAACGTGCCCAAGCCGACGTTCGTGCCCGGCGGGCACGGGACGCAGGTCGCGGCGTTCCGCGGGCCGCTGTCCGGGGTCGGCGGGAACGGCGGCGACGTCGCCGTCTGGCTGCCGCCGCAGTACAAAGACCCGGCGTACGCCAACACGCACTTCCCGGTGGTCCTGCTGTTCCCCGGCTACCCCGGCAGCCCCGCCGGCTGGTTCAGCGTGCTGGGCGGCGGGCAGGTGCTCGGGCAGATGCTGACGCAGCAGAAGGCGACGCCGTTCGTGCTGGTCGCGGTGAACGTCAACCAGAACGGCCAGAACCTCAACTGCAGCAACATCCCCGGCGGGCCGCAGATGGCCACCTACATCGCCGAGGACGTGCGCACCATGATCGAGGCGAACTTCCGGGTCTCCGACCACCGCACCGGCTGGGGCCTGATGGGCTTCTCCGACGGCGGCCTGTGCGCCGGCAAGCTCCTGGTCCAGTACCCGCAGTACTTCCGCTCGGCGGCGCAGATGGCCGGCGACTCCACCCCGGACGGCCACCAGGTCGTGCACGCCGGGCCCCAGGTCGTCGACCAGAACTCCACCCTGTGGCTGCTGACGCACCACCGCCCCGGCCCGGACACCCCGATCAGCCTGCTGGCCGCGGTCTCCGACCAGGACACCGACTCCCTGCCGGTCGCCTTCCAGCTGCAGGCCGCGGCGCCGGACATCGTGTCGGTGTCGGAGCACAAGCACGGGGCGCACAACCCGGAGGTGTGGCGGAGCTGGCTGCCGGAGATGTACACGTGGCTCAGTCAGCATCTCGACAGCGCGCAGCCTGCTCGGTAGGGGCGTGAGGCGGTGAGCCCGCCGCTGCCGGTGGACCTGCCGCCGGGCCTGCTGCTGCCAGCAGGCGCGTAGTCGAGCGGGCCGCAGGACCGGTCAGGTCCCACGGCCCGCGGTTTCCGAGCCGGGCAGCCGTCAGCTGTCAGTTGTCTGCAGTCTCGTGTCTGCTGTCAGCTGTCGTAGATCAGGTCGAACGACTCCCACGGCCCGATCGAGTAGCGGTTCGCGATCAGCGGTGAGGCGCCCGCGTTGTCGGCGGTCACGAGCTGGCCGTTGGCGTGTGCGCGCAGGCTCACGCTGCCGTCCGCGTTGTAGACCGCGTCGAACTCCTCCCAGGGGCCTATGGCTGTGCGGTTGGCGATCAGGGGTGAGGCGCCCGCGTTGTCGGCCGTGACGATGTCGTTGTTGGCGTGGGCGCGGAAGCTGATGCTGCCGTCGGCGTTGTTGATCAGGTCGAACGACTCCCAGGGGCCGATGGCTGTGCGGTTCGCGATCAGCGGTGAGGCGCCGGCGTTGTCGGCCGTCACGTAGTCGCTGTTCGCGTGCGCGCGCAGGCTGACGACCGGCAGGGCCGCAGGCGTGACCAGGTCGAACTCCTCCCAGGGGCCGATGGCGGTCCGGTTGGCGATCAGCGGCGAGGCGCCGGCGTTGTCCGCGGTGACGATGTCGCCGTTGGCGTGCGCGCGGAGGCTGATGCTGCCGTCGGCGTTGTTGATGAGGTCGAACGACTCCCACGGGCCGATCGCCGTCCGGTTCGCGATCAGGGGTGAGGCGCCCGCGTTGTCGGCGGTGACGACCTGGGCGTTGGCGTGTGCACGCAGGCTCACGCTGCCGTCCGGGTTCTTGATGAGGTCGAACTGCTCCCAGGGGCCGACGGCCGTGCGGTTCGCGATCAGCGGCGAGGCCCCGCCGTTGTCGGCCGTCACGTAGTCGCCGTTGGCGTGCGCACGCAGCGCTATGACCGAGGCGGTCGACGTCGGCGCGAACGCGGAGAAGCCGTTGGGCGTGCCGAGGCCGGTGGGTCCGTCGTAGCCGGGGCCTGCCGTGCACAGGTAGGCCGGCGTGCAGCTGCCGTTGGCGCCGGTGGTGACGTCGAACAGCGCGTACGTGTGCTGGTACGGGTACTTCGCCGGGCGGTCGGCGGTGCCGGGGACGCCGGCCAGCGCGTAGACGGAGGCGATGATCGGCGAGGCGACGGAGGTGCCGCCGAAGACGACCCAGCCGGACTGGCCGTAGGAGTCGTAGACGGCGACGCCGGTGTTCGGGTCGGCGACCGCGGAGACGTCGGCGACGGTGCGGCGCGGGCAGCCGGTGTCGGTCTGCCACGCGGGCTTCGGGTCGTACGCCGAGCAGCCGGAGCCGGCCCCGGACCACGCCGACTCGCTCCAGCCGCGCGCGGTGGAGGCGGTGGTCAGCGAGGTGCCGCCGACCGCGGTGACGTACTGCGAGGCGGCCGGGTACTCCACGCCGTAGCCGTTGTCACCGGAGGAGACGGTGATCGCGACGCCGGGATGGTTGAAGTAGGCCGCGTCATAGCCGGTGTCGGCCGGGGACTCCGCGCCGCCGTAGCTGTTCGACACGAACCTCGCCCCGAGCGCGACGGCCTCGTTCACCGACGCGCCGAGGTTGCCGATGGTCGCGCTGGTGGCCTCGACCAGCAGGATGTGCGCGCCGGGCGCGATCGCCGAGACCATGTCCAGGTCCAGGGAGATCTCCCCGGCCCAGCCGGCGTTCGGCGGCGGGTAGTTGGTGCCGCCGGACTGGTCGACCTTGCGGAAGCAGCCGTTGGCCGTGGTGCACGCGGCCAGGCCGTACTGGCTGCGGTAGGCGGCCAGGTCGCTCTCGGCGTTCGGGTCGTCGTAGGCGTCGACGATGGCGACGGTCTCGCCGGCGCTGCCGCTGCCGGTCAGCTCGTAGGCCGAGCGCAGGTCGCCGGGGCCGTAGCCGGAGGGGGTGGCCGCCGGGTTGAGTGCGTCGGCGCGGACGCCGGCGATGTCGGTGCGTATCAGGGCGAGGCAGGCCATCTGGCCGGGCGCCTCGGCCACCGAGCACAGGCGTTGGGTCGGGGCCGAGTGCGGGACGGCGGTGGTTGTCGCGGCGGACGCGAATGCAGCGCCGGTAAGCATGAGCGGCGCCAGGGATATCAAGACACTGAATCTGCGACGCATGCGGGTGTTCCTCGTTGCCACGCGAGCTCCTTCGGAAGATCCGAGTGAATCAGAGTTCTTACTTGCGTCGACGCATCCGCGAAGCTAGTGAGCGGCAGTTGTGGACGCAAGGTGGCGTATCGATTAGGCATGTATCGCGGCGCACCAGAAGGTTCCGGACATCGGCTGATATCCGGAGCAATAGAGGAATGGCACCTACACCAGTCGTTCGGCGTTCGCCGCGGCCCAGGCGCGGACCGCGGCCATGAACTCGTCGCGGACGGCGGCGACACGTGCTTCGTCGCGCTCGTCGCGCTCGTCGTCGTCCCCCGCCACGCCGTCCCCGGGCTCGTCGTCCACGCCGCCGTCGTCGGCGTACTCGGCGAACAGGTCGGCGCAGCCGTCGATGCCGACCAGCAGGTCCTCCAGCAGGTCCAGCGCCGGGCGGGCCGGGTCCAGCGGGGTGGTGCGGACCTCGGCGAGCAGGTGGTCCAGGGCGTCCTCGTCGTCCGGGGCGACGCGCTGGACGGCCTGCTGGACCTCGGCGACGGCCTCCGCGAGCCCGACCGGGTTCGGGACCTCGCCCTCGGCCACGGCCATCGCGTCGCGGATCAGCTCGGTGACCGCCTCGTGCGGGCTGGCGCCGTCCTCCAGCAGGTCCAGGACGATGGACAGGGTGGCGACCGGGAGCCCGGTGATGCCGTCGGCCTCCAGCACCGCGGCGGTCAGGGACTGGCCGGTGACCTCGGCGGCGACGCTGGCGGCGGCGTGCAGCCAGTGCGCGGCGGCCACCGCGGCCGCGGTCGGGTCGACGGCGGTGAACAGCTCGTCGGGGCCGAAGGGGTTCTCGCGCAGGAGGCGGTCGGCCTCGGCGACCTGGACCGGGGAGGCGTCGGCCCGGGACAGCACCACGGCCTGGCGGGCCCGCCCGGACAGGTCGCCGAGCTCGGCCTGCTCCACCGCGGCGATCTCGATGTGGACCTCGGCGGTGACGGACTTGGCCAGCTCGGTGTCGCCGATCGCGTGCAGCGCGCGCCCGAGGCGGTGCGCGGCCTCCTCCACGACGATGTAGGACTGCACGATCATGCCGTTCTCCGGCAGGTTCGGCTCCGCGATCGCCTCCGGCACCCCGGCGAAGGCGTCGCGCTCGGCCTGCCGGCGCCAGCCCTCGCTGCCGTCCTCCAGGTCGTCCTCGGCGGCGGAGGCCGGGTGGGTGTAGGCGTGCCACAGCGCGGCCGACAGGTCCGTCAGCGTGCGCGCCACGGCGTAGCGCTGGTCGGCCGGAGTGGCGGGCGGCAGCGTGGCCACGGTGCCGGCGGTGTCGCCGTCGCCGGTGGCCCAGGCGGCGATGAGCGCGCCGCGCTGTTCGTCGATCGCGTAACGGGTCACGTCGGGTCTCCGGTCTCGGTCGGGGTGTCAGAACCATGATCGCACCAGGAGACGTCGTGTCACACGTATTCGGGTGATGCGGGCTCCCCGACGGAGGCCGAGACGGACGTCGGCCGCTACTCGTCCTTCGCCGCAGCGGTCTCGGCGGTCCCGGCGCCCCCGGCGGCCTTCGCGATCTCCGCGATCTGCGCCCGCGCGGCGGCGACCAGCTCGGCGTTGGTGTGCGCGTGGCCGGCCAGGCCCCAGCCGCCGTCGGGGGCCTCGGTGAGCAGGACCCAGGTCCGCTCCGCCGCCGAGGGGTCGCCCGCGGCGGCCGCCACCAGGTCGGTGAGCTGGCGCACGACGGCGAGCTGCTTGTCGCGGTCCAGGGCGCCGAGGTTGGTCAGGACCTGGACCCGGATGTGGTCGGCGGCGCCGTCGACGTTCGAGAAGTGGTCGGCGGACAGGTCGTGCACGAACGCGGCGGTGTTCTGGCGGAACATGGGGATGTCCGGCACCTGTTCGATGCGCATCAGGGTGGCGGCCAGGTCCTGGGTCAGCCGCTTCGGCTCGGCGAAGGTCCCGGCGACGGCGTAGACGTCGATCATCGGCATTTCCGTGCTCCTTGGGCGAGCGTTCAGACGTTTCCGGTGGGGCCCGGATCGTTCCCCTCACCAGCCTGCCAGGGGAGTCGGCGCGCTTCTCTCACCTAAACAGGTGACGAAAGCAGCGGGCCCAGGCATAAAACTGGCCCTTGTGTCGGCTGAGAACGCCGACGGACCAGAACGGCTTAGAACGGCTCAGACGAGATCTCACCGTGCATGGAAAGAAGGCACTCCCATGACCACCACCGCTTCCCCGGCAGCGGCCTCCGGCACGTTCCTCATCGGCGGCGACCTGCCGGTGCACCGCCTCGGATTCGGCGCCATGCGCATCACCGGGCAGGGCATCTGGGGCGACCCGCGCGATCCCGCCGAGGCGGTGCGGGTCCTGCACCGGACGCTGGAGCTCGGCGTGACGTTCATCGACACCGCCGACTCCTACGGACCGGACGTCAGCGAGCGCCTGATCAAGCAGGCCCTGCACCCGTACCCCGACGACCTGGTCATCGCCACCAAGGGCGGGTTCACGCGGCCCGGCCCGGGCAGCTGGGTGGCGGACGGCCGCCCGGAGTACCTGCGCGGGCAGCTCGACAAGAGCCTGCGGAATCTGGGCCTGGAGCGGATCGACCTGTACCAGCTGCACCGCATCGACGCCGAGGTCCCGGTCGAGGAGTCGCTCGGCGAGCTGGAGCGGCTGCGGCAGGAGGGCAAGATCCGGCACATCGGGCTGTCCGAGGTCTCGGTCGCCGAGATCGAGCAGGCCCGGGAGACGACGGAGATCGTGTCGGTCCAGAACCGCTACAGCGTCGCCGACCGCGCCGCGGAGAGCGTCGTGGACTACTGCGAGCAGGAGGGCATCGCCTTCATCCCGTGGTCGCCGATCGCGACCGGCCGGCTCGCCGCCGCCGACAGCCCGCTGGCGACGATCAGCAAGGCGCACGGCGCCACGCCGTCGCAGCTGGCGCTGGCGTGGCTGCTGCGGCGGTCGCCGGTGGTGCTGCCGATCCCGGGGACTTCTTCGGTCGCGCACCTGGAGGAGAACGTCGCTGCGGCGGCTGTGCAGCTGACTGATGAGGAGTTCGAGAGCTTGACGAAGGCTGTGTGAGGGGCTGCGGGCCTCAGCGTTAGGGCCAGATCAACGGATCCCGGCCAAGCGCCGGAACAGGCTGCTGCGACGCCGACTACCTCCTGCGGGCCCGGCTTCGCGGGAGGCGCGTACCGCGTCGAATCCGTAGACGATCATCTCGCGCTCGTAGGCGGCGATCGCGGCGACCACGTCTTGGTCGCCGCAATCAGTGTCGCCCAGTTTCGAGGCGAGGAGCGCCGCGTTCTGGAGCGCGGTGTTCGCTCCTGAGCGGCGGGCCGGGCTCATGGCGTGGACCGCGCCGCCGATGCCCGCTCCGATCACCGCGACCTTCATCAGGCTTCTTCCTTTGTGGGTAACGTCAGGTTCAAGTGGAGGAAGGTCACGGCCGCCGTGAGGCCGCCACGCGCGTTGGCCATCAGGACCAGCTGTGTTCCGTGCGCGGCCGCGATCGTCGCGGCCAGGGCCAGGCCGAGGCCTCGGCCTCGTGGGCCGCCGCCGGTCTCGGCGGTGCGGCCGGCGCGGCGGTAGAAGGGCTCGGTCAGCAGGGGGATCGCCGCGTCCGGGATGATCTCGCCGCTGTTCCGGACCGTGATGGTGACCGAGTCGTCCTTGACCGAGACGGCGACCGAGGCGGTGCCGCCGACGGTGTTGTGACGTACGGCGTTCTGCATCAGGTTGACCAGGAGTTGGCGCAGGAGGACCGGATCGGCTTGGACGAGCGCGTGGGTCAGGACCGCGTCCAGGCCGATGTCCGCCGTGCGCGCCTCGTCGGTCACGGCCGCCACCGCCTCGCAGACCGCCTCGGCGATGTCCACAATCTCGCCGTCCAGGACGCTCTGAGCGCTGTCCGCCAAGTCCAGCAGGGCGTCCACGGTGTCCAGGCTCTGCCGGTTCACGACGCGCAGCTTGCGGGCCAGCGCGGTCACGTCGTGGCCGGCCGGATCGGCGAGCGCGACGTCGAGGACGGCCTGGGTGGTGGCCAGCGGCGTGCGCAGTTCGTGGGAGGCGTTCGCGGCGAAGCGCTGGTGGGCGTGGAAGGCCTGCTCCAACCGGGCCAGCATGGCGTCGAAGGTGTCGGACAGCTCCTTGAGTTCGTCCTGCGGTCCCGGCAGGGCGATGCGGTGGTCCAGCCGGCCCGAGCCGGCCCGGCGGGCGGCGACCGTGATCTCGTGCAGCGGTCGCAGCATCCGGCCGGTGGCGACCCAGCCGACGCCGGCCGCCGCACACACCAGCACCGCCAGCGCCGCCGCGGAGGCGAACAGCAGGGTACTGAGAAGAGTGTCAGCGGACTTGACCACCAAGCCCTTGGCCGCGACCGGAGTCAGCACGTTCGAGACCGCGGCCACGGGCACCGGGGTGAGCTGGGTGCCGCCGGTCGTCTGGTGCGGGCTGGCGGTGGTGGGGAACTCGTAGGTCGGGGCCCATCGCATGAAGAGGTAGAGGGCCAGGAGCGTGACGCCGGCGAGGACGAGCATCAGGAGCGTGTACGCCAGGGTCAGGCGGGTGCGGATCGTGCGGCGGAAGCGCGGCGGGCCGGACCCGATACCAGACCCGGTCCCGGTCCCGGTCCCAGTCCCAGTCCCGGTCTCGGTCTCGGACGCGGCGCGGGCTGTGGCCAGAAGCGCCGCGCTCATGCCGAGGCCGCCAGGAAGTAGCCGACGCCGGTCACGGTGCCGACGATGGACGGTTCGCCGAGCTTCGCGCGCAGGGCCGAGATCGTGATCCGCACGGCGTTGGTGAACGGGTCGGCGTTGGCGTCCCAGGCTTTGTCCAACAGCTCCTCCGCGCTGACGATCCCGCCGCGCCGGCGCATCAGCAGTTCCAGGACGGCGAACTGCTTCGGGGTGAGCCTGATCAGCCGGTCGTCGCGGTAGACCTCGCGGCGGAACGGGTCCAGGCGCACGCCGGCGAACTCCAGCAGCGGCGGCTGCGCGGTCGGGCTGCGCCGGTTCAGGGCCCGGAGGCGCGCGACCAACTCCGGGAACTCGAACGGCTTGGTCAGGTAGTCGTCGGCGCCGAGGCCGAGGCCGGCGACCTTCTCGTCCAGGCGCCTGGCCGCCGTCAGCATCATCACCCGGCAGCTCGGATACTTCTGCACGATCAGCCCGCAGAGCTGGTCACCGTGCATGCCCGGCAGGTCCCGGTCCAGCACGACCGCGTCGTAGGGCGTGACGGCCATGCTCTCCAGGGCCGCGTCGGCGTTGTGCGCGACGTCGACCGCCATCGCCTCGCGGCGCAGGCCCGCCTGGATCGCCTCGGCCAGCATGACCTCGTCCTCGACCACCAGCACGCGCACGGCTCTTCCTTTCCCCGGCGTCGATCGGCCGGAGCGGCTGACCCGGCCCACCGGCACCGTCCGACCTTGCCAGACGGGACGATGCCGATGGAACCGGACATTGACAGTTCTCAGGCGATATACAGGTACGTCAGCGCGCGCCGGTGGTTCCCGAGCCGTCGGTGTGCGGCACGGCGCCGAGCGGGATCGCGATGCCCGGCACCACCTTCGACAGGTCGGGCTTCGCGCCGGGCACGGCCTGCAGGGTCACCGGGCCGGAGTCGACGGAGCCCGGGGCAGCCGGTGCGCCCGGAGCCGCCGGAGCGGTCGTGGTTGTGCCGCCGGTCTTGCCGGTCACGCCGGTCACCTTGCCGAGCGGGATCGCGGTCGCCGTCTGCACCTTGGCCAGGTCCGGCTTCGCACCGGGCACCGCCTTCAGCGTCGGCGCCGAGCCGGTCCCGGACGCGTAGGCCATCCCGCTGCCCGCCCCGCCCGCCAGCACGGTGGCCAGGCCGAGCACTGCCATCGTCCTGCGCTTGATGGTCATCGATCCATCCCCTTCGCTTACCGTACCGCCGTGGACCGGCGGTGGGGCAAGCGAACCAAGCGGGGCCTATCCCGAGCGTTTCGGGCGTCGATACGTTTTCGATAGGCCGCGGACGCTGACCGAACTCAGCGAGGACGACCGGGTCTCCCCCGCTTCCATGGGCCAGATCGTGAACCGCCTCACGTCGGCGGGGTACGCGGTGCGCACCCGCGATCCGCACGACGGTCGCAAGGTTCTGTTCAGCGCCACGGCCGAGGGGGACGCGGTCGCCGGCGCCGCGCGGGCTCAGCGCCACGCGTGGCTCGATCGCCAGTTGCAACAGCTCAGCGCGGAGGACCGTGCTGTGATCGCGCGCGCCGCTGCGTTGTTCAACCAGATCGCAGAATCCTGAGATAGGCGGGCTGAAAAGGGGCCGAAACGAGGCGGGTGCTGGGTCCGGCTCAGGGCCAGACGCGGGGTCGCGCGCGGCCGATCAGTTCGCGTCCTGCCGAGCAAGCCGCACCTTCTGGACACTTTGGGGTGCTACGGTGCCGAACCACAGACGTATTTCAGTTGAACAGGAGGGGACTCAGTGGTGAACAAGGCGGACTTGGCCACCGAGGTGGCGGAGCGGCTGAGCGGCACCGACGCGGACGCCCGGCAGTACGTGGACGCGGTGTTCGATGTCATCATGCGCCATGTGGCCGCCGGGGAGCGAGTGCAGATCCTCGGGTTCGGCACGTTCGACAGTGTGGAGCGGGCCGCCCGGGTCGGGCGGAATCCGCGGACCGGTGCGGCGATCCAGGTCGCGGCCAGCGTGGCGCCGCGGTTCCACGCGGGGCAGACGTTCCGGGTTCAGGTGACGGAGGCGGCGCCGGAGGCGGCGCCGGCGGCGGCAGTGGCTGCGGTCGTCGAGGCGGAGGTTTCGCAGGAGGCTGCGAAGCCGGCGAAGGTGAAGAAGACCAAGGCGGCTGAGCCGAAGGCGGTCAAGACGGCTGCGGTTAAAACGGCTGCCGCTGAGCCGAAGGCGGTCAAGACGGCTGCGGCCGAGAAGCCCGCGAAGGCTGCCAAGGTCGCCAAGGCCGCGGAGAAGAAGGCTGCGAAGTCCTCGGCCAAGAAGACCGTCGAGGTGGCCGAGACGAAGCCGGCCGAGACGAAGGCGGCCGAAACCAAGCCGGCCAAGACGCCGAAGGTCGCGAAGAAGGTCACCAAGAAGGCGGCCAAGCCGGCCAAGTCCGGCAAGAAGTAGGGTCTCGCCGCCGGTGGCGCCGGGCGGCGCTCCCCAGCCGCCGCTCCCTGCCCGGGCCGGACGAGGGCACGGCCTTGCCGCGAAGCGGTTCCCAGGCCGCGCCGTCGTGCCCTACCGTGGTCGCGTCCAGCGATCCGACCACGGCCGGCGAGGTCCCGATGTCGCACCTGACCTATCCCGAGGCGATCGTCGTCGGGCTGTTCCAAGGCGTCAGCGAGCTGTTCCCGGTCTCCAGCCTGGGACACAGCGTGCTGATCCCGGCGCTGATCGGCGGGCGTTGGGCGCGTGACCTCGACGTCTCCGCGCCGGAGTCGCCGTACCTGGCGTTCATCGTCGGGCTGCACGTCGCCACGGCGCTGGCGCTGCTGGTGTTCTTCTGGCGGGACTGGCTGCGGATCATCGGCGGCTTCCTGACCTCGGTGCGCGACCGCCGCGTCGAGACCCCGGACCAGCGGCTGGCATGGCTGCTCATCATCGCCACGATCCCGGTCGGCCTGACCGGGCTGCTGCTGGAGCACACGTTCCGGACGACGCTGGGGCGTCCGGTGCCGGCGGCGATCTTCCTGACGGTCAACGGCGTGATCCTTTACGGAGGCGAGCTGCTTCGGCGGCGGTCGGTGGCGACGGCCGGAGGCGCGGGCCCAGGCGTAGGCGTAGGCGCGGATTCAGGCACGGCGGCGGCCGGAGGTGCGGGCGTGGATTCAGGCACCGGGGCGGCTACGGATACGGCTACGGCTGACCCGGCGACCCAACCCGGCGACCCCGTGGCCTCCGACCTCCGCCTCTCCCGCATCGGCATCGGCCCGGGCACCCTCATCGGCGCGGCGCAGATCCTGGCCCTGCTGCCGGGCGTCAGCCGCTCCGGCGTGACGATGGTCGCCGGCCTGCTGCGCGGACTCTCGCACGAGGACGCCGCGCGCTTCTCGTTCCTGCTGGCCACACCGGTCATCCTGGCCGCCGGCATCCTGAAGGTCCCGGACCTCACCGGCCCCCTCGGCAACGGCATCCGCGGCCAGGTGCTCGTCGGCGCGCTGCTGTCGGGGATCGGCGCGTACCTCTCGGTGCGCTTCCTGGTGCGCTACTTCGAGACCAGGACCCTGACACCGTTCGCCGCGTACTGCTCGCTGGCCGGGATCGCGTCGCTGGTGGTCTTCGCGGTTCGCGGCTGAGCACGGGAAAACCGCTCACCGAAAGCTGTTTGAACGGCCGCTCGCGGGCCAGAAGGACGCTTCACAACGACGCGACCGGGCTCCGGATTCACCTCCGTCGCAGCCCGCGGAAAGGATTCACCGTCATGGGCGTCATCTTGCTGGTCCTCCTGTTGGCCCTCCTGCTCGGCGGCCTCGGCTTCGCCGTCCACGCACTGTGGGTGATCGCCGTGATCGTGTTCGCCGCCTGGCTGATCGGCTTCGGCATCCGCCGCGGCGAGGCGCCGCCGGCGGTGGCCGTCGCCGCTGGTACGGGCGCTGGTAGCAGCCCGCGGGGCCGGCCCGAGCGCTCGGGCCGGCCCGGCCCTTTCGTGTGCTGGCAGCGCATCAGCCTTCGAGCATCGGCGCGGCCAGATATTGTTCAGGGATCCCGAACGCGTCCACGAGCGTCCGCGCATGCGGCAGTAACTCAGCGCACAACGCGTTCACCGCAGCGATGACCGCCTTCGACCGTCCGGCGCTCAACCGGCCGTGCTCCAGGAACCAGGCGCGGTCCGCTTCGATGTTCGCCAGCGCGTAGAGGTCGCAGACCCGCTCCAGCAGGGCCTTGGCGCCGGGGTCCGGGCAGCGGGCGATCGCGCGGACGAACGCTTCCAGCACCACACGGTCGACGTGAACGCGGCCGGCGCGCAGCACGTGGTCCTGAGCCGCGTTGAAGACGCCGAACGGGTCCTTCCCCGCCTTGCGAAGACGGTCCGCGACGCCTTCCAGGACGTGCTGCTCGCGGTCCTCGAACAACTTCAGCTGCCAGTCCCTGTCGGCCAGCGCCTCGCGGTCGTCGCCCTCGGTCAGCCGGTCGACGACCTTGCGGGCCGCGGTCCGCTCGGCCACCGCGCCGAGGACGCGTTCGGCGACGAAGCGCGCCGTCGCCAGCGGGCTGAGGTTCTGGAACGAGTCCTTGTATCCGGTCAGCAGGCCCTTGGCGACCAGCTGGAGCAGGACCGTGTTATCGCCCTCGAAGGTGGTGAAGACGTCGGTGTCGGCCTTCAGCCCGGGCAGCAGGTTCTCGGCGAGGTAGCCGGCGCCGCCGCAGGCCTCGCGGGCGGCCTGGATGGTAGCCGTGGCGTGCCAGGTATTGGCGACCTTCAGCCCGGCGGCGCGGGACTCCAGCTCGCGCTGGTCCTCCTCGGGCGCGTCGGCGGCAGTGTCGTGGAGCGCGGCGACCAGCTCGTCCTGGGCGAAGTGCAGCGCGTAGGTCGTGGCCAGGGCGGGCAGCAGTTTGCGCTGGTGGCCGAGGTAGTCGAGGATCACGACCTCCTCGCCGTCCGGCTTCGTGAACTGCCTGCGCTGCTCGGCATAGCGGACAGCGAGCGCCAGCGCGCGCTTGGTCGCGCTGCCGGCGCTCCCGCCGACGCTGACCCGGCCCCGGATCAGGGTGCCGAGCATGGTGAAGAAGCGGCGGGCGTCGCCCTCGATCGGGCTGCTGTAGGTGCCGTCGGGAGCGACGTCGCCGAAGCGGTTGAGCAGCGCCTCGCGCGGGATGCGGACGTGGTCGAAGGCCAGGCGGCCGTTGTCGACGCCGTTGAGGCCGGCCTTGGGGCCGCAGTCCTCGATGGTGACGCCGGGCGCCGGAGCGCCGGCGTCGTCGCGGATCGGGACGAAGAAGGCGTGCACGCCCCGCGACTCGCCATGCGTGACCACCTGCGCGAACACCACCGCCGCGCGGCCGTCGCGCGCGGCGTTGCCGATGTACTCCTTGGCGGCGCCGCGGTCCGGGGTGTGGACGACGAACTCGGCGGCGGCCGGGTCGTAGGTCGCGGTGGTCCGCAGGTGCTGGACGTCGGAGCCGTGGCCGTGCTCGGTCATCGCGAAGCAGCCGAGCAGGTCCAGGTCCTTGATGCGGCTCAGGTGGCGTTCGTGGTGCGGCTGCGTGCCGAGCAGCTGCACGGCGCCGCCGAACAGGCCCCACTGCACGCCGGCCTTGACCATCAGCGAGAGGTCGCCGAAGCCGAGCATCTCGAAGGAGACCACCGAGCCGCCGATGTCGCCCCCGCCGCCGTAGGCCTTGTCGAAGCCGAGCCCGGGGCGGTCGGTCGCGGCGAGCGCCTGGAGCTGGTCGAAGACCCTGGCTCGGTGCGCGTCCACGCTGAGGTCGACGGCGTCGCGGTATGGCTCGGCCGCCATCTGGGCTCGGATATCGGCGCGCAGGAGGGCCCAGCGGCCGTCCAGGACGGACGTCAGGGCCTGCGGATCGACGGCGGCGGGCAGCGGCGGCATGGGGCGTTCCTCCGTTCTGGAGCGGCTGATGCCGCTCTGATGCTTTTCTACAGACCCTCTGCCTTTCTACAGGCCATCGACGTCCACCGGCGGCAGGTCCTTGATCTCATCCTTGGCCAGTCGCACGGCCACGCCGTCCGCGTCGATCCCGGTCACGTCCCGGATGGGGATCGCGACGCGCTTGCGGCCCCAGAGGTGGCCCTCGTCCAGGAGCACGTGGCTGACCTCGCTGTTCGGCGGGACCACGATCAGGCCTCGGACCCGGCCGATCTCGCCGTCGACGGCGTGCACGCGCTCCCCACGACGGACGCTCACCTCACCGACCGGAAGGCGCTCCACGGTCGTGGTCGCGGGCTGCGGACCGGGGAGTCCGGTGAGCCCGGTCAGTTCGGCGCCGGGCTGGAAGAAGGTCTGGACCGCGGGTTCGAACTCGTCGAAGCGGGCCCGGGTGCAGTTCAGCTCGACGCCGTCCGGGCCGGGGACGGCGAGGTGCGCCGGCACCAGGCGCGGCTCGCTCTCGGCGTCGGGGCGCACCACGAGGTGGGTCAGCTTGTCGGCGACCGGATCGACGACCACGAACTCGAGCTCGCCGCACTCCTCCCCGGCGCATCGGACGCGGCTGCCTATCACGTACTCAAGGGTGTCCGGCATCTCGGAAGTCCTCTCTCGCTTGTCGTAGGCACCGTCTGTGTCCAGAACCGGGACCGGCAAACAACCGAGCGGAACCCGCCTGTTAGACGATCAAGAAGCCGGGCACCGGGTGACCTACGCAGCGAGGATCAGGGAGCAGACATGGGACCGTGGAAGGCCAGGAGGAGGCGGGCCGCGTACTCGCGGCTGGTCGCGCAGGTGTCCGAGCACGACGTGGTCTGGGCCGCCGAGGAGATCGTCGGCGGGGCTTGGATGGCCGAGCTGACCGAGGCGGAGCGGCAGGCTGTCGCACGGCACGCGCCGGGGTGCGGCCGGCGGGACGGCAAGCTGCGGGAGTTCGTCGAGCGCGAGCGCGTGGTGTGGGAGCAGGCCGAACGGATTCGCACGCTGGAGATCCTGGAGGACCGGGATCGGCTCGCGGCGGCGGCCCGGGCGGTCGGGGAGGCCAGGGAAGCCGGGAAACCCGGGCGACAAAAGGTATAAGCCTTCTTCGCGGCCGCCCACCGGAATTGTTTACTTGCCATCTCTACTGCCGTTCCTCGCAGCATAAGATCCACAGTTTCATTTCCGTGGATCGGGTATCGGGGATGAGGCCGCAAGCCAGCCATCGATTACATTGCCGAGAAAGGATCTCTCTGGTGACCACTGAGACCCGCACACGGTTCTACCACCGACGCGCACCCGGCGACCTGGTCTTCCTGGCGACCGCGATCATCGCGGTCATCATCATCGGCCACATCGTCTTCGTGCTGCTCAACGCCAACGGCGGAAACGACATCGTGAGCACGGACGGCGATTGGGCGGCGTGGTTCGCCACCTGGTTCCTGAACCTGTTCACGCCGGACAGCCACGATTTGAACGTGGTGTTGAATTACGGTCTGGCCGCGGTGTGCTACCTCCTTCTGGGGGGAATCCTCCGCCGGCTCATCAATGACCTGTGATTCCGAGGCGGGCCCGGACTGTGGTTCCCCTTCCCGGTGCCGACCGAATCTGCAACAGGTCGCACACCTGGTTGGCGATCCACAGCCCGGCCTTCCCGCCGACGAGCACCGAGGGACGGCGCCGACCGGCCAGCGGATCGGTGATGACGCCGTCGTCCCGCACCTCGCACACCAGGCTCAGGCCGTCGCGCCATAACCGCAGGATCCCCGCTCCCCCGCCGTACTTGATGCTGTTGGCCGCCAGCTCGCTGACGACCAGGACGGCGTTGTCGGTCCCGCGCTTGTCGACCGCCGGGTCCGCGAACTCCGCAAACTCCGCGACCCGGTCGCGGAGTTCTCCGAGGCTCGCCAGGTCGAAGAAGATCTCCCACACCGGTCCCGGCGGTTCTTCCAGCGGTTCGTCGAACGCCGGACCGAAGCCGGAACGGGAGCCGGCGCCGACGCCGTTGTGCGGATAGCTGGCGCTGGGCGTCCGGACGTCGTCGACGAACACGTTGGGGTGCGCGGCGTGCACCCGCTCGATCACCGGCCCGGCCAGGGCGGCGACGTCGTACGGACACAGCAGCCACCAGCCCGGACCGTCGTCGAACGCCGTGTTGAGCAGCACCTCGTGCTGCTGGCACTCGGCCACCTCGCTCGGCGTGCGGCCGGCCCAGATCGGCTCGCCGATCCCCCGGAATCCGCGCGCGTCGGACGCGTGCCGGTCGACCCAGTCCTGCCAGGCCGGGATGATCCGTGCGGGATTGCGGCCGACGGTCTCCATGTCGAGGAAGCGGACCTGCTCCGCGTCGCGGCCCAGGGCATCGCGCAGCAGCGTGGCGCGGGGTTCGACGACCGCGACCAGCACGGCCTCGTCGGCCTCCAGCGCGCCCTGCACGAAGGCGGACGTGCCCGCGACGAAGTGCTCGTCACCGGAGTACAGGAACGCCTCGTGGCGGAACGACTCCGCGGCGACCGGGTCCTGAGCAGCAAAGGGAAGCCTGCTCATGCTCTCACCTCACACAGACGACGGGCCGACGGCATGCACTTCAAGACTCGGAGTCGGCCGGCGTCCTTCCGCGCTCCGGGCTCCGACACCGGACCGCGTCGTCGAGCGACACTGTCCACGGATTACCGCTTCGGCGCGCGTTAAACGAACTGATGGGCGAGCAGTGCTCAGCGCTCGGCCTCGACGCCCTGCCGAAGGTCTCCGAGGATCCGCGAGAGCAGCCGGGAAACCTGCATCTGCGAGACCCCGAGCTCCTCGGCGATCTGCACCTGGGACATGTTGCGGAAGAAGCGCATCAACAGGATCCGCTTGTCGCGCGGGCTCAGCTCGGCGAGCAGCGGCTTGAGCGCTTCCCGGTTGACGACCAGCTCGAAGCCGGGGTCGTCGTCGCCGAGCAGGTCGCCCAGGCTGGCGCCGTCGCCGTCGGACATGGCGGTCGGCACGTCCAGCGAGGCGGCGTGGTGCGCGGCGCCGGCTTCGTAGGCCTCCGCGACCTCGTCCGCCGACAGCTCCAGGCGCTTCGCGATCTCGGCGGCGCTCGGCGGATGGCCGAGCTCCTGGGTGAGCTCGCGCTCCGCGGCCCGGACCGCCAGGGCGTTCTCCTGCACCCTGCGGGGGACGTGCACATCCCAGGTGGTGTCGCGGAAGTGGCGCCTGACCTCGCCGGCGATCATCGGGGTGGCGTAGGTGAGGAACGCCGCGCCGTAGTCGGGGTCGAAGTTGTCGACGGCTTTGACCAGGCCGAGGTACGCCACCTGCTCCAGGTCCGACTGCGCTTCTCCGCGCTGACGGAACTTGCCCGCTATATAGCGCGCGTAGGACATGTACTCGCCGATGACGTGCTCGCGCAGCGATTCGTACTCGGGGTCGTCGGACGGCATTCTTCGGAGACGGACCAGGGCCGCGCGGGCCGCGGCGCGTTCGCGCGCATAGTCGTCCGGCGGGGCGGGGGTGTCCATCGGCTCAGCTCCCGGCCGTGCGGCGCTTCACGAGCTCCACGTGCACCGTCGGTCCGTCGACGCGCCAGATGATGTCGTCGACGAGCGCGCTGAGGATGGTCCAGCCGAAGTCGTCGTCCGCGGGCCGGGCGACGTCCCGGGCCTGGCGGCTGAGGACGACGCGGAGCACCGAGGGCTCCAGGACGAAGCGGCACTCCAGGTCCCCGGCGCCGGGGTCCCGCAGGTCGCCGACGGTGTGCCGGAGCAGCAGGCCGCACGCTTCGTCGACGGCCAGGCGGAAGTCGGCGACCTCGGACAGGGTGCAGCCGAACTTGGTGGCGACGTGGGCGCTGGCGGATCGGATGACGGCCAGGTAGTCGGGGTCCGCGGGGACGCGGACAAGGACCGTTTCCGGCTCGGGCTCGGCTTCCGAGACCGCCGACGCGGGTGCTGTAGACGACGCCGAGGCCGACGCCGAGGCCGCCGACACCGCCGAAGACGTCGATTCGGGCTGCGATTCAGGATCCATGTGTGCTCTCCGCCCTGTCTCTTCGGGGCCAGCTTACCCACGAAGTGCGAATCACGAGAAGTAGTTCATGTGTCGGTTGACAGAGCCCGCGGCGATACCGAAAGCTGGTGTCCGCTACCGTCGGCTCGACGCCGGAGGGGGTCAGCTACGGGGTCGAGGACTAGGAGCCGTCATGGAGTTCTCTTGTACCGCGGAGCGGTTCGCGGACCACGTGCTGCTCACCGTCGTCGGGGACGTCGACCTCGCCGCGCACGCCCGGTTCCAGGCCGATGTCGAGGAGGCTTGGGACGGCTCGTCCGATCTCGTCATCGACTGTTCGCAGGTCACCTTTCTGGACTCGATGGGGCTGCGCGTGCTGGTGCACGCCATGCAGCGCGCCTCGACGAACGGTCGCGTCATCACGCTGGCGGCGCCTTCGCAGCCGGTGCTGCGGGTGCTGGAGCTCGCCGGCGTCAAGGAACTGTTCACGGTGACCGCGTAAGCACTCATCGCACCTCGACCCCGATCAGACACGTGTCGTCGTCGGTGTCGGCGTTGCTGTGCAGGAGCAGGTGCTCCAGCTGCCCCTCCAGCGAGTCGATGTCCGGCTGGACCAGCTTGAGCAGGTCCGCCAGGGACTCCTCGATGTCGCGGTCGCGGCGTTCGATCAGGCCGTCGGTGTACATCAGCAGCCTGTCGCCCTGCTGGAGTTGCAGCGTCTGCTCCTCGTAGCGGGCTTCCCCCAGCGCTCCCAGCAGTATCCCGTCGGGCATCGGGGGGACGACGGTGGCGCCGTCGCGGACCAGCAGCGGCGGCGGGTGCCCGGCGCGTGACCAGCGGAAGACGCGGTCTTCGGGGTCGTAGATGCCGCAGATCACGGTGGCGGTGACGACGTTGCCGGACATGTGGTGGGCGACGGTGCCGAGCCAGTTGAGCATCTGCGACGGGGTCGCGCCGGTCGCCGCGAGGCCGCGCAGGGCGTTGCGGAGCGCCACCATCTCGGTGGCGGCGTCGATGCCGTGGCCGGCGACGTCGCCGACGACCAGCAGGATGCGGCCGTTCGGTAGGACGACGGCGTCGTACCAGTCGCCGCCGACCAGGTGGCCCTTCTCGGCCGGGCGGTACCGGGTCGCTATCTGGAGTCCCATGGCGTCGATCAGGGTCGGGGCGACCGGCATGATCGCGCGCTGGAGGCGCAGGGTCAGGCGGTTGCCCTCTTCGACCTCGCGCTCGCTGTGCTCCAGGCGGTCGCGGGTGGCGGCCAGGGCGATCTCCGTCCAATGCTGCGCGGAGACGTCCTGGCAGGCGCCGCGGACGGCGGTCATGGTGCCGTCTTCGAGCACAGGCTCGGCGACGATGCGGATGTAGCGCTGGACGCCGTCGCCGCGCTGGAGACGGAAGGCGGCCGAGGCGTGGGTGCGGTGGTGCAGGACGGTGCGGACGAAGCGGGAGATCGCGGCGACGTCGTCGGCGTGGGCGTGGGCGGCGAGTTCGCGGATCGGGACGGGCTGCGCGGTGGTCGGCAGGCCGAACAGTTCGAACAGCTCGCTGCTCCAGGTGACCTCGCCGGTGAGGAGGTTCTCCTCGAAGCCCCCCATGCGGCCCAGGCGCTGGGCGTGCTGGAGGAGGCGGGCCAGGCGGGCTTCCTCGTCCTCCGGGTGCCAGATGAGGACCAGGCGGCGGCCGAGGCGGCTGATGCCGACGGTGAGGGAGGTGGAGACCGGGATGCCGGCGATCAGGGCTCTAAGGACGACGCGGTCGTGGTGGGAGGGTTCGCCGGTGGCGTGGACGTGCTCGATGCGTTCGTAGAGGCCGCCGTCCTCCGCGGACAGGGGGTAAGCCTGGAGGAAGGGGGTGCCGAGGATCGCGGCGGAGGGGCGGCCGACGGGGTCGACGAAGCGGCGGTTGGCGTGGACGATGCGGAAGTCGGCGAGGACGCCGGCGGCGTCGTACTGGGGTTGGAGGACGAGGGCCGGTTCGAGGAGGCCGTCGAGGAGGTCGCTCAGGCCGGGGTCGACGGCGGGGCCTTGGCCGGGGCCGGCTTGGTTGCTTTGGCCGTTCGGGCCGCCGGGCGCGCCCGACACGCCGGATCCGGCGGATCCGCCGGGCTGATCCGCGGCGGGCATGATGTCGAGCGTGTGCGCGCAGAGCTCGGCGAGCGCCTGGAGCTGGCGGTGCACCGGCTGCGGCAGCTCGCCGACCGGCCCGGGCCAGCAGACCTCGAGCACGCCGAGCAGCCGCCCGCCGAGCTGTGCCGGGATCGCGACGCGTGCGGCGTCGGGGCCGAACGTGCGCTCACCGATGCTCGGAGCGCGGTCCGACCCCTTGCTCCAGTGCGTGGAGCGAGTGCGGATAGCACGACGCGCCACGGTCTCGACCCCGGGCGGCGTCTGGTGCCAGCTCCGCGCCTCGGCAGCGGGGAAACCGGAGTGCCCGGCGAGGAGCAGCGAGCCGTCGGCGGCCAGCGCCCAGACCGCCACCGCGACGGCGCCGAGCGGCTCCAGCGCCTGGCGGTGCAGGGAGCCGGCGGCGGCGTGCACATCGGAGGCGGTCAGCACGCCGGCTTCGGCCGCCCGCAGCCGAACATTGAGCGCCTGCGCCCCGGAGGTGTCCCGCCGTGGATCCGGGACTGCGGCGCGCGCCACCTCACCGAGCGGATCACCGGCGATCTCATTGACGATGTCGGCGGCGAGCTCGACCACCGGCACCCCACTGCGCTCGGCGAGTTCCTCCAGCTGGCGTGCGGCAGCCGCGGGTGCGATGTGCAGGCGCTCCATGAGGATGCCGCGCGCGAGGGCGATCAGGACCCGGACATCGGCGCTGGACTCGGCGTCGTGGAGGAGGGACTGGAGGCGGCCGACGGTGGCTGCGAGGCGGCCGATGCCGGCGGCGGGCGCGGGAGCTGGCGCGGCTGGGAGATGCGCGCTGGCAAGCATTTCGGCACGGGCGCCAGCTAGCACGCCGGCTTGGGCATCGGTGGGGGCGGTGACTTGCGCACCAGCGAGCTCGGCAGCCTGCGGGCGCGGCAGGGCGGAGGACTGCGCGGCGGTGGATGCGGCGGCTTGCGAACCCGGTGCGGCGGTCGGCTGCGCATCGGCGAGCGCGGCAGTGGGCTCGGCGGCTTGCGCACCAGCGAGCCCATCGGGCGGCGCGGCAACATCCTCCGCCGGGGAGTGCGCTGCGGTGCGGTCGGGTCCGGGCGGTGTCCTCTCCGCTTCGTCGCTCACAGGCCCAGGACCCGCTGGATGCTCTCGATGAGCACTGCGGCGTCGACCGGTTTGGTGACGTAGTCGTTGGCGCCGGCGGCGAGGCTCTTTTCGCGGTCGCCGTGCATGGCTTTCGCTGTGACGGCGATGATGGGCAGGTCGGCGTGCTCGGGCATGGTGCGGATGCGGGCCGTCGCCTCGTAGCCGTCCATTTCGGGCATCATCACGTCCATCAGGATCAGTTCAATGCTCGGGTCGTTCTGCAGCGCCTGGATGCCCTTGACGCCGTCCTCGGCGTCGAGGACGCGCATGCCGTGCATCTCCAGCATGCCGGTGAGGGCGAAGAGGTTGCGGGCGTCGTCGTCGATGACCAGGACGCTGCGGCCGGCGAGGCGGCCGCCGCTGTCGGGGAGTTCGGCGAGGCGCTCGCGGCCGGGGAGTCCGAGGGGGACGACGTCGTCGGGGTGCTCCGCACCGAGGTGGAGCACGATGCGTTCGCGCAGTTCGTCCAGGCTCGGTAGCAGCTCCAGGGGGTAGAGCTCGGCGTGGGCGCGCAGGAGGCGGTCCTGGTCGCCGCGCAGGGTCCTGTTGTGGTGCGCCAGGACCGGGATCGAGCGCAGGGCGGGGTCGGCGGTGCGCGCCTGGAGGAACAGCGCCGCGCCGTCCTGGGCCATGTCCAGTTCCAGGACCACGCAGTGGTGCGGTTCAGCCGCGAGCATGGCCGCCGCCTCCTGCGCGCCGACCGCAGTCCTGATCTGCACCTGCGCGTGCGGGCCCAGCCGCTCCCGGCCCGCGAGCAGATCCTCGGCCGCGCTCTCGGCGACCAGCGACAGCAGGCCGCGCGCCTGGTCCTCGACGACCAGCAGCCGACGCGGCGAGGCCTCGGCGACGGCACGTTCAGTAGCAGCCCCGGCCCCCGACCGCCGCGCTCCGGACGCCGAAACTGCGGTATAGCCCGCGTGACCAGTGTTAACAAAGCTGTCTACGTTGTTGGCGGCGGCACCGTTGTCGGTACTGGAGGCAGAATCGGCGGCACCACTGGCTGCAAAACCGAAGTCGCCATGCGCGCCGTCAGAGGACGTCATCTCCGCCCAATCCGGATGCGCGACCGGCAGGTACAAAGTGAACGTACTGCCTTCCCCGAGCACGCTGTGCGCGGTGATGGCGCCACCGAGCAGCTGCGCGATCTCCCGGCTGATCGACAGCCCCAGCCCCGTCCCGCCGTACTTCCGGCTGGTCGTCCCGTCGGCCTGCTGGAACGCCCCGAAGATGGTCTCCAGCTGCTGCTCGGGAATCCCGATCCCGGTGTCCTTCACCCGGAACGCCAACGCCGGCCCATGGTCCCGCACGTTCCCCGGCAGCTCCTCGACGGTAGCCTGCTCGATGCTCAGCTCGACGCCGCCGGTCTCGGTGAACTTCACCGCGTTGGACAGCAGGTTCCGCAGCACCTGCCGCAGCCGGGAGTCGTCGGTCAGCATCTCCCCCGGGATCCCGTTCGCCGTCCGGACCCGGAACTCCAGACCCTTCTGCGTCGTCAACGGATGGAACGTGGCCTCGACGTAGTCCAGCAGCCGCTGCAGGAACACCCGCTCGGGATCGACGTTCATCTTCCCCGCCTCGACCTTCGACAGGTCCAGGATGTCGTCGATCAGCTGCAACAGGTCCGAACCGGCGGAGTGGATTACGCCCGCGTACTCGACCTGCTTCGGCGTCAGGTTCCGGTTCGAGTTCTGCGCCAGCAGCTGCGCCAGGATCAGCAGGCTGTTGAGCGGCGTGCGCAGCTCGTGGCTCATGTTGGCCAAGAACTCGGACTTGTACTTCGACGCCAGCGACAGCTGCTGCGCCCGGGTCTCCAGCTCCTGCCGAGCCTGCTCGATCTCCAGGTTCTTCGTCTCGATGTCGCGGTTCTGAGTCGCCAGCAGCGCGGCCTTCTCCTCCAGCTCCGCGTTCGAGGTCTGCAACTGCTCCTGCCGCACCTGCAACTCGCCAGAACGTGCCTGAAGCTCGGCGGCCAGCCGCTGCGATTCCCCGAGCAGTTCGTCGGTCCGCGCGTTGGCGACGATGGTGTTGACGTTGACGCCGACCGTCTCCATCAGCTGTTCCAGGAACTGCCGGTGCACCGGCGTGAACCGGTGCATCGAGGCCAGCTCGATGACACCCAGCACCTGGTCCTCGACCGCTATCGGCAGCACCACCAGACTCGCCGCGGCGGTCCGGCCCAGCGCCGAGCCCAGCGCGACGTAGTCGCCGGGCAGGTCGTCGATGGCGATGACGCGCTTGCTGCGCGCCGCCTGGCCGATCAGCGACTGGCCGAGCCGGAAGCGGGTCGGCCGGTCGTCGCCGGGGTCGCCGTAGGAGCTGATCAGGCGCAGTTCGGTACCGCTGCCGTCGGCGGCCTCCTCGGCCAGGAAGAACGCCCCGTACTGGGCCCCGACCAGCGGGGTCAGCTCGTCCATCACCAGCTCGGCGACCACCGCCAGGTCCCGGCGGCCTTGCATCAGGGCGCTGATACGGGCCAGGTTGGACTTCAGCCAGTCCTGGTCGCGGTTGGCCCGGGTGGTCTCGCGCAGCGACTCCACCATCGAGTTGATGTTGTCCTTGAGCTCGGCGACCTCGCCGGAGGCGTCCACGGTGATGGACCGCGTCAGGTCGCCCTCGGCGACCGCGCTGGTGACGCCGGCGATGGCCCGGACCTGCCGGGTCAGGTTCCCGGCCAGCTCGTTGACGTTCTCGGTGAGCCGCTTCCAGGTCCCGGACACGCCCTCGACCTCGGCCTGCCCACCGAGCCGGCCCTCGCTGCCGACCTCCCGCGCGACGCGCGTGACCTCGGCGGCGAACGAGGACAGCTGGTCGACCATGGTGTTGATGGTGGTCTTCAGCTCCAGGATCTCCCCGCGCGCGTCCACGTCGATCTTGCGCGTCAGATCGCCCTGGGCCACGGCCGTGGTCACCTGCGCGATGTTGCGGACCTGGTTGGTCAGGTTGTTCGCCATGAAGTTGACGTTGTCGGTCAGGTCCTTCCAGGTCCCGGCGACGTTCGGCACCCGCGCCTGGCCGCCGAGCGTGCCCTCGGTGCCGACCTCGCGGGCCACGCGGGTCACCTCGTCGGCGAACGCCGACAGCGTGTCGACCATGGTGTTGATCACCCCGGCCAGCGCCGCGACCTCGCCGCGGGCCTCGATCGTGATCTTCTGCGACAGGTCGCCCTT
Source organism: Catenulispora rubra (assembly GCF_015356825.1). GTDB lineage: Bacteria > Actinomycetota > Actinomycetes > Streptomycetales > Catenulisporaceae > Catenulispora > Catenulispora rubra. Next base: position 9,950 of record NZ_JAACYW010000091.1, on the reverse strand, counting down.
GGCCACCGCGGAGGCGACCTGCGCGATGGAGCGCACCTGGCCGGTCAGGTTGGAGGCCATGACGTTGACGTTGTCGGTCAGGTCCTTCCAGGTCCCGGACACGCCCCGGACCGTGGCCTGGCCGCCGAGGTTCCCCTCGGTACCGACCTCGCGGGCCACCCGCGTCACCTCGTCGGCGAACGCCGAGAGCTGGTCGACCATCGTGTTGATGGTCTCCTTCAGCTCCAGGATCTCGCCGCGGGCGTCGACGCGGATCTTCTGCGACAGGTCGCCCTTGGCCACCGCGGTGGTCACCTCGGCGATGGAGCGCACCTGCGCGGTGAGGTTGTCGGCCATGACGTTGACCGACTCGGTGAGGTCCTTCCAGGTCCCGGACACGCCGCCCTTGACGTCGGCCTGACCGCCCAATCGACCGTCGGTGCCGACCTCGCGCGCCACGCGCGTCACCTCGTCGGCGAAGGAGGACAGCTGGTCCACCATCGTGTTCAGGGTGTTCTTCAGCTCCAGGATCTCGCCCCGGGCGTCCACGTCGATGGTGCGCGTCAGGTCGCCCTTGGCTACCGCCGTGGCCACCTGCGCGATCGAGCGCACCTGCGCGGTGAGGTTGCCGGCCATGAAGTTGACCGAGTCGGTCAGGTCGCGCCAGGTGCCGGCCACGCCGGGGACCTGCGCCTGGCCGCCGAGCATGCCCTCGGTGCCGACCTCGCGGGCCACACGCGTGACCTCATCGGCGAACGCGGAGAGCTGGTCGACCATCGTGTTGATCGTGCTCTTCAGCTGAAGGATCTCGCCCCGGGCGTCGACCGTGATCTTCTGGGACAGGTCGCCCTTGGCCACGGCCGTGGTCACCTCGGCGATCGACCGCACCTGGTCGGTGAGGTTGTTCGCCATGAAGTTCACCGACTCGGTGAGGTCTTTCCAGGTCCCTGATACGCCCTTGACGTCGGCCTGGCCGCCGAGGCGGCCCTCGGTGCCGACCTCACGCGCCACGCGGGTCACCTCGTCGGCGAAGGAGGACAGCTGGTCCACCATCGTGTTCAGGGTGTTCTTCAGCTCCAGGATCTCGCCCCGGGCGTCCACGTCGATCTTCTGCGACAGGTCGCCCTTGGCCACCGCGGTCGCCACCTGGGCGATGTCGCGGACCTGGGTCGTCAGGTTCCCGGCCATGGCGTTGACCGAGTCGGTCAGGTCCTTCCAGGTCCCGGACACCCCCGGCACCTCGGCCTGGCCGCCGAGCCGGCCGTCGGTGCCGACCTCGCGGGCCACCCGGGTCACCTCGGAGGTGAACAGCGACAGCTGGTCGACCATGCCGTTGAACACGGTCGCGATCTCGACCAGCAGCCCGTCGCCGTGCTCGGGCAGCCGGGTGCCGAAATCGCCGTCGCGGACCGCGGTCAGGCCGGCCAGCAGCTGGCTCAGGCCCGCCGCCTCCGAGTCCTCCGGCCCGCCCGGCATCACGGTCCGCCCGTTGGAGGCCGCACGCTCAGCCCTGTCGTCCATCAGTCATCCTGTTCTCTACCCGATCGCACCTGGCGAATCCTGCCGCTGACTGCGCCGACCTGAGTCATCTTCCTCCCCCGTCGGACCGCACGACAGACGTCTGGAGAGGCCTGAATCTTCCGGTTTCATACCCCGGATCGCGAAAAGCTCCGTCGTTCCCGACAGCTCCATCACCCGCAGCACCGGCTGGGAGGGGTCGGCCAGCTCGAACGCCACGCCCTTGGCGTCCGCGGCGTGCAGGCCCTCAATCAGGGCTCGAAGACCCATCGAGTCCAGGAACGTCACGCCGGCGCAGTCGACGGCGACCGGACGTCCGCCGGCCACCAGCGCGCCGAGTTCTTCCGCGAGGACGGCGTGGGCCGCGAAGTCCACGTCGCCGGTCAATATGAGGCGCAGATGGTCGCCGTGGTCGGTGACCGTGTGACCGAAGGTGTTCATGTGATGCTCCCGCGGTACGGACGACTCGGCCGGGGCAGCTCCGCGGCTGCCCCGACAGACCTTAGAGTTAATCGTTTACATGTGGCAACATTTGGCGCGGCGCCCGGATCCCGGTCGCGCTACGGAACGTGGAGCACGAACGTGTGGGGCACCGAAAGCGTGGAGCACGAACACGATGCGACACGTACGGCGGCGGCGGGAGGGAGGCGAGTGGACGGTCAGGCTGCGCTGCTCTCCTGCTCACCGGCTCCCGACTCGCCTGTTCCCGGACCGGCCGCGTCCGACTCCTCCGTCTCCTCCGTCTCGGAAACGGAGGTCGGCGAGGACCCCAGCCGTTGTTCGATCGCGGCGTGCAGGCTCCCGAGGTGGGTCGACAGCCCCGCCAGGGAGTCCGGCGGCAGCGTCTGCATGACCTCCTGGAGCTCCCGCACCCGGGCCGAGCGGATCTCGGCGAGCACTCGGCGGGCCCGCGGGCTGAGCCAGAGCTCGACCTCGCGGCGGCTGCTGGCGCTCGGCGTGCGGCGGACGAGTCCGTCGGCCTCCATGCGGTCGCACAGGCGGCTGGTGGCCGGCGGCCTGGTGCCCAGGGCCTCGGCCAGCGCGCGCAGGTTGACGCCCTCGGAGCGCTCGATGGCCCGCAACGCCCGCAGCTGCGACGGCGGGACCGGGCCGCCGGGCAGTGACTCCATGCCCCGGCCGTGCAAGGCGTCCAGCAACTCCGCGAGCGCGGCCGCCGTCTCGGCGACCTTCTCGGGCGGCGGCGGATCCTGGTGCACGCCACCACTGTGCCACTGCCGCGCCGGGGCGACCACCCGCGCCCTCCCCGTAGAATCAGGAACCGAAGTGATCGACTATCCGACCGTGGAGCGCGCGCTGCGCTCGGCCGACCCCGAGGCGTTGCCGGAGGCCGTGCGCGCCGTTCTGCTGGGCATGGGGATCGACGGCGTCCAGGTGCACCTGGCCGACTACGCGCTGCGGGTGCTCGCGCCGGTCGGCGGGCCGGCGCCGGCCGGGACCCTGCCGATCCACGCCAGCGCCGAGGGGAAGGCCTTCGCCAGCCAGCTGGCGCAGTTCCAGCAGCAAGCCGACGGGACCGTGATCGTCACGGTGCCGGTGACGGTGCGCGGAGACCGGCACGGGACGCTGACCGCGCGGCTGCCGGTCGTCGGCGGGGACGATGCCGGGGACGGGAACGACGGCGGGGACGACGGCGGGAACAGCGGCCGCGTGACCGGGGGCGGCGACGTCTCCGGGACCGACGTCGAGGCGCTGCAGGCGATCGCCCAGCTGCTCGGGCACGAGATCGTCGTCGCCGAACGCGACACCGACCGCTACCAGCAGGCCCGCCGGGCCAGCCGGCTCACACTGGCCGCCGAGACCCAGTGGCAGCTGCTGCCCGGCCGCGCCAGCCGCCGCCGCGAGTACGCCCTCGGCGCGCAGCTCGAACCGGCCTACGCGATCCGCGGCGACGGCTACGACTGGGCCGTCACCGGCACCGATCTGACGTTGACCGTCATCAACGGCATGGGCGAGGGCACCACGGCCGCGCTGCTGACCTCGCTGGCGGTGAACGCGCTCCGCAACGCGCGCCGGGCCGGCATCGGGCTGGCCGACCAGGCGGCGCTGGCCGACCAGGCCGTCTACGCGCAGCACCGGGGCGACCTGTATGTCAGTGCCCTGCTGCTGTCCTTCGAGTACGACACCGGCGTGGTGAGCGTGGTCGATGCCGGCTCCCCGCAGATGTGGCTGCGCCGCGGCCGGACCACCGAGCGGATCGCCGTCGAACCGCAGCTGCCGCTGGGGATGTTCGAGGAGACCGCCTACGAGGTCCAGCGGTTCCAGCTGGAGCCCGGCGACCGACTCGTTATCATCAGCGACGGCGCGCACGCGGCGCTCTCACCTGTTGGGGAGGTCTACGGCACGGTCGCGCTGCACCGCGGGATCGTCGCCTCCGGGCTGCTGCCGGCCGAGGACGTGCCGACCGCGATCCTGCGCGAGGTGGCCGGCCACCGGTCGGCCGACGCCGACGACGACGCGGTCGTGGTGTGTGTGGACTGGTACGGGCGTCCGGGTTCGTGACGGCGCGTGACCGCTCGTCGGGGCTCGTGACGGCGCGTCGGGGCACCGCCGGGGGCGCCGGGGGCGTGTGAAGCCGGTCAGAGGTCAACATCGTTCCATACCGGCCGAGATATGCTGGCCGGATGGAGGCAGACGAACGTCGGAAGTGGACGCTGCTCACCTCTCACGGACACGTCCTCGTCGAGATCGCCCGCAACCCACGGGCCCGGGTCCGGGACATCAGCGCGGTCATCGGCATCACCGAGCGCGCGACCCAGGCGATCATCGCGGACTTGGAGCGGGCCGGGTACGTGGAGCGCGTCCGCATGGGGCGGCGCACGCACTACGTGATCCATCCCGACAACCCGTTCCGGCACTCGGCTCAGGGCGGGCTGCAGGTGGGGCCGTTCCTGGACCTGCTCACGGGGGAGCTCACGGGGGAGGTGGAGCCGGCGATGCCGACGCCACAGGAGAGTTTTCTGGCCGCCGCTGTGCTGCCGCTGGACACTGCGGCGGTGCGGACGGAGCCGGTCGCGCCGTTGCTGGCGACGACCGAGCTGGCTGCCGGGCCGGCAGTCGGGTTGGCAGCTGGGTTGGCAGCCGGGCCGGCGCCTGCGATGGAGCCGAGCATGGAGCTGAGGATGGACCCGAACGTGCCGGGAGCCGAACCGCCGGATCCCGGCACGCCCTGACTGACTTCTCCGGGAGTCTGTCCTACTTCTTGAACACGTCCTTCACCCGGTCGGCCACATGGCCGACCATGCCCTTGGCGTCGTCGGCGAGCTGCTTGGCCTTGGACTCGGTCTGGTCGTTCCGCCCCTCGGTCGCCAGGTCCTGGTCGTCGGTGAGCTCTCCGGCCTTCTCCTTGGCCTTGCCGAAGGCTTCCTGAGCCTTGTTGGAGAGGTCGCTCATGGTGTGCTCCTTTCCGACGGTCATGTCGGTGGCGCCCTGTTCGGGGCGCGTCACCCCACCATGCGCACCGGAGCGGGACGCGCGCACTTCCAGGCGCTCCCGGCTGTCACTTCGGCACCATCGGTCCCCATCGATCCCAGAGGTGACGGGGATCACCCGGCCCGGCCGGCGCCACTCAGCTGGAGTTCCGGGGTCCCGCCGCGCGGCGCAGGCGGTTGGCGATCGCCAGTCCCAGCCCCGACTCCGTCGGCAGCGACGCGATGATCAGGTCGCAGCCCTGCTCGTCGAGCTCGCGCAGGTAGTTATAGAGGTGGTGCGCGTAGGTGGCCTCTGAGTCGGGCACCTGCACCACCGCGTGCGCCTTCACCGGGGCGTCGGCGAGCGCCAGCGGGAGGAAGACGCCGACCTGGTAGCCCTCGTCCTGCGCGCGTTCGGCTTCGGCAACGACCTCGTCCGGCCGGACCAGGACGACCCTGGCGCGCGGCGCGTAGTGCGAGGGGTGCTGGCCCGGCACGCGGACCGGGCTGGCGTCGGGCACCGCGAGCGGAGAGCCCAGGGCCTCCTCCAGGCTCTCGCGCGTCACGCCGCCGGGTCGCAGGATGCTGAGAGCGTCGCCGGTGGCGTCGACGATGGTGGACTCGACCCCCACCTCGCAGGGGCCGCCGTCGAGCACGAAGTCGACGGCGTCGCCGAGCTCGGCCCGGACGTGCTCGGCGGTGGTCGGGCTGACCGAGCCGAACCGGTTGGCCGACGGCGCCGCGACCCCTCCCCCGAACGCCTTCAGCAGCTCCAGCGCGACGGGGTGGTTCGGTACCCGCAGCGCCACCGTCTCCAGGCCGCCGGTCGCCTCCAGCGGCACCCGGCTCCCACGCCGCAGGACCAGCGTCAAGGGCCCGGGCCAGAACCGCTCGGCGAGCAGGCGGGCCGCGTCGGGCACGCCGTCGGCCCAGGCGTCGAGGTGCTCGGCCCCGGCCAGGTGGACGATCAGCGGATGCGTGGGCGGACGGCCCTTGGCCAGGTAGACGCGCGCCACCGCGGCAGGGTTCTCGGCGTCGGCCCCCAGGCCGTAGACGGTCTCGGTGGGGAGGGCCACCAGGCCTCCGGCGCGGAGCACCTCGGCCGCCTGCTCGATGTCACTGGCTCGGTCACTGGCTCGGGTCACCCTTGAAATCTTCTCACGCACCGAGCGCGCCGCCTGCCCACGGCAACACCATCGGGTGAGCCAGGGATCAGGAGCCGTCTGCGGCATAGGGATTGGGCGCCGGGAGGTTGGAGCAGATGTCCGCGTCGGCCGGTCGGTCCTGGAGATCGGTCGCTATCCCGGATGATGGCGCGGTCGCCGACGATCCCTGTGCTGATGATCCCTGCGGCGACGATCCCTGTGACGGCGTTCCGGTCAGAGTCGGGCCGCCGGAGGTAGGCGAAGGGGTAGTCCCAGTAGCAGTCGGCGGCGGCGTCGGGGTCGGGGTCGCAGTCGGCGATGCCGCAGCCGTGGACGCCCCGTCCAGCGCCTGGTCGCTCCGGATCAGCGCCCACAGCGCCTCGGCGTCCGGCGCGGGATCGACCCGGTTGGGATCGAACTGGTCCTGCACGGTCGGCATGGTCACGAAGTCGATGTCGTGCGGCTTGATGTCCTGCACCTGGCCGGCCAGGTCCAGCAGCGCCGTCACCGAGCCCAGCGCGTCGTCGGTCGTGATCGACGACGTGGTGATGTCCGCCAGCTGGTAGAGCTGGCCGACGTCGTTCAGGGTTCCGGCGTCCTCGATCTTGGTGATCAGCGAGGTCAGGAACATCTTCTGCATCTCGATGCGGGCCAGGTCGCTGCCGCCGGCCAGGCCGTGCCGGTCCCGTACGAAGGCCAGCGCCTCGTCGCCGGTGACCAGTTGCCGGCCGGCCGGCAGGTCGAGGTGGCTCAACGGATCGTTGATGCCGCCGGCCGGGATGCAGACTTCAACGCCGCCGAGGTAGCTGACGATCTTGCGGAAGCCGTTGAAGTCCAGCCGCACGAAGTGGTCGACCCGTACATGGAAGTACTGCTCGACGGTCTCGGCCGCGCACAACGGCCCGCCGAGGCTCATCGACGCGTCGAACATCGCCCGCTGCTGCCCGGGGATCGTGCCCTTGCCGTCGCGGGCGGGGCACGTCGGCCGGTCGACGAGGGTGTCGCGCGGGATGGAGACCACGATGGCGTGCTTCCGGTCGCCGGAGATGTGCAGCAGCATCGAGGTGTCCGACAGGTCGGTGCCGCCCGAGCCGCCGAAGCTGCCCGTGGAGTCGGAGCCGCCGAACTGTCCGCTCTGACCGTCGCGGGTCTGGGAGCCGAGCAGCAGGATGTTGATAGGCGGGCCCTGAGGTGCGCTGCTCGACGTGCTGGGGGCCGGGGCGCTGCCGCCGCTCGTGCTCGTCGTCGGCGGCGGCGGCACCAGCGCCGGCGGCCGGTCGGGCAGCGTGCTCAGGTCGCCGGCGGTGTGGATGTTGTGGTCGAGGTGCAGGTAGACATAGCCGGTGGATCCGGTCACTGTCACCAACAGTGACAACGCCGATACAGCGATGATCGTCCGGAGTTGCCGCACGCCGCCGCGGACGGAAGCCGCCGATGTCGAGGTTTTCGCAGGTCCTGCGCTTCGGCGTCGGAGCCTCATCAACGCCCGCCCTCCCGATCCGTTTTCACGTCTATGCTCGACCAGACGTCGCGATCACCCGGTTCGGTCACACGCACTCGGAAGGCTCGCGAATCACCCCTACCCCGCCGGCGCGGGTTCCTCGCGGGTTGGTCGCGGGTTGGTCGCGGCTTCGGGTTGTAGCGAGTCTGTGACGAACCTGAGGGTGGGCTGCGGCGTCCAAGTAGTGAGCACCAACCGGTCCGGCTTTCGCCCTCTCTCGACTTCGGAGTCCCATGCCACCCCAGACGCGCCGCCCATCAGGCTCGCAACCCCGTCCGCCCGTTCCACGGCGTGCCGGCGCGAACCCAGGCCCCGGCGGTCCCAGCAACGCCGGCGGTCCCACCGGCGGTCCCACCGGCAATCGTCGGCAGGCGCCGCGTCCCGAAGGCCGCGGCGGCGCGCCCCTGGCCGCCGGGCCGAACGAGCCAGGGTCGGGGCGTCCGCCGCTGCTGGCGGGAATGCCCGGGTGGCTGCCGGCGGCCGCCGTGGGGCTGGGCCCGGTGCTCGCGGCGATCGTGGGCAAGATCCTGGGCAACTACTACGGCCCGGGCTTCGCAGTGGTCTGCGTCATCGCGGCCGGGCTCGCCGCGGCGGCGGCCGCGTCCAACTGGCTGTGGTACCTGATCCCCGCGCTGCCGCCGGTGATCTGGCTGGTCGGAGCGGTGGCGGAGCTGGAGTGGCGCAACCCGCCCTACGAGGGCACCAAGGCCGAGGCGGTCGGGCTGGTGCACGCCACCACGCACACGTTCCCGGTGATAGCGGTCTGCGCCGTGGTGATGGGATCGGTGGCCGTCTGGGGGACGGTCCAGGAGCGGAAGAAGAAGGGGGCCCGGCGTGGCCGATGAGTGGCGGCCGGAGGGTTACGGCGAGGGGGACGCGCGCCAAGGGCGCCGTCGGCGGGACGACGGGTACGGGCAGGGGCAGGACGGTTACGGGCAAGAGGGCTACGGGCAGCAACCGGCTCCCATGCCGTGGGAGCGTGCTGCCGGACCGGAGCGCGGGCGGCCTCGCGAGGACCAGGGACGGGGTTACGACGGTGGCCGCGGTCGCGGCTATCCCCCGCCGCCGGCACCGGGCTACCCGGCAGAGCGCGGCTACCCGGCCCCGGAGAACCAGGGTTACCAGGGCGATCAGGGTTACCAGGGTTATGAGGACGACGACTTCCACGGCGCCGAAGAGGCACCCCGCCCGCCGGGCCGGTCCCGCCGCGACGGCGGCGGGCGCGGCGAAGGCGGCCGCCCTGACGGTGGCCGCGCCGACGACGGCCGTCCGGGCAAGAAGGCGCTCGCCCCGGCACTGATCGCCGGCCGCGCACTGGCCGGAGTGGTCGGCGCCGCGGTGTTCATCACGACCGGCTCGATCTGGTACGTCAACAGCAGCCTGAACGACAGCCTGCACACCTCCGACGCGACCAACGCGGCCAAGCCCGGCGAGGGCGGCTACGTCCCCAAGCACCTGGGCAACGACATCAACCTGCTGCTGGTCGGCCTGGACTCGCGCAAGGACATGAACGGCAACGACCTGCCGACGTCCCTGGTCGAGGACGAGCTGCACGCCGGCTCCTCGGCGATCGGCGGGTACAACACCAACGTCCTGATCTTCATGCACATACCCGCGAACGGCGGGAAGGTCACGGCGTACTCGATACCCCGCGACAGCGACGTCGACCGGCCGGGCGGCTCCTCGACGGTGGCGCAGGTGCCCAACTTCCCGGGGGACGGCAAGGGCAAGATCAAGGAGGCCTACGGCGACGCCAAGGCCTACGCCGAGACCAAGCTGCGGGCCGCCGGGATCACGAACAAGTCCGACCTGGAGGCGAAGAGCCGCGAGGTCGGGCGCGAGGCGACGATCGCCGCGGTGCAGGAGCTGACCAAACAGCACGTCGACCACTTCGCCGAGGTCAACCTGGTCGGGTTCTACGACATCGTGAAGGCGATCGGCAGCATCCAGGTGTGTCTGAAGGCCCCGGCCTACGACCCGATCGAGGACGGCGCGGGCACCGGCATCAAACTGCCGGCCGGCATATCCACGATCGACGCGGCCACCGCGCTGCAGTTCGTGCGCCAGCGGTTCCACCTGCCCAACGGCGACCTGGACCGCACGCACCGCCAGCAGGCGTTCCTGTCCTCGGTGATGGCCAAACTGCGCAGCGAGGGCCTGTTCGGCGACCTGGGCAAGATGAACTCGCTGCTGCAGGTGGTGTCGAACGACATCGTCATCGACAAGAACGACAACTGGAACGTGCTCGACTTCGCGGCCAGCGCCTCGAACCTGACCGGCGGCAACGCGCAGTTCATCACGCTGCCGACGACCGGCGTCACCAAGGTCAAGGGCGAGGACGCGCTGACCGTCGACCCCGACGCGATCAAGCAGGTCTTC
>NZ_JAACYW010000090.1 GCF_015356825.1 Catenulispora rubra | reverse complement strand
TGGCACCACCGAACTGCGCCCCCGCGAGGCCATCAAACCATGCGCGAAGCCGTAAAAAGCCCTTAAAACCCACAAACAAACCGCACCCGCCACACCCACCCGACACCAACACCAACACATAGGTCAACAGCACAACATTTTGCAGCGGGCAGCACGGCACCACTTGCTACCGCGCCTCGGGCTTCCGTAGGAAGCTGCGAAGCCGCGTCAGGCTCCAGGTGTTGATGACGTCGTCCTTCGTGAGCCAGCCGCGCTGTGCCATGGCGATGCCGAAGCGCTGGTTCTCCAGGGCCGGGGTGGAGTGGGCGTCGCTGTCGATCGCGAACTTCACCCCGTGCTTCTTCGCGGCCATGACCTGCTCGTCGTTCAGGTCAAGGCGTTGGGGTGAGGCGTTGATCTCCAGGGCGGTGCCGGTGCGGGCGGCTGCGGCGAAGACGGCGTCGAGGTCGACGTCGATGGGTGGGCGGCGGTCGAGGAGGCGGGTGGTGAGGTGGCCGATGATGTCGACGTGAGGGTTCTCGCATGCTCGGATCAGGCGCTTGGTCTGGGCGGCGCGGTCCAGGCCGAAGGAGGAGTGGATGGAGGCCACGCAGATGTCGAAGCCGGCCAGGAACTCCGGGGGCCAGTCCACGTCGCCGGCGGCGTCGATGTTGAGTTCGGTGCCGTGCAGCAGGCGCATGCCGCGGTAGGTGCGGTCCAGTTCTCGGACACGGTCGCGCTGGGCCAGCATCTTGTCGTCCGTCATGCGCTGCATCACGAGGTTCGGCGCGTGATCGGTGACGGCGTAGTAGGCGTAGCCGAGGCCCGCCGCGGTCTCCAGCATCGTCTCCAGGGAGGCCAGGCCGTCGGTGAGGTCGGTGTGCGTGTGCAGGTCGCCGCGCAGGTCCTTGAGCTGGACCAGGTCCGGAAGGTCACCTGCCAGCGCCGCCTCGATCTCGCCGCGGTCCTCGCGCAGGGTCGGCGGGATCCACGGGAGGTCCAGCGCGGCGTAGACCTCCTTCTCGGTGCGTGAGGCGAGCTTCTTGCCGGAGTCGACGTCGAAGAGGCCGTATTCGGAGAGCTTCAGGCCCTGCTTGACGGCCCGGCCGCGGAGCTTGATGTTGTGGGCGCGCGAGCCGGTGAAGTAGATCAGTGCGGCGCCCCAGTCGGCCGGCGGGACGACGCGCAGGTCCACCTGCAAGCCCTTGTCGGTGCGGATCGAGGTCTTGGTCGTGCCGCTGCCGATGACGTCGGCGACCTCGGGGCGGCCGAGCAGCGCGGCCATCAGCGGCGCGGAGTCGGTCGCGGTGGCGAGGATGTCGATGTCGCCGACGGTCTCACGCATGCGGCGCAGGGATCCGGCGTAGTCGCACTGCTCGCAGCCCGGGACGGCGCCGATCTCGGCGACCAGGTCCTCGGCCAGGTCCAGGGCGGTGTTCAGCAGGGTCCGGCCGGAGGTCAGGCTGAGCTGGTCGATACCGTGGCGGATGTTCTCGACTGTCTTGTCGCCGAGACCGGGCAGGCCTTTGAGCCTGCCCTCGTCGGCGGCCTTGCGGAGCTCGTCGACGGACTTGATGCCGAGCTTGCGGTAGAGGAGCACGGCCGTCTTGGGGCCGACGCCGGGGATCTGGGTGACCTCCCGGACGCCGGGCGGCATCTTGGCACGCAGGGCATCGAGCGCGGCGATGCGGCCGGTGGCGACGTACTCGGTGATCTTGTCCGCGGTCGAGTCGCCGACGCCGGGAATGGCGCGCAGGCCCGCCTCGTCCAGGTGGGCCAGGTCCCCCGGATAGCCGCCGACCGAGCGGGCGGCCTTCTCGTAGGACCGGGCCCGGAACGCGTTGCCGCCGGTGAGGAGGATGAGGTCGGCGTACTCGCGGAGCAGCGCGCCGACCTCGTCGTTGAGCCGGGCCATGGGGCCAGTCTAGGAAGGCGGCGGGGTTGGCACATCCTGCGCGGGATCGGACGGCGGCCACGGCCGAGGCTCCAGGTCCAGCACGTGCCGGGCCTCGAACCCGAGCAGCCGCTCCGCAGCCCGCAGGTCCAGCGGCGCCGTGCGTCCCGGCATCGGCGCGCGCACCTCGGCGTCGGGGTGGTAGGCCGCGAGCAAATCAGCAGTCGGATACGGCACGAACGTGTCGGGCGCAGCTACGAACACCTTGTGAAACCCTTGCAGCGGCACAGTTATCGCCAACCACGCCGCCTCCGCCGCATCGCGCACGTCAAGGTACGTCCACAGCTCCGGCGCGCCGGCCGCCGGGTCGTCCGCGAGCAGCGGCAACCGCCACGCGGCGCGCACGTCGTCGCTGATGAACGGGAACCGCAGCGCGACGACGTCCATCCCGTGCCGCCGCGCCATCATCTCCGACGTCGCCTCGTCCACTTGCTTGGACAGCCCGTACGGGTCCTCCAGCTGCAACGGCGCGTCCTCGTCGATCGGAACGTACGCCGGGTGCAGCGTCCGACGGGCCCAGGGCAGGCCGAGGATCGAGAGGCTGCTGGCCACCGCCGCGCGCCGGACGCCTAGGCGACCCGCCTCTTCAAGCACGTTGAACGTGGCCTGGGTGTTACCGCCGAACACCTGCAGCGGGGTGCCGTGCTCCGGCGTCGGCAGCGCGGCCAGGTGCACCACCGCGTCCACGTCGGCCAGCGCCTCGCGCACCAGGTCCGGGTCGCCGGCGTCGCCGACCGCGACCCGGTCCGCGCCGATCTCGGCCAGGTCGCCGGGGTCCTCGTAGACCAGCGCGGTGACCGCGGCGCCGTGGCCGGCGAAGGCGCGCGTGACCACCCGGCCGACCAGGCCCGCGGCGCCGGTCACCAGGACCCGCCGCGGGGTGGGGGACTCCGGGCTCACGGCGCTCGCGACACTCGCGGCAATTACGGGGCTCACCGCGCTCACGGGGCCTCCAGCCCGCCGTCGGGCCGACGCACGCCGGCCGACCACCGCTCGTGCAGGAACTTCACCGGCGGGTACTTCGCCGCCTCCTGCTCGTCGATCTCGATGCCCCAGCCCGGCGTGTCCGAGGGGTACATGTGCCCCTCGCGCACCACCGGCGTGCCGGGAAAGACCTCGTGGGTGGCGTCGTTGTACGTATGCGACTCCTGATACCCGAACGCGGGCGTGGATATGTCCACGGCGAGGTTCGCCGCGACGCCGACCGGCGAGACGTCCGCCGGGGAGTGGAACGCGGTGCGCACGCCGAGCAGTTCGCACAGCGCGACGATCTTGCGGGTCGGGGTCAGGCCGCCGACCGAGGACGTGTGCAGCCGCAGCAGGTCCACGCCGCCGTCGCGCACCAGCCGCACCGCGTCCGGCACCGAGCCGAGCTGTTCGCCCACTGCGATCGGCACCGGCGAGGCGGCGCGCACCTCCGGCAAGCGGTCGTAGAGCTCGGGGGCGATGACGTCCTCCAGGAACGAGAGCCGGTAGGGCTCCAGGGCGCGCGCCAGGACCACGGCCTGCTTCGGGGTGAGGCGGCTGTGGACGTCGTGCATCAGGTTCACGCTGTCGCCGAGCCGGTCGCGGGCGGCGGCGAACAGGCGCGGGGCGTCGCGGAGGTACTGCTCGACGGCCCAGCCGTCCGGGTGCGGCGAGCGCGGATAGCCGCCGGGGGTGCCGGGGGCGCCGTACGTGCCCAGGCCCGGGCCGCCGACCTGGAGCCGGACGTTGCGGTAGCCCTCGGCCATCAGCTGCTCTGCCTGCTCCAGCGTCGCCTCGATCGTGCCGCCGGCGGCGTGCGAGTAGACCTCGACCGCGGCGCGGCTCCGGCCGCCGAGTAGCTCGTACACCGGCATGCCGGCGCGTTTGCCGGCGATGTCCCACAGCGCCTGGTCCAGGCCGGACAGCGCGTTGTTCAAGACCGGGCCGTTACGCCAGTAGGAGGAGTAGTGGATCAGCCTCGTAATGTCCTCGATGTCGGCCGGGTGGCGGCCGACCGCCAGCGGGCCGACGTGCTCGTCGACGGCGGCGGCGACGGCCGCGTAGCGCTGGGTGAAGGTGGCGCAGCCGAGGCCGTGGAGGCCGTCGTCGGAGGTGTCGACACGGACCACGACCAGGGGCTGGCCCTCAGGGGCGGTGACGATCGCGCGGACGCGGGTGATGCGCAGGCTGTCGCGGGACGACCACGGGGGTTGGGCTTGCGGGAGGGCTCCGGAGGCGTCGAGGAGGCGGTTGGGGTCGTTCACGGCGTTCCTTTGCAAAACGTTTTGTATGCTGGCTCAGCAGGATGTCATGGGCCCCAAAAGGTGTCAACGATTACCACGCCGACGGATCGGAGAGCTCAATGGCGCAGAAGGGCCGCAAGCGGCACGTCAGCATCACCGACGTCGCGCAGCAGGTGGGGGTCAGCATCACGACCGTCTCGCACGTGCTGTCCGGGCAGCGGCCGGTGTCGGCGGCGACCACGGCGAAAGTGCGGCGGGTGATCGCAGAGCTCGGCTACGAGCCCAACCAGCTGGCGCGCGGGCTGCGGTTGCAGCGCACGAACACCGTGGCGCTGGTGATCCCCGACATCACGAACCCGTTCTACCCGCAGATCGCGCGCGGGCTGCAGAACGTGCTGGGCCCGGCGGGGCTCCAGGTACTGGTGACCAGCACGGACGCGGACCCGGCGGCCGAGGACGCGGCGGTGCAGCAGATGATCACGCGCCGCGTCGACGGCCTGGCGTTCGCCGGCTACCAGACCGACCACCGGCGCGTCTCCCCCGCCGCCGAGGTCGGGATCCCGGTGGTGCTGCTCGGCGGGCGGACCGCGCGACCGGGGATCGACGTGGTCAGGTCCGACGACGTGGCCGGCGGCGAGATCGCGGCCGGCTACCTCATCGAGCACGGCTACCGGCGCATCGCCTTCATCACCGGCGCCGGTCGCGTCGGCGCCCCCGCCAACCGCGTCCTGGGCTACCGGCACGCACTGCGTGAGGCGGGCATGCCGCTCTCGGCGTCGCTGGTGGTGCGCGAAGAGATCAGCCGCGACGGCGGCGCCCGCGCGATGGAGCGGCTGCTGGCGCTGCGCCAGGCACCGGACGCGGTGCTGTGCACAAACGACGTGGTGGCGCTCGGGGCGCTGGACGCGGCGAAGGCCCGGGGCCTGAGCGTGCCGGGCGACGTGGCGGTGATGGGCTTCGACGACATCGAGATCGCCGCACTGACCGCGCCGCCGCTGACGACGGTGTCGATCCGGCCACTGGAGCAGGGCGAGGCGATCGGGCGGCTGCTGCTGGGGCGGCTGGACGGCTCGGCGCCCCGGGGGGCGCAGCGGATCCTGTTCGATCCGGCGGTGGTGCGGCGGGATTCGGCTTGAGGGGCGGGGCGCGGCGAGCTGCCAGCGCAGCAGCGACTCTACAAACTCGGCGACAGGATCCTTACTCACCGCCGCATGAATCAGTGCGCTGCTATTGACTGTCCGTCTACTACCGGCGACCGTTGCGGTAGGGCCAAAAGGAAACGAGTCCCGTGGCGACGTGCGGTCGCCACGGGACTCCTCACATCGGTTGATGTCGGCACTCGGGGGGTGTGTGCCACCAACCTATGCGCGATAGTAGCAGTGTTCGAAGATAGTGGAAGAGGTCGCGTAGCAGAGCCCTACCGGCGTGCCGAAGCCTCTGCGGTTCCGTATGCTTCCGTCCCTTCGGTGCCGCCGTCGTGGCGCGCCTCCCCCGACGGCCGCGCGGCGTCGGCGCGTCCCGGCCACCAGGCCGCGTGGCCGACGAGGGCGGTGATCGCCGGGGTGAAGAACATCGACATCACGAAGGCCGCGATCGCGATGCCCGCCGAGATCGCGAAGCCCATCTGGGTCAGGGTCGACTGGCCGGCCAGCATCAGCGAAGCGAACGAGCCGGCCAGGATCAGGCCAGCGGCGGCGATCGTGGGCCCGGCGTGGCGGACTGCCTCGGCCGCGGCTTCGCGGGGGTTGCGTCCGGCGCGCGCTTCTTCGCGCAGGCGGGTGATCATCAGGATGTTGTAGTCCGTGCCGAGCGCCACCACGAACATGTACATGATCACCGGCAGCATGAAGATCAGGCCGTTGTTGCCGCCGGAGTTCTGGAACAGCAGCACCGTCGCTCCGAGGGTGGCGCCGAAGCCCAGGCAGACCGAGGCCATCAGGTACAGCGGCGCCACGACCGCGCGCAGCACCAGGCCCAGGATCAGGGTGATGATGACCGCCGCGACCGGGAACACCACCGCGTAGTCGTGGTTCACCGCGGACTGGATGTCCACGAAGATCGCGGTCGTGCCGCCGACCACCGCGGCCGTCCCGGCCGGCGCCGCCTGGTGCGCGGTGGTGCGCAGCGGGCCCTTGACCGTGTCCATCGCCGCCGACGAGGACGGGTCGTGGTTCAGCGTCACCGAGTACAGCGCCACGGTGTTCGTCTCGTTCGGGAACGGCGTCGACACCTGCGCCACGCCCGGGATCGCGGCCAGCGTGCTGCGGTAGGAGTCCAGCTCGCCGGTGGTGAGCTTGGCGCCGTTCGTCGACTTCAGCATGACCTGGCTGGGCATCGTCGCGCCGGCCGAGGCGGCGTCCTGCAGGTTCTTCTGCCACACCGTCGACTCAGAGCTCTTGCCCTGCGAACCGGAGGACAGGTCGAAGGTCGGGCGGAAGCTGAACGCGGCGACCGCCAGCGCCGCCATGATGATGCCGGAGACCGCGGCGAAGCGCGCCGGGTGGCGTCCCATCGACCGGCCGATCGCGGCGAAGCGCGCGCCGCGCGGCTCGGTGCGCCAGGCCTTGGACGGCCAGAACACCCGCGTGCCCAGCAGCGAGACCACCGACGGGATCAGCGTCAGGCCGGCGACCAGGGTGACCGCGACGGCGATCGCCAGCGCCGGGCCCAGGGAGCGGAACAGGCCCAGCGTGGACAGCGCCAGCGCCATGAACGAGACGATCACCGCGCCGCCGGCGGAGACGATGGCCTCGCCGGCCCGGGTGACGGCGCCCGCCACGGCGTCCTTCGGGCTGTCGCCGGCCCGCAGCCGTTCCCGGTAGCGGAACATGAAGAACAGGATGTAGTCGGTGCCGACGCCGAACAGCACCACGATCAGCATCGAGGTGACCGAGCTGTCGGTCTTCAGGTCGAAGGCCTTGCTGGCCCAGGCGATGAGCCCGTCGGCGATCTGCGAGACCACGCCGATGGTGATGATCGGCAGCAGCGCCACGACCGGGCTGCGGAAGATGATCAGCAGCAGGACCAGGATCAGGCCGATGGTGGCCACGCCGATCAACGCCTCGGCCTTGTTGCCCGAGGATTGGGAGTCCAGGGTCTGCGCCGCCGAGCCGGTGATGCCGCCCTTGAGCTGGCTGCCGGCCAGGTCGGCCTGCAACTGCGTGCGCAGCGCCTTGACCGCGTCGGTCTGGTGCTTCTGCTGCGGGTCGTTGTCGGTGGGCATCTGCACGCCGATGGTCTGCAGGTGGCCGTTCGGCGTGGGCTGGCCGACCTGGAGCGCCGTGACGTCCGGGATGTGCGCGGCCTCCAGCTTGGTGGCCAGCGCGCTCACCGCCGCTGAGTCGGCGGCGGTGAGCGCGCCGTTGTCGGCACGCTCCAGGACGATCACGGCGGCCGGAGCGGCGGCTTGCGGGAAGGCGGCCTCCTGCAGGTTCAGGGCCTGGACCGACTCGTAGTGGCTGGGCAGGAAGCTGGCCTCGTCGGTGGTGGTGGCCAGCTTGGGCGCGAACCCGACCACCGCGACGGCGACGACCACCCAGGCCCCGATCACCCGCCACGGGTGATGGGCGACCCACCGGCCCAGACCAGGGAAGAAGCCCCGTTCGGCGTCTCCGCCGCCCCGGGCCCCCTGCACTGCTTCCTTCATGATCGTTCCTCTCCGCGGACCCGCCGGCGTCGCCGGGACAGCCCCGCATCGGCCGCTGGGAGTCGACTCCTGCGGCCGAGCCCGGGATTCGAGCCTAGGTACGCTGGGGTGTCCGATCGCCGTCCCGGAGTGCCGAGTCGGGCCGTCCGTGTGGCACCGCGGTACCGGCCCGGGCCCATCCTCAAGGCGGACGACCGGCCCTCGGACCGTCGACTATCGTCGAGCTTCCGGCCAGATCATCGGCCATCCGGAGGTGACGGAGAACCATGGTGGACCTCCTGGTGAGGGTAGACAGCACGACCGCCGCGCCGGCCGACCCGGCCCTGACGCCAGGCCTGGCCGAATCGGCGGCGCGGCCGGTCACGCGGGGTTCGGCACCCGAGCCCGGTTCCGAGCCCGATCCCGAATGGCCGGCGACGGCCCAGCGGCCGGTCGGGCCCGCGTTCGAGTGGCCAAGATCCGCACGCCGGGTCCAAGCCGCGTTCCAGGGACACCCCTACCGGCAGGACGTGGCCCTGGCCCTGGGTGTCTTCCTGCTCACCTTGCTGCCCACGCAGGCCGGACTCGGGTCGGAGCTGCTGCACGCCTCTCCGCTGCTGGTCGTCACCTCCGTTGTGGAATCCGCAGCGATCATCTGGCGGCGTCCGGCGCCGGTGATCATGTACAGCGTGGTGCTCGCCGCCTGCACCGTCGAGTGGGCGGCGGCGATGAGTTCGTCCAGCGACATAAGCTGGATGATCTGCCTGTACACGGTCGCCAGGTACCGCTCCATGACGACGCTGCGCGTGGCGCTCGGCGCGATCGTACCGAGCCTGGTCGTGCTGGTGTGGCGGATGGCGCCGGTGCAGGGCCCGATCCTGGTCTCCTTGTTCTTCCTGGCCACCGGCATCATCGCCAGCGCCGCACTCGGGCTGATGGCCCGGGAGCGGCAGGCCCAGCTGGCCGCGCTGGCCGAGCGCGCGCACCACGCCGAGCAGCACCGCGAGCAGCGGGCCCGGCTGGCCGTGCTGGCCGAGCGGGCCCGGTTCTCCCGGGAGACCCACGACATCGTCGGGCACAGCCTGGCGGTGATCATCGGGCTGTCCGACGGCGGCGCGCGCCAGGTCGAGGCGCATCCGTGGCGGGGCCGGCAGGTGTTCGAGCTGATCGCCGAGACCAGCCGACAGTCCCTGGCCGACCTGCGGCAGACCCTCGGGGCGCTGCGGGAGCACCAGGTCGACGAGGGCGGGAGCGGCGCCGGCGTCCTGGGAGGCGTCGGCGCGCAGGCGTTCGCGCCGCAGCCGGGGGTCGCGGACATCTCGGACCTGCTGGAGCGCACGCGCGCGGCCGGGCCGCGGGTGTCCTGCCGGGCCGGCGGCGACACCGCGGCGCTGCCGCGCGGCCTGCAGTCGGCGACCTACCGGATCGTGCAGGAATCGCTGACCAACAGCCTCAAGCACGCCGGACCGGACACCACCGTTGAGGTGGTGATCGAGGCCGACGCGCAGTCGCTGCGGGTGAGCGTGGCCGACACCGGACCGGCCGGGGCGACTGGCTCGGCCGGGGCGACTGGCGCGACTGGCGCGGCCGGCACCGCCGCGTCGCGTCGCAGCGTGCCGACGCCGCACGACTCGCGCGGCCAGGGTCTGGCCGGGGTGCGGGAGCGCGCGGCGCTGGCCGGGGGCCGGGCCGAGGCGGGGCCGAACGACGCCGGGGGCTGGACGGTGGCCGCCCGGTTCCCGCTCGTGGCGCAGGAGGCCTGAGCGTCGATGACCAGTGTCCTGATCGTCGACGACCAGCCGTTGCAGCGGATGGGTTTCCGCATGGTGCTGGAGACCGAGCCCGGGGTCAGCATCGCCGGCGAAGCTGAGAACGGGATCGAGGCGGTGCGCCGGACGGCGGAGCTGTCCCCGGACGTGGTCCTGATGGACATCCGCATGCCGGGGATGGACGGGATCGAGGCGACCCGCCGGATCACGGCCGCCGGCGGGGGCTCGCGGGTGCTCGTGCTCACCACGTTCGACCTGGACGAATACGTCTACGCCGCGCTCCAGGCCGGGGCCAGCGGGTTCCTGCTGAAGGACGCCCGGCCCGACGAGTTGCTGGCCGGGATCCGGGCGGTCGCGGTCGGCGACGCGGTGGTGGCCCCGGCGCTGACCCGGCGGCTGCTGCACGCGTTCGCCAAGGTGCTGCCCGGCAACGACCGCCGACCGGCCGAGGATCCGCGGCTGCGCGCGCTGACCGAGCGGGAGCTGGAGGTGCTGCGCGTGGTGGCGGCGGGGCTGACCAATCTGGAGATCGCAGCCAAGCTGCACCTGTCGGAGTCGACGGTGAAGACGCACGTCAGCCGGGCCATGGCGAAGATCGGTGCCCGCGACCGGGTGCAGGCGGTGATCATCGCCTACGACGTCGGGCTGGTGGATCCGCGCGGCTGACCCGGCTGGAAGCTGGGAGCTGGGAGCTGGGAGACAGCGTCCTGACTCGCCGTGCGCCTATCGCCGCTGGCCTATCCGGCGACGGTGCGAAGCGCCTCCGGGGTGAGGTCGGCGATGGTGGGATACCCGTCGACGGCCATCAACAAGTCGGCCTCGGCCAGCATGCTGCGCAGCACGTGCACCAGGCCGTCGACGCCCCCGATGGCCAGGCCGTAGAGGTAGGGACGGCCGATCGCGACCGCGTCGGCGCCCAGCGCCAGGGCCTTGACGACGTCCGAACCGCTGCGGACGCCGGAGTCGAAGATCACCGGCAGCCCGTCGGCGGCGGCGACCACCTCGGGCAGCGCGTCCAGGGCCGCCAGGCCGCCGTTGGCCTGCCGGCCGCCGTGCGTCGAGCAGTAGATCCCGTCCACTCCCCCGTCGCGCGCCCGGCGCACGTCCTCGGGGTGACACAGGCCCTTGACGATCAGCGGCAGGGTGCTGAGCGAGCGCAGCCAGGGCAGGTCGTCCCAGGTCAGCGGATTGCCGAAGATCCCGGCCCAGTGCAGCACGCTGGCGCCCGGATCCGTCTCGAACGACTGCGGCACGGCGGCGCGGAACACCGGGTCGCTGGTGTAGTTGGCCAGGCAGTTCCCGCGCAGCTGCGGAAAGTTCGACGTGGACAGGTCCCGGGGCCGCCAGCCGGTCACCCAGGTGTCGAGCGTGACGACGATGCCCTTGAAACCGGCCTTCTCGGCCCGCTGCACCAGACTCGCGGCCAGGTCGCGGTCGGTCGGGGTGTAGAGCTGGAAGAAGCCCGGGGTGCCGCCGAACTCGGCGGCGACCTCCTCCATCGGGTCCACCGACAGCGTCGAGGCGATCATCGGGACGCCGGTCTTCGCGGCGGCGCGCGCCGTCGCGAGGTCGCCGTGGCCGTCCTGGGTGCACAGGCCGAGCACGCCGACCGGCGCCATCATCAACGGCGAGGGCAGCGTCAGGCCGAACATCGAGACCGACAGGTCGCGCTGGTCGGCACCGACGAACATGCGCGGGATCAGTGCGTGGCGCAGGAAGGCGGCGACGTTCGCGCGCTGGGTGTGCTCGTCACCGGCCCCGCCGGAGACGTAGGACCACACCGACGGCGACATCGCGGCCTGCGCGCGGGCTTCCCAGCCCTCGTACGACATCGGGAAGCGCGGCACCACCCCGCGGAGGCCGTCGAAGTAGATCTCGTACTGGTATCCGCCGAAGTCCGCCATCCGCTGTCAGCCTGCTTCCTCGTTATTCGTGGACTGCGTAGGTATGCCCGCCGGTGTGACCGCCAGGCATCCTACGACCGTAAGGCTGATGTCGCGCGCGGGTCGAGGGTCGGAATGACGACTTGTGGCTGACCGCTACAGGCTGTAGGGGCCGCGCCTGCGCACGTCTCGCTTGAACACGACGCGGTCGAACTCCACGCCCTGCTCGTTGATGGCCCGCATGGTCATCGTGGCGGTGCCGTCGGGGGCGGCGGGGACCACGTCGAGTGCGATGAAGGCGTAGTCGCTGTAGCGGGCCTGCGACCAGTCCACCGTCTCGTACTCGCGGGTGAAGTCGAGCTGTGCGGCCGACGGGCCCTGGGAGGTGGCCGGATCCGCGGTGACGGTCGTGCCGTTCCCCGGCGCGCCGGTGTCGACGCCGGTGAGGAAGTTGCGGTCGGTCTCCACCGCGCCGGACCAGCTGTAGCGCGGCCGGCCGCCGGATCCCACGGTGATGTAGGTGGTCCCGTCGGTCTGCGGATGCACGGTCGCCGCCTCGTGGAAGGACTTGGAGGTCGCCTGCACGCTGGAGGACCCGGTGTTGGTGGCGGCGTCGTACTTGATGGGGTTGGAGCGTTCGTAGATGTGGTTGTGTCCCTGGACCGCGAGGTCGACTTCGAACTCGGAGAGCAGGGGCGCCAGCACCTTGCGCACGCCGCCGTCGGAGGAGTGGCCGTCGCAGGTGGAGAAGGCGCAGTGGTGGAAGAACACGACGATGAAGTCGATCTCGGGATCGTGGCGGAACTCGCCGAGCCGCCGGCGCAGCCAGGACGCCTGTTCGCCCTCGCTGTAGCCGAGCAGGCCCTGGATCTCCCAGCTCAGCTCGTTGGCGTCGGCGCTGACGATGCCGACGTCGCCGTAGGTGAAGCTGTAGACCGACGGGCAGGACCTGGGTCCGTTGGTGGGCATGTCGATGCGGCTGGCGTGGCCGCCGTAGCCGAGCCTGCCGTAGGCGTCGACGGTCGCGGCGTCGGCGTCGAGCGAGGTGGTGAACAGCTCGACGTCGTGGTTGCCGGTGTTGAACATCCACGGCGTGGACGCCGAACTCGGCTCGATCGTGGTGAGGTAACTGGTCCACACGTAGGGGTCGTAGTCGTCCCAGCCTCCGCTGTTCGGCGGCGGAACCGGGGTGTTGGAGTCCCCTGGCTGGTTGCCGCCCGGGCCCGCCGGGTTGATGATCGGCTGGGCGTTCCCGCTGGGGTTGGCGTAGCACATGTCGCCGGCGAGCAGGGTGAAGCGGGACGGCGTGTGGTTCACCGGGTTGCGCACGCGGGTGATCTGCGTGACCAGCGCGGCCACCGGTGAGACGTCGGTGGGTGCGCTCGTGGAGGCCGGGTCGAAGTAGTCGGGGTCGCTCGGCTTGTAGTAGTCGTCCGTGATGTGGCTGGAGGACTCCGGCTGGAGCGAGGGCGCGTCGTCGAGTGTGCGGCCGGTGCCCGGGGCGCCGGTGATGCCCTGGTCGCCGTACGCGGTGAAGGTGAACGGGGACAGGAATCGGCGGCCGTCCGGTGCGGTGGTGAAGGTGGCGTCCGGGGTGTGGCCGCGCTCGCCGTGCTTCGTGTAGACGAAGCGGTAGTGGTAGGTGCGGCCGGGTTCCAGGCAGTCGATCAGCGCGTGGACGTAGAACTGGTCGGCGCGCAGCAGGTCGTTCAGGGACGCGGTCACCGGACCGGTCGGCACCCCGTTCCACACCGGCACGTGCGTGACCAGCTGCCTGATCTCGGCGGCGACGGTGTGGCCGTAGGCTCCGGCCTCGTGGCCGTATTCGACCTCGACCTTGATGCCGGAGGGCACGGCGTTGTAGGTGTTGAGGTTGAACAGCTGTCCGGCCACCCACATCTGCCGCTTCGGGTCGGGCCCGAAGGACAGGTGGCGGCCGTTGACGACGAAGCCGCCGGCGATCGTGCCGGTGGTCGTCATCTCCTCGGCAGAAGTAGAGGCAGACGCGGAGGCGGCGCCCGCAAGGGTTCCGCCCAACAGGAACGACGCTCCGGCGGCACTGACGCTGCCGCGCAACACACCGCGGCGGCTGACCGGACTGCGACGCAGGATCTGCTGGAAGAATTCGTGTTGTTCGACCAGCGGAATGACGCGATGGCGGTTGTCGGCACTGCCGGCACTCGAATTCTGAGTCACTCCGCCATGGTCCTGATATGAGGCCAAGGACCGGCATGACCATGCTTTCGCCCAGACGAACAGCCGGTGGCCTGTTCATGAGCAGGGTGTGGAGCCGAGGTCAGCACCCCGACTCCACACCCTTGATCTTGACAACCGCTGGTCAACCGCCGGTCAGGCGACCACCAGCCGCTGTCACCAGCCCACGGCGACGACCGCGTACTGCGGGTTGGTCACCGAGATGTCAGAGGACTGGCCCGCGTCGTCGTCGTACGGGAAGCCGTACTGGGCGCCGTTGATCGCGTTCTGGTGCCAGAACTGCGCGTAGTAGTTGGCCGGAGCCGCCTGGTAGAAGTTCGCCGGGTTCGACTGCTGCGCCGCCGGCAGCTGCGCGACGTGCCGGTTCAGGCCGGCGCACAGCGGCGGGTTGTTCGCCAGGGTGCCGCCGCAGCCGAAGATCTGCGCCGTACTGTCCGCCGTGTCGCCGTTGGCGGCGGCGTAGCTCTGGAAGTAGTTCGCGTACGCGCCGCCGGTCTGGAACGCCGGGTCGTTCCCCGGCGACGGGATGCCGAACGGGGCCTGGTCCGTGGCCAGTTCCTTGAACTCGGTCGGCACCGAGCTCTGGAACCGGGAGAAGGTCGCCGAGCGCGACTCCTGGAAAGTCGCGTAGTTCTCGCCGATCTGCTGGTCGGAGCCGTCGTGGGCGTGGAGCTTCAGGGCCAGCTTCAGACCGAAGCGGTCCACGCGGGTGGTGTCGACGTTGATCGACGCGGTGCCCACCGTGAACTCGATGAAGTCGTAGTACTGGCCGTTCGGGGTGCCGAGGTAGAAGTACATCCGGCCGGCCGAGTTCGCCGGCATGTCGATGTACGGCTGCTGGGCTATCGACTTGGTCGTGCCGTTGAAGCTCCAGAAGACCTGACTGTCAGGGTACTGACCGTTGGTCTGGTTCACGATCGCGAACTCCAGCACGTTCTGCGCGGTCGGGATCGCGCTGGTGTTGCCCCAGAACGCCGGCGGCGGGGCGCCGCCGTTGCCGCCGGAGCCGCCCACGGTCCAGGTGAAGCTCGTGCTGCCGCTCGCGCCGGTGCCGTCGGTCGCGGTGACCGTGACGGTCGAGGTGCCGGTGGCCGTCGGCGTCCCGGTGATCAGGCCGGAGGAGCTGATCGACAGCCCGGCCGGCAGGCCGCTCGCGCCGTAGGTCAGGGTCTGGCCGGATGCCGAGTCAGTGGCCTGAATCTGCAGGTTGACCGCGGTGCTCGCGGCGGTGGACTGGTTGCCCGGGTTGTTCACGGTGACCGTGTTGCCGGTGCTCCCGCCGGTGGTGAACACCGAGAACTCCCACAGGGAGTAGCCGTAGGCGGTGTTGCGCGCCGTGCCGTACATGCGGATGTACCGGCCGGAGCCGCTGACGGTCAGGTTCTCGGTCCCGCCGGGGCCGGTCGTGGTCGAGTAGACGGAGGTCCAGGTGGAGCCGTCGTTCGAGGTCTGGATCTGGTACGCCTTGGCCGAGGCGGTCTCCCAGGCCAGCTGGACGCCGCAGATCGAGCGGGTCGCGCCGAGGTCGACCTGGAGCCACTGCGGGTCGGAGAACTGCGACGACCAGCGCGTGCCCAGGTTGCCGTCGACCGCGTTCGACGCCGGGAGAGTCGCGTTCTCCAGCGAGGACGCCGTCGCGGTGTGGTTCAGCGCGGCATCGGTCGTGCCGCAGGTGCTTCCGCCGCTGGAGCCGAAGACCTGGAACTCCCAGACCGAGTAGCCGTAGGCGGTGTTGCGGGCCGTGCCGTACATGCGGATGTACCGGCCGGAGCCGCTGACGGTCAGGTTCTCGGTCCCGCCGGGGCCGGTCGTGGTGGAGTAGATGGAGGTCCACGTGCTGGCGTCGTTAGAGACCTGGATCTGGTAGGCCTTCGCCGACGCAGTCTCCCACTGGATCGACACCTGGCAGATGTTCTGCACGCTACCCAGGTCGACCTGGAGCCACTGCGGGTCAGAGAACTGCGACGACCAGCGGGTGCCGGTGTTCCCGTCGACCGCGGCGGAGGCCGGGAGGGTCGCGTTCTCCAGCGAGGACGCCGTCGCCGGCGCGTTCAACGCCAGGTTCGTGGTGCCGCAGGACGCCGCGGCCGCGCGGTGCGCGCCGGCCGTCGTCCCGAACAGGGCGGCCAGCAGCAGCGCGAGCACGACCGCCAGGGCCGTCGCCGGTTTGCCGCGCTGCCGGGTGAGTGGTGCCGGGGACGGGGATCTCATCGCAACTCCTTCGTGAACTGTGGGGTTATCCAGAAGGTGCCAAGCGCCGCAAACGTTTCCGGAAGCTGCGATGCACAACATAGAGACTGTGACAGGACCTTGCAAGACTTCGACCGCGGAATGAAAGTTGCGCAACTTACGGCAGCTGGGCGGTCGGCCCGGCACCGCTTCGTGATCATCGGGGTGCTCATTATCCGGTTGCTGCAGCTCACGCGAGACTGCCCGAATCCGTCATTCGCTCACACCAGATGAGCGTTTCAGGGTCAACCACTGGACGCCCTATTCCGACGGTTGTAGAAAATCGCCAAGAAGAATTCCGAGCACGGACCGACACTGGAGGACCGAAGTGCCCATTGGACGTAAACTGCTGCCCGTGGCCGCGACCGCCGCACTTGCCACCGCCCTGCTCAACTCCCCCGCCGCGTTCGCCGACGCACCGGCGCCGCCGAGCCCGGTGGCCTGCGACAGCTGCTGGCACCCGGACCTGAACACGTCGTGGAACTGGGTGCTGAGCCAGGTTCCGACCGCGCCTTATCGCAACGTCTCAATGTACGACGTGGACGGGTTCAACAATTCCGCGAGCGACGTCAATTCGCTGCACGCCGCGGGCATCAAAGTGGTGTGCTACATCTCCGCCGGCAGCTACGAGAACGGCAGACCCGACGCGTCCCGATTCCCCGCTTCCGTGCTGGGAAATGTGATGGACGGCTGGCCGAATGAGAAGTGGCTGGATGTCCGGGAGATTCAGAACTCCGCAAGCGCGCTGCGGCAGATCATGGACGCGCGGCTGGACATGTGCCAGTCGAAGGGCTTCGACATGGTCGAGCTCGACAACGTCGACGGCTACACCAACAACACCGGCTTCCCGCTGACCGCGGCCGACCAGCTGTACTACAACGCCACGCTCGCCGACGACGCCCACGCACGGGGCATGAGCGTGCTGCTGAAGAACGACGGCGCGCAGATCCCCGACCTGCTGCCGTACTTCGACGGCGCCCTGGACGAGCAGTGCAACCAGTACAGCCAGTGCACCACCGCGCAGAACGGCGGCTACGGGCTGGACCAGTTCGTCAACGCGGGCAAGCCGGTATTCCAGGCCGAGTACAACCTGTCGACCGACGCCTTCTGCGCCGCCGACAACGCCAACAACTTCAACGGTGTGCTGTACGCGCTGAACCTGGACGACAGCGTCTTCCAGCCCTGTCGCTGACCGCTCTGTCGCTGACTGCCCTGTCATTGACCAACTCGTCGACGACCGACCCGGTAAGGCAGTGGACCGCCGCCGGTAGACGCCTGGAGCGCCGCGAGCGGATCAGGGTGCGAAGGTGGCCAGACCGGTGGCGAGCAGCTGCGCGGCGCGGCGGACCTCGGCGGTGACGGCGTCGCGCACCTGCGCCGGGTTCCGCTGCCCGTCCAGGTGCGCGCAGGAGGAGTTGACCTGGACGCTCCACAGGCCCACCAGCGCGGTCGCAGCGATCTGCGGCTCAGGATCGCCGGGGGTCAGCCCGGCCCTCGCAGCCAGCGCCTCGCAGGCCGCGTCGGTCATCCGGGCGAGCATGTCGCGGTGGTGGGCCCGCAGCGCCGGGGTGTCGCGGACCATGGCCTCGAAGCGCTGCACCGCCGCGGCGGCCCACACCTGGTCGTCCTGGGCTTCGAGCCAGGCGATCAGGTGGTCCAGCTCGCCGGCCAGGATCCGCGCCATGGCCTCGACCGGCGGCGTGCCCGGATCGGCGAGCCCGGCCCGGAGCGCGCCGAGCAGGTCGGCCGGAACGTCCAGGACCAGGGACTCCTTGGTCGGGAAGTGGTTGAAGACAGTGGTCGGCGACACCCCGCAGACGCGGGCGATCTCCACGACGGTCACCGCGTCGAAGCCGCGCTCCAGGAACATCTCGGTGGCGGTGTCGACCAGCAGCTGGCGGGTCGCGCGCTTGCGGCTCTCCCGGCGTCCGGCAGCCGGACCGGCGTCGGTGCCCGGCGCGCGCAGCGCACTCCAGTCGACCGTGTGGGAGCTCATGGCCTCCCAGGATAGCCAGGTTGCGCGATCATGAGGGTGAGCTAAAGTTGTAGTGACACCAGTTTTGAGAACTCATCCACGATCATCGGCAGCAGATCCGCACCAGATCGGAGCGTTCCATGACGGACCTCGAGCGCAACAAGCAGGTCGTCGTCGACTACTACCAGACCGCGTTCGGCGGGAATCCGCAGAAGGCGGTCGCCGACCACTTCGGGCCCCGGTACGTGCAGCACAACCCGGACGCCCAGGACGGCCCGGAGGCCTTCATCGGTTTCGTGACCTGGCTGCGGGGCGAGTACCCGAACCTGCGGCTGGACATCAAGCGGGTGATCGCCGAGGGCGACCTGGTCGTCACGCACTCCCACCTCGACCTGGAGCCCGGCACGGACAACCCCGGGCGCGCGCTGGCGGACTTCTTCCGGCTGGAGGACGGCAAGGTCGTCGAGCACTGGGACGTCATTCAGGAGGTGCCCAAGGCCGCTGCGAACGACAACGGGATGTTCTGACGGCGGCCGATGACGCTGTCGCCGACGCCCCCTGATTTCGTCACGCGGCGGGACGATATAGTGATCCGGCAGAGCGTGACGAAAGGACACCCGATGGACTGCCGGGTCTGCGGCACCTCGTTGACCGCCGTGGGCCGGGGCCGGCCGCCGAGGTACTGCTCGCGGGCGTGTCGGAGCAAGGCGTACCGGGAGCGGGTCGCCGACCGGGGCGTCGAGGGCGTCGAACCGGCCGAGCGCGTGACGTTGGGGGTCGAGCAGATCGTGCGGGCCGCGATCGGGCTGGCCGACGATGAGGGTGCCCAGGCCCTGACCATGCGGGGCGTCGCCGCTCGCCTCGGGGTCGGGGTGATGTCGCTGTACCGGTACGTCGCCGGCCGCGATGAGCTAATCGATCTAATCACTGATGCCGTGTTCGGTGAGCGGTTGCTGCCCGAGGCCGACGGATCCGAAATCACTGGGCTCCAGACCGGTGGGCCGGACGGCTGGCGGGCGAAGCTCGAACTGTCCGCCCGCGCGGAATGGGAGCTCTACCAGGCGCATCCGTGGCTGCCCCGGGTCGCCGACCTGATTTCGCACCCACCCGCGAGCCGGAATCTGATGGCTTACACGGACTGGCGTTTGCGGACGTTGGCGGACTGCGGCTTCCCGTACCAGGCCATGGTGCAGATCGCGGCGCTGGTCAGCTCGTTCGTGCAGAGCATCGCGTTGTCGCAGGGGCACGGGCCGCGCAGTGGCGGGGTCAATCGGCGGGACTGGATGGCAGCGCGCAAGGACGCTTTCCAGCGCAGCTCTCGGGACCTGCCGATGGTGTCGCAGTTCGGCGAGGAGGCGTTACAGGCCACTGAGTCGGAAGCGCTGTTCGAGTTCGGACTTCAGCGTCTCTTGGATGGATTCGGGCTGATGCTGGAGCCGGCCAGCACCGCAGGATCCGCAAGCCCCGCATGACGCCTGACGCCTGACGCCTGATGCTCAGCCGTGGCACGGGCAGCCGGCTGCTGCGGTCGCCGAGTCGGTGATGCTCCCGGCGGCCCGCTCGACGTCCGCCAGCAGCTGCGCGCGTTCGTCCGGCCCGACGTAGCGGCCGCGGACGACGACGCCGGACAGCTTCGTGGTGTTCGTGATGTCCTGCAACGGGTTCGCGTCCAGCACGGCCAGGTCGGCCACGCATCCCGCGGCGACGCGGCCGGAGGCAGTGCCGAGGAAGTCCGCGGGCTCGACGGTCGCGGCGTAGAGCGCGGCGCGGGCGCTGAGGCCGGCCTCGACCAGCAGGCGCAGCTCGTCGTGCACGGAGAAGCCGGGGACGGTCCCGGGGGTGCCGGTGTCGGTGCCGACCATGATCGGCACGCCGGCCCGGTGCATCTCACCGACCAGGCGCAGCCGGTGTTCGAACAGCGCGGCCCAGCCGGCGTCGTCGGCCGGGGCCCGGTCCTTGAGGTACATGTCGTTCAGGGCGTAGTCCAGGCCGGCCTTCGACGGCGCGGGCAGGTAGCGGTCGCGCGGGTCGTTCTGGTCCAGCGTGCGCGCGTGGTCGAGGCCGTAGTGCATGATCAGGGTCGATACCTGGCGGCTGCGGTGGTGGGCCAGCCGCGCGTAGAGGGCCTGCGCCCGAGCCGGGCTGTGCGTGCCGGACGCGAGCATCTCCAGCGGGTGGATGTCCTGGAACCAGCCCGCGTAGTCACCCTGGGCCAGCCGGATCTGCTGGATCCGGGTACGGATCTCAGGCTCGCGCGACGAGCTGCCCAACAGCGTCCAGAACAGGTGCTCGAAGCTGGCCTGGCCGAGCGCGGCCGCCTCTTCCATCGGCACTTGGTCGGGACAGTGGCCCGCGAAGCGGATCCCCTGCGCCCGCGACTCGGCGGCGATCCCCCGCAGCGCCGGCTCCGAGACGCGCGAGTACACCTTGACGAAATCCGCCCCCTCGCCGACCACCTGCCGCACCGCCTGACGACCCTGCTCAGCGTCGGCCACGGAGAGCACTGCCAGCAGCTTGGGCTCCCAGATCGTGGGGAAGCCGTCGATGATCCGGCTGCCGATCGTGTACCGCGGCCCGAGCAGCGTGCCCGCCTCGATCTTCGGGCGCCATTCCCGCACCAGCGCGTTGCCGGCCATCTCCCGGACCGTGGTCACGCCGTTGGCGACGTAGAGCGCCGGGTCGATCTGCTCGAAGGCCAGGCCGTGCGTGTGCATGTCGGCCAGCCCCGGGATCACGAACTTGCCGCGCAGGTCGACGACGGTCGCGCCGGCGGGGATCGGCACCTGCGCGGACGGGCCTGTCAGGACGATGCGGTCACCGCGCATGAGGACGGTGGTGTCCCGGCGAGTCAGGCCACTGACGGGATCGACGACGGCGGCGTGAGTGAGTGCGAGCTCTGCGCCGGCTGCCGCCGCGCGCTCAGTCGCGGCGGCGGCTGCCGGCACGGCCTCCACGCCGGCAGCCGCGGTCGCGGCCGCGAGCCCGCCGACGAGGACCGTGCGACGCGACAACGAATACGTAGTACGAGTCATAATCAGCACTGTACACACTCGGCTTGATGAGTGCGGAAAGGCTACTATTACCCGACTACACAAAGGGTTTCACGCCGAATTTCGGCACGCTGAGAGTGATGATTTGTTTCGTCGCGGCGTCGCTGGGACCGTGACGAAAAGAAGGCCGCTACCGCCGGTCGATGTACGGCTTCCCGGTCGAAGCGTCCCGACCCGTCCGCAGCTCCACCACGGGGATCCCGGCCGGCTCGAAGCCGAACACCTGCCCGTAGAACGAGAGCTCCGCCTCCAGCGAGGTGATCTGGTTCTCCGCCTTGCGGAAGCCGTGCTGTTCGCCGGCGAACAGCAGGTAGGCGTAGGGGATGCCCTTGTCGGCGAGGGCTGCGGCGAACTTCTCGGACTGCGAGGGTGGGACGACCGGGTCGTCTTCGCCCTGGAGGAGGAGGACCGGGCAGCTCAGGGTGTCCACTCGGTTCACCGGGGCGCGGTCGGCGTAGATCTGTGCCGCTTCGGGGAGGGGGCCGACCATGGAGTCGAGGTAGCGGGACTCGAAGTCGTGGGTGTCCTCGGCCAGGGCGCTCAGGTCCGAGACGCCGAACAGGGACGTGCCGCAGGCGAACACGTCGGTGCCGACCAGGGCGCACAGGGTCGTCCAGCCGCCCGCGCTGCCGCCGCTGATCGCCAGGCGGGCACGGTCGGCGCGGTCGGTGTCGGCCAGGCCGGTGACGGCGGCGACGGAGTCTTCGACGTCCACCACGCCCCACTGCCCGCGCAGCCTGTTGCGGTACTCGCGGCCGTAGCCGGTGGAACCGCCGTAGTTGACATCCAGGACCCCGATGCCCCGGCTGGTCAGGTAGGCGACGTCGAGGCTGAACTCCATCCTGGACTGCGCGGTGGGCCCGCCGTGGACGTGCACGACGTAGGGCGGCAGTTCGCCCTCGGGCGCCGCGAAGTCCCGGTTGTTCGGCGGGTAGACGTTGGCGTGGACCTCGCGGCCGCCCGGGCCGGTCGACACGACGGCCTCCGGCAGCGGCAGGTAGCCGGCGTCCGGCATGTTCGCCGGGTCCACGGACTCCGCGACGACTTCGGCCGCACCGGCCGCCCCGGCCGCCCCGTTCGCGATGTCGACACGCACGATCCGCGACGCGGTGGTCGGGCTCGCGGCCCACGCCGTGACCGCGTCTCCGTCGGTCGCCATGGTGCCCCAGGAGGTGTACGGCAGGTCGAGGTCGTCCAGCTCACCGGTCTTCGGGTCGAGCACGCCGAGGGCAAGGCTCCCGCGGCCGTGCGACGCGACGATCCGGCCGTCGCGCAGCACGACGTAGGTGTGCCAGCCCAGGAGCCACGGCGCCGAGCAGAACTCCTCAGCGCGCAGACACAGCGCCTGCGGGCCGTCGCCGTCGCCGCCCTCCACGCCGACCCGGTACAGGTTCCACCAGCCGGAACGGTCCGAGACGGCGTACAGCGACGTGTCGTCGATCCACGTCGGCTGCGTGACCGACTCCTCAGCACCGCCGAGCACCGTCACCGGCTCGCCGAGCACTCCCCCGTCGCCGATCTCCGCGACCCGCAGCAGCGTGCCGTCCCAGGGCATGTTCGGGTGCTCCCACCCGATCCACGCCAAGCGACGGCCGTCCGGCGAGATCCGGGGCGAGGACAGGAAGTGCGTGTCGGTGCCGAGGACGCGAACCGCGCCGGAGCCGGACAAAGGGATCGCGACGAAAGCCCGGCTGACCTTGTGGTCGTCTGAATGGGACTCCCGCACACACCAGATCTCACGACCGTCGGGCGACGGCGTCAGCTCCGCATAGCGCAGCGCACCAGGCCTCGAAGGCTCGGGCGTCAGCGCGACCGGCTCGGACGCGCCCGGCGCGAGCCGATAAACCCGCTGGTCAGCGAAGTTCGCGAAGACCAGCGCGGGCCCGCCGTCCTCGGGGATCGCGATCCAGGACCGGCCGCCGTACTCGTGCACGCGGGTCCGCGCGTACCACGGCGCCGGAAGCAGCTCCACGCTCCCGCTTCCATCCGCCGCCGAACGCATGACCGTGATCCGGCCGCCCTCGTCGGGCCGACTCTCACTCCACCAGACCTCGTCGCCCACCATCGCGGGCCAGCCCAGTACCTTCGTACCGCGGGCCACGTCGGCGGCGCTGATCGGAGAACGCCAGGTCCCATAAGGTGAAGTCGTCGTCATGCCTCAACCATAGGCGGCGCCGGGCATCACCACAGCCCGCACCCGCCAAGGTCATCCGGTCATCGAAGGGCGGCGAACGAGGCTTCCCAGTCCGCTGTCATCGACGGGATGGCCCGCAGGCCGTCGTACAGCACCGCGTTCGCGACCGACCGATGCCGCCCGCGCCCGCTGGCGACCCATCCGACCAGCAGCTCCAGCCGCTGGCGTTGATCGCGGTGCTTGCGCCCCTTCAGATGCACCCGCGCGCGCCCCATCTGCTCGGCCAGGACGACGAAGGCCAGATCCCTGTCATCAGGATGCTGATCCGATTTGAGGATCCGCACCAACCGGTCCACGGCCCGCTCCAGCGGCCACCGGTCGGCGACGCGGATCCGGGTGTGCCCGAAGTAGCCCTCCCGGCGCACGGTGACCTCCAGGATCCCGAGCTCCCGGGCGGCCTCGACGTACCGGTCCAACCGGCCCGGCGCGCGGGTCCGCAGGTAGTCGGCCAACGAGTCCGGTGCCGGCCGGCCGCGCCTGGTCTTGTCCAGCAGGTCGGCCAGGACGAGCGTCGGCGCGAGGGCGGGGGTGAAACGCGGCCGTCCGTCGCGGTCGGGATCGACGGCGAGCAGGAGGAGGTGCATCCCGTTCTCCACACTCCAAAAATACGGAGCCGCGGGAAGGATGTCAGTACTCGAAGAACGATCGGCGCAAGAGTTCATCCGCGGTTACCGACCTCGTCACGAGCCGATGGCCCCCCTGATCGACCGCTGTGCGCCATACCTTCGATCGAATATCAAAGATAATTTTCTCCTTGCTTTTCCCAGGTGATCGGCGATGGATGATCACTGTTCGCAGAGTCCCCACTTCTTTCATTGACAACAGAAAAGAACAGTCCTAGGTTTCCGGCCGTGCACACCACTCCCGCCGACGACCTGGTCCTGACCGCGACGCCCGCCGCGTCCCTGGTCTTCACCACCGTGCTCGCCCACGGACCGATCACCCGGAGCGAGATCGCGCAGCGGGCCGGCCTGTCCGCGGCCGCCGTGACCAAGGCGGTGCGGCCGCTCATGGACGTGGGCTACCTCGTCGAAGACCTCAACGAGGGTGCGCGGTCGGCCCTGGGGCGCCCGGCCAATCCGGTCCGGGTGAACGCGGGGCGGGCGTTGTTCATCGGGGTCAAGGTGACCGCGGACGAGATCATCGCCGTCCTGACCGATCTGCGCTGCCGGGTCCGGGCGGCCCGGCACGTCCGGCTCACGGACCGGGAGCCGGAGGCCGTGCTGCCCGCGATCACCGCGCTGGTCGAGGAACTGTCCACGGAGGCCGACGGACTGGGTGTGCCGGTCCGGGGCCTGGGCATCGCCGTCTCCGGTGACGTGGACCGGGCCGAGGGCGTGGTCCGGTACTCGCCCTTCCTGGAGTGGCGGGACGTCCCGCTCGCCGAGATCGCCGCCACGGCCACCGGGCTGCCGGTCACGGTCGACAACGACGTCCGGGCGCTCACCGTCGCCGAGCAGTGGTTCGGAGCCGGAGTCGGGCTGGCGGACTTCGCGCTGGTGACCGTGGGCGCCGGCATCGGCTGCGGCCTCGTGGTCCACGGACGCGTGGTGTCGGGCACCCACGGCGTGGCCGGGGAGATCGGCCACCTGCCCATCGAACCGCTCGGCCCGCAGTGCCACTGCGGCAACTACGGGTGCGTGGAAGCCATCGCCGCGGACCCGGCGATCCTGCGCGACGTCCGCGAGGCCTCGGGGGAACCCGTGGCCACGGTGGCCGACGCGCTGGAGATGGCCCGCCGCGGAGACCCGGGGGCGCGCGCGGTCTACGCCCGGGCCGGCGCGGCGATCGGCCGGGCCATCGGCTGCGTCGTCAACCTGTTCGGCCCGGACCGGGTGATCATCTCCGGCGAGGGACTGGCCGCCTACGACCTGTTCGCCGACGGGATCCGCGAGGCGTTCGTCGCGGCGGCGTTCGGCACCGCGGCCCAGTGCGACCTGATGACGCGGCCGCTGTCGTTCGAGGAGTGGGCTCGTGGCGCCGCGGCGACCTCGATCCAGTCCTTCATCGGTTCGGACACGCAGTAACACGCACTAGGCAGTCCCAAGGCAGTCCCAGCACAGTCCCTAGGCAGTCTCAGCACCAAAAACCTGTCTCCCACCCCACACAGGAGGTTCGACCCATGCGGTCATCCTCGTACCCCCGCCTGCCCAAAATCGCCAGAGCCGCGTTGGTCCTGGTCTCCGTAGGCACGGTCGCCGCGGTCATCCCCGCAGCGACCGTGCAGGCCGACAGCCACAGCTCCGCCACCGCAAGCAAGACCGCGACCGCGACCACCATGGCCGCCACGCCCTACATGGGCTGGTCGAGCTGGAGCATGCAGTCCTCGTCGTATCCGGGCCTGAACCCCAACGGCAGCTACAGCTACCTCACCGAGGCCAACGTCCTGAAGCAGACCGACGCCCTGGCGGCCAACCTCAGCGCCTACGGCTACAACTACGTCAACATCGACGCCGGCTGGTGGCGCGACAACACCTGGAAGCCGGAGTACGACCAGAACGCCAGGCAGGCCCCGGACCCGGTCCGCTTCCCGAACGGGATGAAGCCGGTCGCAGACCACATACATGCCAAGGGTCTCAAGGCCGGTATCTACCTCCCCGTCGGCCTGGAGAAGGAGGCCTACGGCGGCGGCACCGTCCCGATCTGGAACGCCCCCGGCTGCACCACGGCCGACATCGTCTACCCGGACCTGCGCACCACCAACGGCTGGGACAGCTCCTACAAACTGGACTTCGCCAACACCTGCGCGCAGAAGTACGTCGACTCCCAGGCGCAGATGCTCGCCGACTGGGGCTACGACTTCCTCAAGATCGACGGCGTCGGGCCCGGCTCGGGCAAGTCCGGCGACAACTACGACAACACCCCGGACGTGGCCGCCTGGAACCAGGCCATCGCCGCCACCGGCCGTCCCATCCACCTGGAGCTCTCCTGGTCGCTGGACCGGGGCACCGCCGCCGCCTGGAAGCAGTACTCGAACGGCTGGCGCATCGACACCGACGTCGAGTGCTACTGCGGCACGCTGGTCACCTGGGACAACTCGGTCAAGGCACGCTGGAACGACGCCCCCGTGTGGAGCGACGTGGCCGCTCCCGGCGGCTGGAACGACCTGGACTCCCTCGACGTCGGCAACGGCACGATGGACGGCCTGACCAACGCCGAGCGGCAGAGCTACGAGACGCTGTGGGCCATCAACAAGTCCCCGCTGTTCACCGGCGACGACCTCACCCAGCTGGACAGCTATGGCCTGTCGTTGCTCACCAACCGCGAGGTCATCGCGGTCGACCAGAGCAACTCGCCGGTCGCCCGGCCGATCAGCACGATGGGCGACCAGCAGGTCTGGGCCGCCAAGAACGCCGACGGCAGCTACACCGTCGCGCTGTTCAACCTCGCCGGCGCGC
Organism: Catenulispora rubra; assembly: GCF_015356825.1. Taxonomy (GTDB): domain Bacteria; phylum Actinomycetota; class Actinomycetes; order Streptomycetales; family Catenulisporaceae; genus Catenulispora; species Catenulispora rubra. The sequence goes on along the minus strand of NZ_JAACYW010000090.1, from coordinate 10,923 downwards.
CTGAAGCCGTCACCGCCTACTGGGCCGCGCTGGGGTTCCAGGGCAACGCCGCGGTACACGATCTGTGGAACCACCAGGATCTCGGCAGCTTCCGCAACCAGATCACCGAAGCGCTGCCCGCGCACGGCTCGCGGCTGTTCACCGTGCGGCCCGCAGGCAGCACCGTGACCACCACCGCCTACGAGGCCGAGTCCCCGAACAACACGCTGAGCGGCAGCGCCGCGATCACCGCCTGCCCGGAGTGCTCGGGCGGGAAGAAGGTCGGCAACCTCTACGGCAGCGCGAAGCTTCAGTTCAACGGCATCACGGTGAAGAAGGCCGGGATCTACACCATCACCGTGGCCTATGTGGACGGCAGCACCGACCGGACCGCGACCATCTCCTCCAACACCGGCAGCGGCACGAACATCGCCTTCCCGTCGAGCGGTGACTGGAACACCGCCCACTCCATCAGCTTCCAGCTGGGCCTGAACGCGGGCGCCAACTCCATCACCTTCGACAGCAACGGGTGGTACTCGCCCGACATCGACAAGATCGACGTCCCCGCGTCCTCCTGACCACCGGCGCCGGCGCGGGGCCGGGTCCGGTGACGCGGACCGGGCCCCGTGCCGTCCATCCCTCACCAACGGAGTGCACGACCATGGACATCCCTCGCAGAAGCTTCCTGGCCGGCGCCGCAGCCGGCGCGGTCACCGTGTTCGGCGTCCGGCCCGCCTTCGCCGCCACGCCGGCCCCGGTACGCCCGACGCAGTCCCCGCTGCTGGCTCCGGCCCTGGCCGCGAAGAACCAGCTGTGGTGGCAGGCGCCCGCCTCCCCCTCCTCGATGATGACGCAGGGCCTGCCGGTCGGGAACGGCCGGCTCGGGGCGCTGGCGAGCAACGACCCCGCCTCCGAATACCTGACGATCACCGACGAAACGCTGTGGACCGGCGGCCGCAACGACGCGTTGCAGAGCGACGGCCAGTTCCCTTACAGCGCCAACGATTTCGGCTCCTTCGCTCTGCTCGCGCAGCTGACCGTCGCCATCCCGGCTCATGACCTGAGCGTGGTCAACAACTACCGGCGCACGCTCGACCTGGCTCAGGGGGTGCTGACGACGTCGTACGACGTCAACGGGGTCACCTACCAGCGGCAGATCTTCGCCAGCCGCCCTGACGACGTCATAGTCCTGCGATTCACGCAGCACGGTGGCGGCGCGTATACGGGCACTGTCTCCCTGGCCGGTACGCACGGGGAAGCCACCACCGTCGACAGTTCGTCGACGCTCGCCTCGTTCGGTGGCACGCTCGCCAACGGTTTGACGTACGGCGCCGCGCTCACGGCTCAGAGCAGCACCGGTACGGTCGCCGTTAGCGGGACGTCGCTGTCCTTCACGGACTGCCGGGACCTCACGGTCGTGGTCAGCGGCGGCACCGACTACGCGCCGGACTTCGCGGCCGGTTTCCGGAACCCGGACGTCGACCCGCTCAGCCTGGCGCAGACCAAGGTCCTCGACGCGGGCCGGCAGTCGCCAACCGCTCTGCTGTACACGCACGTCGCCGATTTCCTCGGCGAGTTCAGCACATTCGCCGTCGACTTCGGCGCGTCGTCCGCGTCCCAGAAGGCCCTGGACACCTGGGACCGGATCCAGGCCCGCGCTCGGGACGACATCCCCGACCCGGAGCTGGAAGCCGCGTACGTGCAGTTCGGGCGCTACCTGATGATCTCCGGGTCCCGGGGCGGGCTGCCGCTCAACCTTCAGGGGCTGTGGCTGGACGGCAACAATCCGGCGTGGATGGCCGACTTCCACACCGACATCAACCTCCAGATGAACTACTGGATGGCCGACCGGGTCGGGTTGTCCGACTGCTTCGACGCGCTGACCGACTATTGCCTCGCGCAGCTGCCGTCGTGGACGGACATCACGCAGCGGCTGTTCAACAGCCCGACGAACCGGTACCGCAACTCCAGCGGGAAGATCGCCGGCTGGACCATCGCGATCTCCACCAACCCCTACGGCGGGGGCGGCTGGTGGTGGCATCCGGCCGGCAACGCCTGGCTGTGCCACAACCTGTTCGAGCACTACGAATACACGCAGGACCGCGCCTATCTCGCGAAGATCTACCCGCTGATCAAGGGCGCCGTGCAGTTCTGGGAGGCGCGGCTGATCACGACGACCGTGACGGATGCCTCCGGCGGCACGCGGCAGGTGCTGATCGCGGACAGCGACTGGTCGCCGGAGCAGGGGCCGCTCGACGCCAAGGGCATCACTTACGCGCAGGAACAGGTATGGAACCTGTTCAGCCGCTACCAGACCGCGACTCAGGTACTCGGCCGGGACGCCGGATACAGCCGGACCGTCCAGGGGCTTCAGCAGCAGTTGTACCTTCCGGTGGTCAGTCCCACGACCGGGTGGTTGGAGGAGTGGATGACCCCTGACAACCTCGGGGATCCGCAGCACCGCCACCTGTCCCCGCTGTTCGGGCTGTTCCCCGGCGACCGGATTCGGCCCGACGGCTCGACCCCTTCGGACATCGTCGCCGGCGCGACCGCCCTGCTCACTGCGCGCGGGATGAACAGCTACGGCTGGGCCAACGCGTGGCGCAGCCTGTGCTGGTCGCGGTTGAAGAACGCGCAGAACGCCTACCAGCTGTATGTCAACAACCTGAAGCCTTCTACCAATGGGACGAACGGGACTGCGCAGAACCTGTTCGACATCCTCAACCTCTCGGCCGGCAGCGGCGCGTTCCAGATCGACGCGAACTTCGGGACTCCGTCTGCGGCTGTCGACATGCTGGTGTACTCGCGGCCCGGGTACGTCGAGTTGCTGCCGGCGCTGCCTGCTGCGTGGGCTGCTTCGGGGTCGGTCACCGGGGTCGGCGTGCGGGGCGGCTTCACTGTCGACGTGAGCTGGAAGGGCGGCAAGGTCACGCGGGCCAGGCTGCGCAGTGTCGGCGGTCAGAGCACGACCGTGGTGGTCAATGGGAAGGCGCAGATCGTGCGCTTGCGGGCCGGGCAGTCCGTTTCCTTGGAGGAGCTGTGAGACGCGCCGTCCTGAGATCCGTCGTAGCCGCGATGGTTGGCCTCGCTTTGACGATCACGCCGCAGGGTGCCGCGCAGGCGTCCGGGACCCGGGTCGGTGCGTGGTCGCCGAGCATGACGACCGGCGGGCCGTCGTTCACCGACCAGACCATTCGGATGGTCGCGCACAGCAGCGTCGCGGGCTCGGATGCTCGTATCACGCTGTCCAACCGGTACAGCAGCAGCCCGCTTGTGGTGAGTGCTGTGGCGATCGCGCCGCAGGCCAGTGGTGCGACGCCGGTGGGTGGCAGCACCCTGACTGTCACCTTCGGCCACTCCGGGGCGGTCACTGTCCCGGCCGGCCAGGAGGTGGTCAGCGACGCCGTTCCGATCACGGTCAGCGCTGGGGAAAACCTGCTGGTCAGCCTTTATCTGCCCGGCCCGACCGGTACCTCCACCTGGCACTCCGACGCTTTCGACACGACGTACGTCGCCTCCGGCGACCACAGTGGTGACGAGAGCGCGGCGGCGTTCGGGAGCACCACGACCTCGTGGTACTACCTGGCCGGGCTGGACGTCGTGCCGGCGACGGCCCGGGGCACCGTGGTCGCGTTCGGCGACTCGATCACCGACGGGTACCACTCCTCAACCGGGACGTACACGCGCTGGCCGGACCTGCTGGCCGACCGGCTCGGCGCGGCGCCGGGACCGGGGACGGGTCCGCAGCGGCTGAGCGTCGTGGACGCCGGGATCGGGGGGAACCGGGTGCTCACCGACGTGCCGAACCTCTGGCAGGGTGTCAGTGCCCTCAAACGCTTCGGGCACGACGCGCTCGGGCAGCCGGGGGTGCGCGACGTGATCCTGCTGGAGGGCATCAACGACATCGGCAACAACGCCGGCCCCGGCGGTGCGCCGCTGACCGCGCAGGACCTGATCGCCGGCTATCAGACGCTGATCGCGCAGGCGCACGCGGCGCATGTGCGGATCATCGGCGGGACGCTGATGCCGATCAAGGGCAACGGGTACTACACGCCCACCGCCGAGACGCTGCGGCAGACCGTGAACGAGTGGATCCGGACGAGCGGCGCGTTCGACGGCGTCGTCGACTTCGACCAGACGATGCGGGACCTGAACAACATCGCGTCGCTGAATCCTGTGTATGACTCCGGCGACCACATTCATCCCAACGATGTGGGGATGCACGCGATGGCGGATGCGATCGATCTGCAGCTGCTGCGAGGCTGATCGGGTTGTCTGCTGCGGTTCACAGGTTGATGACGGAGATCAGTCCGCCGTCGACCAGGATGTCGGCGCCCGTCACGAAGGCTGACAGGCCGCTCGCGAGGTAGAGGATCGCGTGGGCGATGTCTTCCGGTGCGCCGACGGTGCGGAGCGGGGTGCGGTCTGCGATGTGGCTGCGGTTCAACCAGAGCCTCGCCATCGTGGTCAACTCGGCCGGCCTCATGTCACCGGACTCCCTCGCCACGACCACCAGCCAGGACTGGGACCGCGTCCTGACGGTGAACCTGACCGGCTGCTTCGACGTCCTCAAATCGGCCGTCCCGCACATGACCCGCCCCGGCAGCGTCATCCAGATCGCCTCGATGATTCGTCCAGGATGCGCTCGACCGCTGCGGAGTCTGCGACGTCGTCCGTTCGGCGATCCCCGGGGGTCCGGCACCCTGCTGTGGCGGTCGTGCCAGCCTCGCATCCGCCTCGCGTCCGTGTTCGCCGACGCCGACGCCGCTCAGCGTGTCCTGGATGCTCATGGCGAGGACGGGTATCTGCGCCGGTGGGTGGCACATCCGTTCCCGGCCGATGAGCTGAGGGAACTGCGTAGCTTGGTCTGAACGTCCAGGGAGAGCGTCGGGCTGGACATCCCGACCGGAGCGCCGCGCTCCCCCGCACGTCCACCGGATGGACCAGCCGGCTCGGCGGCGCGTTCGCACAGCTCGCGCAGGTGTCGCTTCCGTTGCGAAGCGGCTTCCGGATGGCGGCGGCGGCGTTTACATCGCAGAATCCGGGGCAACCGGTCGCGATCAGATTGAGTCGCCCATGGCCCGAGTGTGACGAGGCGGTGGTGGATGATGTTCGGCCCGGCAACCTGGCGTCGGTATCGTGAAACGAGGCAGAAGGCGACATGCGAGCGCCTGATGCGGGAGCTGTGCGGCCGGGCGTTGGTCCGCGAGGCCGAGGACCTCGTGGAGACGGTGTGGATCGAGGGCCTGGACCGCGCCGAACACGCTGATCCCACCGTGCGCCTCATCCTGGAACGCGAGCGTGCCTCCTTCATCCGCGCCGCACGACGCCGCGCGGCCGAGGCGGACAAGGACCAGCGGCGGCTGGCGGCGGTGACCGCGGAGATGGTGCAGCTGACGCGGACCGGGCCGCCCGCCGACTGAAGGTGACGACTACACAAGTCTGACGGACAGCGCGGATCCGAGGTGAGTCAGACGTCGGACTCCAGCGCGAACGTGTTGCCGTCCGGATCCTGGAACCACGCGATCCGCCCGCCACCGGCCCGCGGCGTGATCCCCCGCGTGTCGTGCTCGAACTGCTCGTACCGCGTGAACTCCACGCCGGCCGCGGACCGGTACACGTTCAGCGCCAGCCCGCCGCCAGATGCGTAGATGCGCGCGCCGCCTGCGATGCGGGCGCATCGGCACGGTCTTCACCACCGGCCGCCCGAGCTTGCCCTACACCAGCGGGAACTCCGCCACGTGCTCCCTGGTCAGCAGCAGGTCCAGACCGGCGAAGCCGAGCCCTGCGACGTAGTCGACCGGCACGGCGACGTGCTTGCGGTGCCACAGATGCCCGGCGGTCAGCAGCACGTGCGTGATCGCGCCGTCCCCGCGGCGAACCACCAGCCCCAGAACGCGGCCGACGTCGCCGTCCAGCGCCTGCACATGGTCGCCCCGGCGGATCCGGGTCTGCGCGTCGGGCAGGCTCGGCGTCGTCGCCGGGGCCTCGACGTCGCGCACGCGGGCTGCCGGAAGCCGGTTGAAGGCGCCGCGGTCGCAGTCCAGCAGCACGCCATAGGCCGTGGGCCGCGCCGACTCGGCCGCGACCAGCCGCGCACCGCCGCCGACCGAGCACACGACCAGGTCGGCCAGGCGCGGGACGTCCGGTTCGACGACGAACTGCAGCAGCTCCCCGCAGTCGGCGTCGGAGCAGTACACCCTGCTCCCCAACTCGAATATCGCGGAATCGCTCATCGCCGCACTCCTCGACCCGTGGGTCTCTTTCGAATATACGGCGCAGCTCAGGCGAGCGACAGAGCGATCAGGCCGGTCAGACCCACCAGATGGGTCAAACCGATCAAACAGCGACGATCTCCGGATACACCGGCTGCCACATCGCCGCCCGCACCTGCTTCTCGATCCCGTCCCCGACCTCCACCCCGGCCACGCCGGCCTCCGCAGCCGCACGCGCCACGGCCACGGCGACCGCCACCGACGTCTCGCGCAGCTGCGGCACCGGCGGCAGGATCGGCGCGCCGGGCGTGTCGGTGTCCACGCGGTCGGCGACCGCCTGCGCCGCGGCGGCCAGCATGCCGTCGGTGACGCGAATGGCCCGCGCGACGATGGCGCCCAGCCCCAGGCCGGGGAACACCAGGGCGTTGTTCGCCTGCGCGATCTGGTAGGTGACGCCGTCCCGCTCGACCGGGTCGAAGGGGCTGCCGGCGGCGATCAGCGCCCGGCCGTCGGTCCAGTCCAGCAGGTCGCTCGGGGTGGCCTCGGCCAGCTCGGTGGGGTTCGACATCGGCAGGATCAGCGGCCGGTCGGTGTGCGCGGCCATGGCGCGCACGATCGGCTCGGTGAAGGCGCCGCCGCGGCCGGAGGTGCCGATCAGGATCGTCGGGTGGATCCGGTCGACGACCTCGGCCAGGGTCACACCGTGCCGGTCGGCGTCGTGGGCCCAGTCCGCGCTCTCGGCGGCGGGCCTGGCGTAGCGGACCTGGAAGTCGCGCAGGGTGTCCTGGTCGTCGGTGAGCAGGCCGTAGCGGTCCACGCACCAGATGCGCGCCGTCGCCTCCTCCGGCGACAGACCGTCACGATGCAGGGCCTCGCGCAGGTCGTCGGCGATCCCGACGCCGGCGCTGCCCGCGCCGAACACCACGATGCGGTGCTCGCGCAGCGGCCGGCCGCCGGCCGCGACGCCGGCCAGGACCGCGGCGAGGGTGACCGCGCCGGTGCCCTGGATGTCGTCGTTGAAGGTGAAGACCTTGTCCCGGTAGCGGTCCAGGATGCGGTGAGCGTTCGCGGTCCCGAAGTCCTCCCAGTGCAGCAGCGCGTCGGGGAACAGGTGCCCGGCGGCCTGTACGTAGGCGTCGATGAACGCGTCGTACGCCTCGCGGTCCACGCGCGGGTGCCGGTTGCCCAGGTAGCCGGGGTCGTCGAGCAGCTCCTGGCGGTCGGTGCCGACGTCCAGCATCACCGGCAGCACCCGCGCCGGGTCGATGCCCGCGGCGGCGGTGTAGACAACCAGTTTGCCGACCGCGATGTCGACGCCGCCGACGCCCCAGTCCCCGATGCCCAGGATCGCCTCGCCGTCGGTGGCCACGATCAGGTCCACGTCCTCCGGCCCGAGCCCGGCGGCGCTCAGCGAGCGCTCGATGTCCTGCGGCGCGTCCACCGACAGGTACACGCCGTGCGGCCTGCGGTATTCGGCGTTGTAGTGCTGGATCGCGGTGCCGACGGTCGAGGTGTAGACGATCGGCAGGATCTCGGCCAGGTGCTCGGTGACCAGCCGGTAGAACAGGACCTCATTGCGGTCGCGCAGGCTGGCCAACGAGACGTACTTCTCCAGCGCCGTCGGCTGGGACCGGAACTGCTCGTAGACGCGCGCGGCCTGCTGGTCCTGGGTGACCACGGCCTGCGGGAGCAGCCCGACCAGGCCGAGGGCGTGCCGCTCGGCGAGGGTGAAGGCGGTGCCGCGGTTGAGGCGCGGATCGGTCAGGACCGAGCGGCCCCGGGCCATGGTCGCCAGGCGCCGGGCCTGCTCTGTCCCCGTGCCGTGCGTGCCCTGCGTGCCCTGCGCGCCGCCCTGGTTCGTCACGGAACCAGCATCTGCCTCAGCGAGGGCGGGCTGCAACCAAGGGAGCTAAGGGTTCATCTCGTGGTCTGGACGTCGCCACGCTTGCGCGCCCGATAGGCGGCGACGTTGGCCCGCGTCGCACACCGGTCCGAGCAGTAGCGCCGCGAGCTGTTGGTCGTGGTGTCGACGAACACCTTCCGGCACGGCAGCGCCTCGCACAGCCCCAAGCGCTCGGGCCCGCGCTCGGCGATCGTGTACGCCAGGCCGAAGGCCGCCCCGGTCACATAGGACCGGGCCGGCCCCTTCGGCTCGTCGGTGAGGTGCAGGTGCCAGTCGCCGGTCAGGTGGTCGCTGATCGTCGCCGAGACCGGGAAGTCGCACAGCAGTTTGTTCAGGGCGTCGGTGGCGCGCTCGACCCGGCCGGTGGCGGCGAGCTCAAAGACCCGCCGCAGCCGGGGCCGGGCCTCGCGCAGCTCGTCCAGGCCCGCCTCGGCCGCGGTGCGGGACACGTTCCAGCCCTGCGGCATCAAGCGGCACACGTCGTCGCACGATTGCAGCCGGTCCAGGCCGGCCCCGCGGTCGTCCGTGTTCACCAGCTCGACTGCTCGGTCGGCGTAGGCGAGGAGCTTCATGCCGGGCCCGTTGCCCCGAAATCGGTGGTCGATTCGAGAACGGCGAAACCTGCGAATCGCCCGATTATCGGACGAAAGGGCACGGCCGCAGCCCGGCCGGCTACAACCCCGGCTCCCCGACCACGAACTTCACGCTCCCGTCGACGTCGACCGTCGCATCGAGCTCGCGGCCGTCGAGCACGGTCGCGGCCGTGGACTCCAGGAAGATGCGCGCCGGACCGGACTCCACGACCTGGTCGCCGGCGTCGGGGCCGGTGGCCAGGGACGCCGAGAACTGGTCCTGGTTGCCGTTCAGGCTCGGGTCGGCGGCCACGATGCGCAGCCCGGCGGTGTCGGGTGGAAGTTCGGAGTTCGAGGTCAGGACCTGAATGGCGGCCGCGGCCCGATCGGTGAGAGACAGCACGACATCCTCCAGGTGCTGGGACGGTCGGAGAAACCCACGGATCCATGGGTTCCCCCTTGGTTACCCGATCGCGGCCGGTCAAACGTCCGCGGAACGAGGCAGAACTGTGGTGCGATCATCACACCCTCACAGTGCGTCCATCACTACAGTGCGTCCATCACTCCGCCGCCGCCAGCGCCAGATAGGCGCGCGCCGGGGCCAGCGGCTCGACGGCCGGGCCCTGGAGCAACGCGCCGTCCGGGGCGAAGCGGGATCCGTGGCACGGACACTCCCAGGTCTTCTCCGCGTCGTTGAAGCCCACGGTGCAGCCCCGGTGCGGACACAGCGCCGAGACCATCCGCAGCAGCCCGCTCTCGTCGCGGTAGGCCGCGCAGTGCTCGCCGCCGACCTCCACCACCGCGCCGTCGCCGGGCCGGATCGCGTCCAGCGCCTGCCGCTCGTCGGGCTCGACGCGGTGCCGGACGATCGAGCGGACCGGCCCGCTCCAGGTGTCCTCCGGCCGCAGGTCCTGCTCCAGCCGTATCGGCGAGAACGGCCCCGCCCACGCCGGCAGCCGCTCGCCGCGGATCCCGGCCTTGATCAGGCGCCCGGCCAGCACCGCGTTCGTCGCGTCCCAGCCGCCGAACCCGGTCGCGATCCAGACGCCGCGCCGGTCCGGGGCGGCGGAGGCCCGGCCGATCACCGGCAGGTGGTCGGCGGTCGCATAGTCCTGAGCCGACCAGCGGTAGGTCACGTCGGTCAGGCCCACGGCCGCCGCGGCCCACGCGGACAGCCGGGCGAAGCGTTCGGCGATGCCGCCGGAGCCGGGCTCGTGCTGCTCTCCCGCTACGACGACCATGCGACGGCCGTCGGCCCCGCTGGCTCCGTCGGCCCCGTCGGCCCCGTCGGTCCCGGCGCCCAGCGGCGCGGTGCGGACCGATCCGCCGAGGTCGCCAACCGCGGTGTACATCCCCTCCGGCGCCTGCCCGGCCGACACCGCCCCGGCCAGCAACAGCTCACGCCGGGGCCGCAGCGCGCGCCGGACGGCCGACGTCGCGGCGATCGGGAAGCCGGTGGCGACCACGACGTGCTCGGCGGCGACCGAGCCGCCGGTCTCGGTCATGACGACGCAGGGTTCTCCTTCGTCGACCGTGACCACGCGGCTGTGTTCGTACACTGCCGAACCGCGCCGGACGAGGTCGCGGGCCAACGCCAGGAGCAGCTTGCGGGGGTGGAACTGGAGCTGGCCCTCGACGCTCATCGCGCCGAGCATCGGCGACGGCAGCCCGCTGCCGCTGCCGTAGAGGGCCGGGACGCCGGCCTCGATCGCGGCGGCCCACTCTTCGTGCAGCTCCGGCAGCGCGTGCTCGTCGGCGGCGTAGATGTAGGCCGGACGCCGCTCCAGCTCGCAGTCGGCGCCCAGGGCCCCGGCCACCTCGGCGAGGCGTTCCACCGCGAGCGCCTGCGCCTCGGCGAAGCACCGGGCCGCGTCCGGGCCGGCGGTGCGTGCGATGCGGTCGTAGGCGAGCGTCTGGATCATCGAGGCCTGACCCGCTCCGCCGCCTTTGGCGGCGTCCGCGATGCGCCCGGCCTCCAGCAGCGCGACCCGGCGTCCGGTGCGGGCCAGCTCCCACGCCGCCCACAGTCCGGCGGCGCCGCCGCCGATGACCGCCACGTCGGCTCGCCCACGACCGTCCAGCCTCGGGTACCCCGTCTCGCCGCCGCCGTTCGTCCAGTAAGCCTCGTCGGTCATGGACGCCGGGTAACCGACCTGAAGCAGTTGAAACCCCGTTCACCCACATAGACGCAAGGGGGTCGTCGGCGGCCGTCGGCGGCCGACAAGCGCGCCGCCGACGGCCGCCACGCTCACCG
>NZ_JAACYW010000009.1 GCF_015356825.1 Catenulispora rubra | reverse complement strand
GCTTCGGGCTCGGGCCGCACAGCGACGCGCAGGTGTGGGTGTTCGTTCTGCTCGCGGCCGGGGAACTCGCCGTCCCCGTGGTCGCCGAGCGCAGCGGCCCCACGCCCTGGCACCCCCGCCACATCGCCGAGCGCTACGGGCTGTTCACCTTGATCGTCCTGGGCGAGACGATCTCTGCCGCGACCGTGGCCGTGCAGACGACCGTGGACAAGGGGAGTTACCAGAACCTGCTGCCGATCGCGGCAGGCGGTCTGCTGATCGTCTTCGCCGCTTACTGGATCTACTTCGTCGTCCCCATCCACGAGCATCTCAGCGGTGCGCGAAGCGCTTTCCTGTGGGGATACGGCCACTACCTCATCTTCTCCAGCGCCGCGGCCATCGGCGCCGGGATCGAGGTGGCGATCGAGCAGGCCGTCGGCCAGGCTCCCATCAGCACTCTGAGTGCCGCCGCCGCGATCACCATTCCCACGGCGGTGTTCGTCTTCTTCACATGGCTGCTGCACGCGCGCCGCCACGAGTCGTCCCCGACGCAGCGGCTCGTCCTACCGTTGACTGCCGTGGCGATCCTGGCCTGTACGTTCGCGGGCAGGTGGGCGGTGCTGTACGCCGGTGGCGTGGCGGCGGCGAGCGTGGCGGCGTCCCTGGTCATGCGACACCGCGCCCTCGATGAGAGCGCGGTGTAGGCGCGCGCCGGCTTCGCCGCCGCCTGGCCGTCAGGGCTGAGTGAACCGCAGGTGGCGGCGTTCGGCCAGTTCCTCCGCGCCGACCAGCGTCAGAACGGGGCTGCCAGGGGGCGCGAACATGGTCACCACCAGCTGCGACTGCGCGTCGGCGAGGTTGTTGCCGCCCTGGTAGTGGATGACGTCGCCGCCGGGCTCGAACACGGCGTCACCGGCCTTGAGCACCCGGGGCGGCTCGCCCTCCAGCTCGAAGAGGATCTCGCCTTCGGTCACGTAGCCGAACAACGGCCCCGGGTGCCGATGCGGCGGTGCGCCGGGATCGCCGGGTGCCAGGGTGACTCGCACGGTCCTGGCTTCGGCCCCGGCCGCGATCCGGGCCGGCGCCTCCGGCAGGGTTGCGATCACCTCGACGCCCGGGGGCAGGTGTGTGTTCTCAGCGCTCATGTCTTCCTCCAAATGGGGACTGTCAGCAGCTAGGACAAGACGGTCTCCCTGTTTGTGACAGCTGTCTTGCCGAGGAGCTCATCCACGGTGGTCGGTGCACGGGTCGCCGCGGAATATCAGGGTTGGGCTACTCCACGAAGTAGGAGTCGTGCTTGGCGAAGAACGCCTCCCGTTCCTCCTGCGTGGCGTTCGCCAGCTTGCCGACCTGCTCGAAGTACTCTTCGCGCGGAGCACCCGGCGTGAACAGCAAGAGCATTTCGGCGTGCGCGTCGGAATCGTTGCGGAAAGCGTGCAGTCCGCCCTGCGGGACGTGCAGGAAGTCGCCTTTGTGGGCGTCGACCCACCGCTCGCCGTCGAAGAGACGGACCGTTCCTTCCAGGATGTAGAAGGACTCCGAGATCGTCTTGTGGAAGTGCGTCTTGGGCCCGCCGCCCCTCGGCCTCATCTCGACGTGGTACAGCCCGAACTCTCCCCTGGTCGTGGCCGTGGTCGCCAGGTAGTCGTGTGCGTCAACGCCTCGCTCTCCCAGCTCCGGCGCGCTGTCGGCCGGGCGGAAACGTGCGCTGACCTCGCCGGCTTCGCCCCAGTAGACCTGTTCCGGGTACGACATGGTCGCCATCCCTTCTGTTCGTTACTCGGCCTGAATCGGCCTGAATCGACCTGTCGACTCTTAGACCGGACTGGTCGGCTCTTTGTGACGCTGTGGGAGGCCTGCTGCTCTGCCTGTCACAGAAGGAAGCCCTGTTCGGTCAACACTGGTGGTAGCGGTGATCGCTCCGTGCCCCCGGTCCTGAAACCCCACAGGACTCCGCCAAGCAACATGTAGTCGAGAGGACGATGAATGATGAGATCACCCGGTGACCTTCCCGTGCCTGAAGACGGTCTCCTGCTCACGCTCTTCCTGACCGTGCGCGATGTCGCGGTCTCGCGACGGTTCTATGCCGACGTCTTCGGCGGCGAGGTCGTCATGGAGGAGAACCCGGCGATCGTGAAGATCGCCAACAGCTGGGTCATCATGAACCCCGGGGGCGGCCCCACCGCCGACAAACCGGGCGTTGTTCTGGAGGTGCCCCAGAACAGCGAGCGAGTGTCCAGCTTCCTGAACGTGCGCGTGGCCGACATGGCCGCGTTCTACGCCCGAGCCGTTGAGGCCGGTGCTTCCTTCCTGACCGAGCCCGTCGACCGTGCATCCGAGTTGCGCTGCTATCTGCGCGACCCGGACGGCTACCTCATCGAGGTGGGCCAGTCCACCGGCCTGCTTAGGGGAGTCCTGGCTGATCCGTCCGCGGACAGCTGAAACTCACGTCCCAAAGGCGTGTTTTGCAATGCATCGGCGCGATAGTGGCCCAACGGGTCGGCGGCCGAACCGGATCAGTGACGCGGATCAGCGGGGCAGCTGCGTGAGCGCGGCCTTGAACTCCTCGATGATCTTGCGGCCGGGGCTGCGGAACGCACCCCAGTACACGCTGGGGCCGTCGAACACTACGGACTCTTCCAATGACTTGCGGATCGCCATTACGGCAGGCTATCTCCACCGTGGTCACCGACACGTCGACGACGTCTACGCGAGCGCGTGCGCCGTCAAGAGTGAATTGCCGCCGCCGCCGTGCCGACGGGTACGGCCGGGTCAAGCGCGGCCGCGATCGCGACCGCCTCCATGTCCCTGGCCAATCCCTCGATCGTGGCGGGCGCCAGGTAGTGGGTGTCCGCGCACATGGTCAGCACGATGGCGTCGGCCGTGTCGTGGATGTGCAAGTAGAGCGGCTCGAAGGGGTTGTCCTTCTTCATGGACCAGCGAAACGTACTCCGAGCCGACTCCAGCTCCAACTGTTCGGCGGTGACGGGCTTTCCATCCCCGTCCTGGCTGTTGCCACGCCGGTCGTTGAGGAAGGCCCAACTGTAGCCGTCCCAGGGAGCAGCCTCCGGGCCGCGCTGCGCGGCGTCGCGCGCGAGCAGCGCGGCAAGACCGGCGGGGTCGTGGTACGCGTGCTTGTACGCGGCCATGGCATCGCGCTGCGCTCTGGCGATCACCTGGTCGACTGTGCTGTCGGCGGTCTCGATGACGCAGATGCCGGTCTGCACGAGGTTGGACACCATCCCGGCCAGGCCCGGGCGGAACCGGTTGCTCGCTTGCGGCCTGATGACCGCGGGGCTGAGCACGCCGCGTCGACCCAGCGCGATCGCGTAGAGCGCCAGCAGCACTGATGGCGAATCGGCCCCGGTGCGTCCGCCGATCGCCCGCACCGCCAGGTTCAGAGCCGGCGAAGTCAGTTCCCCGGTCCAGTGCCGCGGCTCGCGCCGGTCGGCGGATCGGGGGAATGGCCGCGGCTCCGCCGCCTGCAGCCTCTTCTCCCAGTACCGCAGGGATGCCGCGCTCTGGCGCCGCCCCGCCTCAGAATGCTGCCAGCGGGCCAGGTCCAGCTGCTCGGTGCCGGACGGAGGCTCGGTGTCCCGCGCCGCCATGTCCCGGCCGATGATCTGTGCGCCGAAACCGTCGGTGACCAGGTGGCAGGAGTAGACCACCAGGTATGTGGGCACGCCGTCGCGCCGTACGACGGCCATGCGCACCGGCCATTCGTTCTCCAGGTCGCGCGAAGCGGTGCGGTAGTGCACATCCACCGTCGCGGCCAACTCGCGGGCGCCGTCCTCATCCGCGGCGTCGTAGATCTCCAGCGCGGTCCGGCCCGACGCGGACAGCACCTGGCTCGGCACGCCGCTGTCGTCGAAGGACAGGCGCGTGCGCATGGACGGGAATCGGGAGACCATGAACCGCAGGTCCTCGGCGACGGCTTCGACGGTGGTGCCGGGCTCGAGCGGCAGGGTGCCGCCCAGGCACAGCCACCCCTTCTGCCGCATCGTCAGCAAGATCTCGGCCTGGCCCCAGGTCAACGGGCCGCTTCCGGAGCCCTGCCCATCGAACGCCACCGGCACGCGCGCGCTGGGGACCGGCAGGACCGCGGGGACATCGGCGGGGTTCTCGGCCGGCAGCGTCACGGCCATCTCAAGCCGCCGCCGTCTCGGCGACGTGAACCGACTCCCGGTCACCGGCACGACCTATCTTCGAGTCCTTATTCACGAGTCGCCACGGTACCAGCGGGCGGACACGCCCTCAATCGGTCCGCAGTATGAACAACCATCGCGTGATCTGAAGTGTAAAAGCCCCAGCTCAGAACCCTGAGCTGGGGGGATTTCCGTAACCAGGATCTGGGACCGAACTGCATGGAGTCCCATCGAGTGCGAGCGCTCAGCCCAACGTCGTGATCCTCAAGCCGTTGTAGGGGGCCATGGCGTCGATGACGTCCGTGAAGGAGACGTTGCGGCTGCACGTGATCTTGGGCGGGAAGCCGAACACCGGGGCCAGCGGGTTGTCGCATTGTTGGGTGGCGGAGTTGGGCACGGCTCCATGGATGAGGCCCACTGCCACGTCCTCCGAGCCGTTGCCGGTAAGGGTGAAGACCGGGCCGCCGCTGTCGCCGTTCTCTCCGAGGATGGTCGGTTTCGAGTTCTCGTCGAAGGCGTCGATGACGTGCACGCAGCCCAGTGCCGTGTCGCCGCAGTCGAGATCGCTGGTCGAGGTGACCAGGCCGCCGCAGGCCACCCCCGTGATCGCGCCGGACGTGCAGACGAAGCTGTTGACGCCGACGTGGGCGGCCTTGGCTACCTGCTTGGAGGTCTGGCCGGGCTTCCAGACGCGTGGGCCGTCGTACACGTCCGGGCCGGAGCCGCCGTTGGGCGTCGTGTTGATGAACGCCGCGTCGTACGGCTTGTTGCGTCCTTCTATGTTCCCCACCAGATTGCCCACGCCGGTGTACGCGGTGTTGCCGTACAGAAGACCGCCGCCGCAGTGCGCAGCCGTGATCATGTAGTTCTTGCCCTGCGAGGGCCAGTTGGCGGCGAAACCGCCGCTGCAGGCCGCGCCGACTGTATTGGGTGACGACAGCAGTCTGAACGTCAGCAGGTCCCCGCCATAGAACGGGCTGAGGTCCGCTTCGCGGGTGTACAGCGGGGTCGGCTGCGCCTGAGCCGCTACCGTGACGTCGCCTTGGGCCAGTGCGGCTTGCAGGTGGGGCAGGCCGGTGGCGAGCGCCGGGCCGGTGTTCGCCAGCTGACCGGTGCTTGCCGCCGCGGCGGTACCGCTACCGCTGCCGCTGCCGTCCGCAACGACGCCGACGCTGATACCGCTGCCGTCGGTGGGGATGGTGATCCGCGCGACGCGATGGACTCCGCTCAGCTGCGCGTCCTGGGCGATGGCAGCCGCCTGAGTGTCCAGTTCGAGCTTTGAATGCGCCGCATTGACCAGGCGAACGCCGATGCCGCCGGCCCGCACCGCGTCGATCCGGCGCAGTTCGGCGGGGCTGGGCTGACCGTGCCAGTACACGGTCAGCGACCTGGATCCGAGATCGATGCTGAAGTTCGTGTAGCCCGAGCGCGGGTTCGCCGCCGCGGCATCGGCGATGCTGAACCCGGCGGCGTTGAGCGGGTTCTGCACCGCGAACAGGGCGGGCCACGAGGCGAAGCCGGCCGGCAGGCCGGAGCCCGGCTGGGCGGCGCTCGCCGTGCTCGGGGCGCCCTGCGCGGGGGTCGCGCGGGCGATGCCCGTCGTCATCGCGCTGCCCACGGAAGTGAGCAGCGCGAGGGTGGCGAGCGAGATGGTTTTCAGCCTCAACGTTTTGTTCATCCGGCACTCCCATGCATCCCGAGCTGACAGCCGACCGGCCGGGCGGCTGCCTCGTGATCGCAGCAGCCTGCGATATGTCAGGAGTATGTGATGCGGTTCCGCCGACTGGTCGTGCCCTTGCCGCGCGTGTGAACAAGACTGAACAATGCCTATTGTTCAGTCTTGTTCGGCCGGGGAGTGATGAGTGGCAGGACGCAAGCGGAGCGAGGTCGTCGGCGCCGGCGCCCTGGCGGCCCTGGCCGACCGGCTGCGGAGGCTGCGCGACGACCAAGGCTTGACATTGCGGGAGCTGGCGCACAAGTCCGGGTACTCCCACGCCAGTTTGTCGACCGCCGAGAGCGGACGACGCCGGCCGAGCTGGGAGCTGCTTCAGGCGTTCGTCCAGAGCTGCGGCGAGGACCCGGTCGCTTGGCGGCAGCTGTGGGAATTGGCCGGTGACCCCGCTGCAAACGCTGCCGCCCCAACTGTCAGTGCTCTGACTATCCCTGCGACCGGCAGTGAAGCTCTGCCTGACGTGCCGGACGAGCCATCCTCGGCGGAGGCGCCACCCACTGCCGTCGGCGCCACGACCACTCTCGGCCGGTCCCGTGTGCCGTGGCGCGATCGTCCGGGCCTGCGTAGCCGTCGTGGCATGCTCGCGGCCGGCGTTCTTGGCGTCGCAGTGGCCATCGCCGCAGGTGCGGTCTGGGCTTTGGACCCTGAGCCGACCAGCGGTCACCCGCGCGTCCCGGCCGGCATGACGCTGAAGCCACAACCGCCGCCGCCCGAACCAGAACGGCGATCAGGGCTCTTGACGCTGCGGCCCGGCGAGGTCGCGGACCTGGATTCGAACGCACCCGACTGGGGAGTGGTGAAGGCGCCGGGAACCGAGGTCGACGACGTCTGGTTCAGCGACACTGACGACAGCCTGCACGGCAACCGGAACGCCGACATCGCCGTCCTCCCGCCCGGAACCATCGGCACCTTCGACGACTGCGCCCTGGAGCAGGACTACGGCGTCACCTTGGCCCCCGCGCGCATCCACCCGGGCCAGCTCGTCTGCAACATCACCAGCGACAACAGAGTGGCGCTGCTGCGCATCGTCGACGTTCAGTACGACTACCGCGGAGCTCCCGATCAGGTCGCGTTTCAAGTGGTGGTCTGGGTCAAACTGCACAAGACGTGAGCCCGCACCTCGCCAGGCGTGAATCAGGCCACGTCGGTGACAACCCGCCCCATACCTTCCTGCGCCGGCTGCTACCGACTATCCGCCGACCACCGTGACGCGGGTGAGTGTGGTCGCCGTCCGTACGATGCTGGCGACGGCGTCCTCCGGGCTCAGACCACTGAGATCCATCAACGAGAACAGCGCCTCGGCTCCCATCACGACCGACAGGTCGCGCTTGAGCTGGGTCAATGCCTCCTCGTCGACGGTAGAGGAGTCGGCGAGAGGTTGAAGCGCCTCGGTGATGAGCCCGAAGCGCAGGCCCGGGCGCTGCGATGAAGCGGCTGGCCTGATGATGGTCGCGGCGATCATTGCGCGGACCGCGCCCTGGCGGGCCAAGACGTGGCGGGCCAGGTACTCGGCGGCGGCGCCGATGCGCTCGACGGGGTCGGTGGAGTCTGCGACGGCGGCCAGGGCTTCGGCCGGTTCGGGGAGTGTGTCGGCCATCGCCTCGGCCAGCAGGCTGGCCAGGTCGGGGAAGTAGCGGTAGGCGGTGGCTTCCGAGACGAGCGCGGCCTTGGCGACCTCCGGCATCGTCACCTCGCTGCCGGAGTTCATCAGCTTCGCGGCGGCGGCGACGATCGCGGTGTGGGTGCGCCGCTTCTGGTTGACGCGACCGGTGGTCTGCGACGACGGTATGGCTTGCGTGCCCTGCGGGGTGGCCATCGATGTCCTTCCGTGCCGAATCGGCGAGTCAGCTCCCATTATAAGAGCCTGCTTGCATAATAGCCATGGATCGATCTCGCCCGACGACGAGCAGTTCGTCACCACGTGCATCTCCTACACCCGCGCCGCGGTGGAGGACGACGAGCTGACCGACAGCCTCGACATCGCCTCTGGCAACCCCTACTACGACATGCAGGACGGCCTGGCCCTCCCGGACCCGACCCCGGACAGCCACGAACAGAAGTGGAAGACCACCGGTGTCTGGGCCCTCTACCAGACCGCGGACTGGATGTTCTCCTCACGCCAGGCGCCGTTCCTGGTCACCGAAACCAACGCCGGCTCCATCGGCTTCCCCTGGGACAACCGCCCGGCCTTCGACGGGCAGTGGCGGCAGGCCGCCTGGGCGCTGGTCGGCCGGGGCGCGCGCATGATCGAGTACTGGCACTGGCACACCCCGCACTTCGGCGCCGAGACGTACTGGGGCGGGATCCTGCCCCACAGCGGGCAGCCCGGACGCGTCTACGCCGAACTGGCCCGGCTCGGCGAGGAGTTCGATACGGCGGGCGCGCTGGTGGCCGGGATCGAACCGGACGCCGACATCGCGATGGTCTACTCGACGCCGAGCAAATGGCTGATGCAGAAATACCCGCCGCTGGCGACCCCGGACGGCGGCCCCGACCCGGCGGCCTACCACTGCATCTTCGACCCCTTCTACCGCGGCGCTTTCGAGGCCGGACGCCAGGTGCGCATCGTCCACGCCCGGCAGCTCCACGACCCCAGCGGGCAACGCGACGGGATGACGCCCGAACAGGCCGTGAACCGGCATCCGGTGCTGATCGCCCCGGCCCTGTACCTCGTCGACGACGCCACCCGCATGGCAGCCGGTTCCTGCTCAAGAACGTCGGCACCGGCCGCTTCGCGACGATCGCCCAGGGGTCGTCGGCAGACTTGGCCAAGGCGGTCTCCTGGACCGAGCTGGACTCCCCGGACCAACTGTGGAGCGTCCAGCGCCTCGACACCGACTGAACCACTCCGCGCCCGCCGGGGGAGCAGCGCGCCGACATGCGACCGGCGCGCTGCGCCGCTCCAGCACCTCCGGTTGTTTCAAAGCTTGAATGAAGGGTCGCTCCCGACCGGGTCGCGGTTGCCGTTGAGCGCTATTTCTTGACACCGGCTGTCCGGTCAGCTTGGCACAGTGGACCCCGCGCTGCCTTTGATCTTTCGTGCCCACCACACGGGGCAGACGGCCGCCCGCACGACGCGTGCGCAGTGACTCGGACTCATGCGTGGTCGTGTTCGCGAAGACCGGCGGCCGCCAGCGCGAAATGACTCGTTCAACCGAACTGCGTCCCCCCGCGAGGTCATCAAACCATGCGCGAAGCCGTAAAAAGCCCTTAAAACCCACAAGCAAACCGCACCCGCCACACCCATCCGCCACCAGCCACCCACACACAGGCCAACAACGCCCTACTTCACCGACCCCGCCGTCAGACCGGCGATCAGATAACGCTGCAAGGCCAGGAAGGCAACCACCACCGGCACGCTCACCACCAGCGAAGCCGCCATGATCTGATTCCAGTAGACGTCATTCTCTGAGGCGTAGTTCCGCAGCCCCACCGCCAAGGTCCGAGTGTTGTCATCCGTCATCACCGACGCGAACAGGACTTCGCCCCAAGCCGTCATGAACGAATAGACCCCCACCGTGATGATCCCCGGCCGGGCCGCCGGCACCACGATCCGCAGCAACGTGCCCAACGGCCCGCTGCCGTCCACCGCCGCGGCCTCGTCCAGTTCGCGCGGAATCGAATCGAAGTAGCCTGCCAGGAGCCAGATCGAGAAGGGCAGCGTGAACGTCAGATACGTGACGATCAGGCCCAGCCGGGTGTTCGACAGCGTGATGCCCGTGTCGTTCCCGATGTTCACGTAGATCAAGTACAGCGGCAGCAGGAACAAGATCCCCGGAAACATCTGCGTGGACAGCACCGTCACGCGGAACACCTGCCGTCCTCGGAAGCGGTAGCGGCTCACCGCGTAGGCCGCGAAGACCGCGATCACCACCGAGATCACCGTCGAACACGCCGCCACGACCGTGCTGTTCACGAAGTACCGAGCCAGCGGAACCGTGCTCCACATCTCCACATACGGCTGGAACGTCAGGTGCGAGGGCAGCCAGTCGAACGACCCCTGCACATCGACCAACGGCTTCACCGAGCTGCTGATCATCACGAACAGCGGCGTGGCCGTGAACAACCCCAGCAGCGTCAACGCGATCCGCCGCGTCCAGAGGAACGACTTCGGCGGAGCCAGCGGAGAGCGGTACTTCGCGTCGCCGGGGGAGCGCGCCGGACCGGGAGTGCTAGACATCGGCAGCCTTCCTTCCCCGGCTGGTGGCGGCCAGGTAGGCCACGGTCACGACCAGCAGGAACAGCAGCAACAGGACGGACATCGCGGAGCCCGACCCGAAGTTCCAGTTCTGGAACGACGTGTCATAGATCTGCAGCGACAGTAGGTTCGCCTGCGGCGCGGCCACGTTCCCGAACAGCACGAACGGCGTGTTGAAATCGTTGAAGTTCCACAGGAACAGCACGAGCACCAGCACCAGGTTCACCGGCCGCAACGAGGGCAGTGTGATCTTCCGCAAGCGCTGCCAGACCCCGGCCCCGTCCACGACAGCAGCCTCATACAGGTCGGTGGGAATGCTCTGCATCCCCGCCGTCACCACCAGGAACGCGAACGGCCACGTTCGCCACACCGCCGTGATGACCAGCGACACGAAAGCGTTGTTCCCGATCAGCCAGAACGGCGCGTGCGAGGTCAGATGCAGATCGTGCACGATGACCTGGTTCACCAGCCCGTGGTCGCGCTGGAACATGAACTCCCAGGTGATGGTGGCGCTGAAGGCCGGCAGCGCATAGGGGACCAGGAAGTACGTGCGCAGCAGACCACGCCCCCGGAAGGGGTTCTGCATCAACACGGCGGCGCCGGTCCCGATCAGCCACGAGATGGCGACCACGAGCACTGTGAAACCCAGCGTCACGAAGAACGAGTGCAGCAGGGCCTTGCCGACCGCGTTGTTGAAGTTCAGCGCGAACCGGTAGTTGTTCAGGCCCGCGCTCGGGGCGCCCGTCCAGTTGCGGATGAAGTAGATGGTGAGCTGCTTGAAGCTGATCCAGACGCCGACGAGCATGGGGATCACGTGCACCAGCAGCTCGAAGCAGATCGCGGGGAGCAGTAACAGGTACGGCAGCGCTTTGTGCCGCGTCGACCGGCGGCGATCGGCCGCCGCCAGCCGACGCAGGGATCGATCGCTGTCGGTGGCTACGGTCATCGTGAGCGCGTTTCCTTCCGTTCCGGACACGGGGTACCGCCGACCGGTCGCGGCGGCCGGTCCCGCGCCCCCTGGTGAGACGGGGTGCGGACCGGCCGCCGTGCGCAGTGGGTCAGCCCCCTGCTTCCATCTTCTGCTGGGCCTGGTTGAGCGCGTCGCCGACCATGGAGTCCGTGATCGCCTTGCCGCCGGCGGCGTCGGCGAACAGGGTCTTCATAGCCGTGCCCACGGAGGTCTCGAACTGGCTCTCCTGCACGATCTCCGGCATCGCGGTCGCCGAGGAGGCCAGGACGTTCTGCAGCACCGTGTCGTCGGTGGTCTTGAACGCCGGGTCGGAGTAGGCGTCGGACACCGACGGCAGCGAGCCGTAGGCCTTGTTGAGCGTGATCTCCTCGGGCTGGCTCGTCATGAACTTCACGAACTGCAGCGCGGCGTCCTTGTGCTTGGTGTTCCCGAACACCGCCAGGTTGATCCCGCCGACCATGGAGTCGATGTGCTTGCTGCCGGCCGGCGGGCTGGCCGGGAACGGCAGCGGCGCGACGCCGTACTGGTCCGCGGTCATGCCGTACTTGGCGAGGTTGGCCCCGGCGGGCTGCCACATGAGCATGGCGGCCTTGCCGCTGGCGAACTCCTGGAGCGCCTCGGTCCCGTTGGAGGATTCGGCGTCGCTGGGGTTCACGATCTTGTCCGTGGCCATGAAGCCGACGATCTGCTTGATCGCCGCGACGTTCTGCGGCGTGGTGAACGTCGGCTTGCCGGCGTCGTCGAACCACGACCCGCCCTGCTGTTCGCTGAACACGAACGCGGCGTGGGCGTTCTCCGGGATCTGGCCGGCCTCCAGGGTCAGGCCCCACTTACTGGTCCCGTCGGTCAGCTTCTTGCCGTCCGCGACCAGGTCGTCCCAGGTCGCCGGTGGACTGGCGATGCCGGCGGCGGCGAACGCGGCCTTGTTGTAGTAGAGCCCGTAGGCCGTGGAGTAGATCGGCACGCCCACCGGGGGCTTCCCCGCGGCGCCGGTCGCGGCCAGCGCACCGGGCAGGAACCGCCCGGTGTCGCCGATCTGGGTCATGACGTCGGCGGAGACGGGTAGGAACGCCCCGGTCGCCTGCAGTGAGGCGGACCAGGTGTTGCCGATGTTGACCACGTCGGGACCCTGGCCCGAGGTGGTGGCGGCCAGGATCCGGTTGAGCAGGTCGTTCCAGCCGATGACTTCCAGGTTGACCTTGACGCCGGTCTTGGCCGTGAAGGCTTTGAGCTCGGGAGTCAGGACCTTGACGTCGTCGGCGATGGAGCTGCCCTGGTCGCTGGCCCAGTAGGTGATCGATTGGCCGGACGCCGGGGCGCCGGAGGAGCCGCTGGTGTTCGTGGCCGACGGTTTGGTGTCGCTGCCGCACGCGGTGAGAAACAGGGCGACAGCTGCTGCGGTGAGTGCTGCGGTGGTGCGGCGATGAGCGAGTCCGTGCATTGGGACACCTTCCTGAGGTGTGCCCGCCCCCTGTGCAGCTGTGCAAGGAGGTGGCGGGGTGGACCTGGCCTCGTGCCGTACGACAGGCCGTGGGAGCGGCCGGCCGCCTTTTTTCACGCCTAAGTTCGTGGTCCGATTTAACTTCTGGTTTAAGGTGACGTCAAGGGGACGGGGGATGCGCACGATGAAGGAGGTTCATGGCGGTCCAGGGCGGCGGGAACGTCCGCGACGTGCGTGACGTCCGCAGGTCGAACAAGTCCCTGCTGTTGCGGCATCTGTACTTCCACCGGCTGATCAGCAGGCTGGACCTGAGCCGGGCGACCGGGCTGAGCACCGCCACGGTGAGCAGCGTGGTCGCCGAGTTGATCGAGGCCGGCCTGGTCGTCGAGGCCGGCGCGGTGGAGTCGGAGGGCGGCCGGCCGCGCATCCTGCTGGACGTGAACGCCCCCGGCTTCCAGGTGGTCGGCGTGGACGTCGGCGAGACCCACATCCGGGTCGAGCGCTTCGACCTGCTTCTCAACGAACTGGCCCGGGCGGAGATCCCGGTCGTGGCGGGCCGGTACGAACCCGAGGCGGTGGTCGCCGAGATCGCGGCCGGGCTGGCCGCCGTCGGCGTGCCGGACGCGGGCCTCGGTGTCCCGGTCCCGGTCCCGGTCTTGGGCGTGGGTATCGGGCTGCCGGGCATCGTGGTCGGCCACCCGGACTCGGTCGTGCACTGTCAGACGATCGGCTGGGACGCGGTCCCGATGGCGGCGCTGATGCGCGAGGTCACGGACCTGCCGGTCTTCATCGACAACGGCGTGAGCACCATGGGGCAGGCCGAGATGTGGTTCGGCGCCGGGCTCGGCGCCGCCGACACGGTCTTCCTGCTGATCGGCTCGGGCATCGGGTCCGCGATGACCGTCGGCGGTCTGTCCTACCGCGGGTCGACGACCAGCGCGGGGGAGTGGGGCCACGTGACCGCCGAGGTCGGCGGCCGACAGTGCCGCTGCGGTGCCCGCGGATGCCTGGAGGCGTACATCGGCGCCGAATCCATCATCGCGCGGTTCTGCGAAGTGGAGCGGGCTGAGCACGGCTCGGCCGTCACTGGATCGGCGGCGGGCACTGGACCTGCGGCCGTCACCGGACCCGCGGCCGGCGCCGCTGCCGATCATGCGGCCGCTCCCGCGCCGATGGACGAGGAGGCCGCGCTGCTGGACATCCTGGCCGCCGCCCACGAAGACCCCGCCTCGGCGCGGGCCCGAGCCGCGCGGACCGTCCTGGACGAGACGGCCGTGCACCTCGGCGTCGGCATCGGCAACCTGATCAACCTGTTCAACCCCGAGCGCGTGATCGTCGGCGGCTGGGCCGGCCTGCTCCTGGCCGACGAGATCCTGCCGCGGGTCCGCGAGGTCGCCCGCGAGCACTCGCTGCGCTACCCGTTCTCCCGCACCAGCCTCGAACTCGGCCGCCTGGGCCGCGACGCCGTGGCCCGGGGTGCCGCGACGCTGCCGGTCGCGCGGTTCCTCGACGATGGCGGCAAGGTCATCCCCGCCGAGCGCCGCCGGGTACTCCAACAGGATGTCAGGGGCGGGTATCCGGCTCAGTGAACAGCCGGTCCACCCCGTCGAGCAGGGTCCTGAAACGGTCGTACCTCCCCTTCGGGTCGACCGTCCGCCGCGCGGGCAACCCGCTGAGGCCGGCCAGGTACTCATCCACTCCGGCGGGGTGCTGACCGGTCAGCAGTAGTCCGCCGGCGACCGCCTGCCGGGCGGTCTCGGGCGGCGCATCGCGCAACACCTGTGCCACCAGGTCCGTCACCGGCTGGTAGGCGGGGGTCAGGACAGCCCGCAGCTCCGTCGGCGTCACAGTGGCTTGGGGGCGGACGATGGTGCCGTCCTCGGCGACGACCCTGCCGGTCATGGTCCGGGGACCCGCCACCGGTGGCGAGGCCGAGGGCCGGAACGCGCCGCCGTCGACGGCGGCGATCCATGCCTCCTCCAGTCCGACGTCGAGCCCATGTTCGGCACGCAGGTGACCGATCACCGCCTGGGCCAGACCCTGCGCGCCGCCGGCGGCTACGCCACGGGCGACCACCTCGCGTCCGGCGACGACGGCGACGGAGGTGTGTGCCACGTCCGAGTGCACCACGACACACGCGGCGGGCTCCGGGTCCAGTCCCGCCCCGGCCAGCGCGGCCACTGTCTCCTCCACCACCGTCACCGTCGCCGCCGGACACAGCTGCCGGGCTGTGTCCACAGCGGGCCCCACTCCCGGGTGCGCACCGGCCCCGGGTGCCACGAGAGCCACCGACCCGATCGGCCAGTACAACTGGCCCGGCCTCGCCGCACCGGCCAGCACCTCCGCCGCGAGCGACGCCTCCACCCCCGCGCCCGGGATCCAAGCCAGCTCCAGCACCACCCGCGTGGGCGAGCTGAGGCTCCGGTCGACCCGGAGCGGGTCCCGGCCCCACCAGTACAGATCCATGCCTCAACCCCCGCGTCTCGTCCGGTGGAAGCGAGCTTAGAGCGCGGCAGCCGGCCTTGTCGGCTGCTTGCTGAGCCCTGATGATCAAGATATTGAAGCAGTCCGCTCAGGATGCGATCAGGTCAACACCGACTGCGAGGCATCCCGGTGCAGGAAACGGGCGGCGAAGCTTCGCCGCGCGGTGCGGCGCAGCTCCTGCGCGGCCGAAATCGCCTCCCGAGCCACCGAGCCGTTCGACCACGCCACGAGCCTCGCCCAAAGCGTCAGGAAGAGACTGGACGAATCCGCCTGATGTGATCGCGTGATTCGGCGGCTGCGCGGGCAGAGGCTGCACCGGCTGCCGCACTCTCGCCTGACCCACGAGGTCGAGAACGGTATCAGCCCCTGACCTTGCTGGCGATCTCCTGCCACGCGAGCGTCCGCAGCCTGGAATCCCTGCGCCCGCCCCGGCATCGACGCGGTCGCCGCACATGTCGCATTCACCCAGCCTGCAGCCCGGCGGCACCGACTGAACCGTTCCACGGTGATCGTCGTAAAGCACAACCGTCGGCCGGCCGTCTCATGTCCACTCCGGCCCCTTATCAGAAAAGGGCAAACAGAATGCGACTCAACGTGATCAAGACTTGCGGTGTCGCGACCGCAGGTTTCGCGATTTTGATGCTCGCTGCCGGGTGCGGCAGCTCGAGCCCGAGCAAGTCGGCCGCAGCGCCGTCCTCGCCAGCGCTTTCCGCCACGGCATCCGCGCCGTCGGCGTCCCCGACGTCGGCATCCGCGGCGTCGGCGGACGTCACCACGGCGTCGGCGCCCGGGCTCGGCACCATCGTCGTGGATGCCAAGGGAATGACCCTCTACCGCTTCGACAAGGACAGTGCGAACCCGCCGACGTCCAACTGCGCCAGCACCGGCGGATGTATCACCGCCTGGCCCCCGGTACCGGCCACGACCTCGGTCGGCGGCATCTCCGCCGGTCTCGTCGGCTCCATCACCCGCACCGACGGGACCAAGCAGCTGACCATCGCCGGCTGGCCGATGTACTACTTCGCCAAGGACACCGCCGCCGGCCAGACCAGCGGCCAGGGCGTCTTCTCGGTGTGGTGGGTCATTGCCCCGGACGGCTCAGAGATCAAAACGGCTGCGCCGTCGGCATCCTCCACCCACTGACCCCTGTCTCGGTCGGGTCCGCCTATCTCGACTGACGGCAAAGATCGGGTTGTGCGGTAGATGCAGGTCCGGAACCCTCTCGCTTCGTGGGGGAGGGTTCCGTGGCTGTGAATGTTGGCATCGTGGCGTCGAAGAGTGCCCTCTCCACAAGATCGAGAAACTCAGTCCTCGAACATGAAGAAAACTTAAAGATGATCAACCGAAAATGATTGTGCACCCCGTGGAAGGGTGCTTCCATGCGCGTTAGGAAACTTTCCTGACGAGAATGGAGGCACCCCCACCCCATGTCACCGACTCGCATGCGCGTTGCTCTGGCAGCCGCCGGAGCTCTCGCGCTCGCCACCCAGTTCGCCGCCGCGAACGCTCACGCCGCGGTTCCCCACGCCGCCGCGGCCAGCCACTCCGCCGCGGTGCGGAAGGCCGCCTCGCCCGACTACACGGCGGCCCAGGTGCTGGCCGGCGTCCAGCAGAACTCGACGGCCGCGAACCAGGTCAACACGGAGCCGCACATCAACACGATGACGCGGGCCATGAACGTGAACGTGTACCAGGTCGCCAGTGGCGTCTACGCCTACACGTCGAGCATGGCCATCGATGACGACGGCAGCGACCCGGATCCGGACCCCGACCACCAGGACAGCACGACCTTCACAGACAGCAACGGCGAGTCTTTGGCAGCGCACCACGTGCCGTATTACGTGCTGGGCGCCGACTGCTGGGACAACCAGACTCCCTGCCCGCACTTCTTTTACCAGGAGCACGGCATAGCCGGCGGGCAGTTCGCGCTGGTCTTCTATCAGGGCCAGGTCATCGGCGCGATCCTCGGTGACACCCAGACCGCGAACGACCAGACCACCTCGTCCAACGACTCGCGCGAGCTCGGCGAGGCGTCGGTGAAGACGGCCTCGCTGCTCGGCATCCCGGACAGCGGGACCACCGGCGGAGTGAGCGACGGCGTGACCGTGGTGATCTTCTCCGGCCCGCAGTGGGTCGTGAACGGCACCAACGCCAACCTGAACGACACCACCCAGGCTCTGGTGCAGCAGGCGCTCGACACCCTCGGCGCGCAGATGGCAGGCAATCAGTAGCAGCCGCAGGACCCCTGCCTCGGGCCCAGGGGACGACTCCGGCAACACCCGAGAGCGCGATCAGGCGATCAGGTATGGCCTGATCGCGCTCTGCGTTCCGTCGACAGGCTGCGTCTTCCTCGGCACCGCCACCACCCTCGCAGCCTTCGTCATCTGGCTCCGCACATGATCGACCGGAAAAGCTCCAGCGGGGCTTGGTTTGGCTCGGCTCAGGTGATCGTGAGCCGTTCAGGTCCGACCACCAGGTCGGCGGCCGCCAGTCTGCCGGGCGGCGCGGGGTCAGGTTGCCCACCAGACGCACCGTGGCCGGGGCGTCGCTGCGCGGGAACTCGAACCCGGGTACCGTCAGCGCGGCGGTACGGTCAGGAACCGTGACGACTCCGTCGACGAATGCCGGGAACGTCTCGGTCGTACCGAGGGATCGCAGCACCTCGTTGATCCGGTCCTGGGTCGGCTGCATCGCCCTGGCGAAGCCCGCGTTGGCGGCGATGTCGGCCGCCTGCCCGTCTTCGAGGGGGCCGACCGGCACCGGGCCGAGAAAGGTCGTGTCCCGGCTGCTGAGCGCTAACGGTACCGCGGAGACCGCCACCCAGCGGCGCGGCTTGGGACCCGGAGCCCCCATGGCCGGCGGCACCGCGCCCAGGAACGCCTTCTCGCCCCTGACCGGGAGCGCGGACTACGATTACAGGGAGATCGCGGGTTCTCTGGACCGCGCGAACCTCACGCCGCTTGTCAAGGCGGTTCAAGGGGTGAAGCCGCGCTTCGCCAGGGCCTCTTGCAAGGCTTTCAGCGCCAGGTAGGTGCGCGACTTGACGGTGCCGGGCGGAATGCCGAGCAGCTGCGCGGTTTGCCCGACGGAATAGTCGAGGAACTTGACATATATCAAGATCTCGCGATGTATCAGTGAGAGGTCTTTCATGGCGTCATGAACGATTGTCTTGACGTCGACCGCGTCGGTGGGCTCGTGTACCGGTATATCGGGCACTTCTTGATCGGTGGTCTCCGGCGGGCGGCTACGCCGTGCGCGGTGGCGGTCGATGGCCAGGTTGCGCAAGACCTTGATGAGCCATGTCCGGATGCCGTCGGCAAGAGGATCGAGAGTGGCTGCGGACCGCCAGGCACGGAGTACCGTCTCTTGGACGAGGTCTTCGGCCTGGTGGCGGTCGCCGTATGCCAGTCCTGACGCGTACCGGAGCAGGTACGGCCCGTGCTTGTCGTAAACGGCGCGGATGAAGGTCTCTGCGGAGTTCTCGCGATCCCGACACAGAGGCTGGCAACCCTCGATCGTGGCTGTGTACGTCATGGCGGATTCCCTGGTGCACTCGCGGAGGAGGCGGGAGCGGTCCCGTCGGTCCTCTCTGCGGTCACGGACGTCTAGTTGGCCAGGTGCCCGGTGCTTTCCCGGTGCCCGGGCACGTCAGAAACGGTATGCAATGGGTAGTGGTTACTTGCAAGGGGTAATGGTTCCCATCGGGTACCGTAGGAGCTTGGAGCTGCCCCCTGCGCACTACTCACATGTGGACTCGCGGGGTGTGAGAACTTTCAGATCATTTCCCCGATGTGTTCCCGGGACCGCTCCGGTGGATCAGGGTTCATCGCGCGCTTGGAAGCTCCCGTCGTGGATCCAAGGCAAAATACGGCGGTCGTCGGCGCTGTCGCCGAGCGCGGTGGCCAGCCGTTCCCAGGTACCGTCCGCGCGCCACTCGTAGAACAGCGCGTACGCAGTCTGGTGCGGTCCGTACTCTGCGGGGAGGCGGTTCCAACTTGCGCCTTCCCGGAAGCGCCAGCGAATGCCGTCGATGAGCTGTCGACGTGATCTGAGCTGGGGCCGACCGCCTTTGCGCCGGTTCGCCGGTTGCGCCAGTAGCGGCTCCAGGCGGGCCCATTGGGAGTCGGTGAGGTCGTCGTCCACGTCGCCTCCTCGTTCGCGGCTCTGGCGCGCCTGGGCAAGCGGGCCGGCCGTAGGGCGCGTGGACTTCTTACGTGCGGCAGAGCCATTGGGTTCATCCCCGCACGCGTTGCCGCAGTTCCGCAGAGGTCCGCTTCGGCAGCCGTCCAGCAGTACCCAGTGGGAACCATCAGCCCTTGCGGGTAACCACTGCCCGTCACATACCGTTGCTGGCCTTGGTTAAGGGCCTTGACGAAGCTGAACCCTGAATCCGCATCTGCCCAGGAGCCGCCATGATCTCGCCGGAAGAACTCACCGCCAACGTCCTCGCCAGCCATGAAGAAGTGCCCGATCCGCGGCTGCGCGTCATCATCCGGTCCCTGATCACGCACCTGCACGCGTTCGCCACCGAAGTCGTGCTGACCCAGGACGAGTGGGCCGCCGGCATCGCTTTCCTGACCGCGGTCGGCCACATGACCGACGACAGGCGGAACGAATTCATCCTGCTGTCGGACACACTCGGCCTGTCGATGTTGGTCGACCTCGTCGACCACTACTCCGATGCGGGCGAGACCGAGTCCACGGTGCTGGGGCCGTTCTGGGTCGCGGACGCGCCGTGGCGCGAGAACGGCGCCGTGATCGCGCGTCCCGAGGACGGCGACCCCCTGCACCTGACCGGCCGAGTGCTCACCACGGGTGGTGAACCGATCGCCGAAGCGATCGTCGACGTCTGGCAAGCCTCGGCCAAGGGCCTGTACGACGTGCAGGATCCGGAACAGACACCCGGGAATCTGCGCGGCCGCTTCCGTACCGGAGCAGACGGCGGCTTCGACTGCTGGACGGTGCGTCCGGTCCCCTACCCCGTCCCCACCGACGGTCCCGTCGGCAAGATGGTGGCCGCGCTCGGCCGCCATCCCTGGCGAGCCGCGCATATCCACTTCCGCGTCAGCGCGGACGGATACCAGGCGCTCACCACCCACCTGTTCGACGCGGAGAGTGAGTACCTCGACAGCGACGTCGTCTTCGGGGTGAAGGAGATGCTGATACGTTCCATCCGGCGGGTCGAAGGCGTCGTGCCGGAGGAGCTGGCATCGAAACGGTTCGAGTATTTCGAGATGAGCGGCGATTTCATCCTCGCCTGACCTTGATGTAGTCGCCTCACCGCTGAAGTGCTCCGATAGCCGGTCGCCTATGCGGCACCTCTTGATGATGTGCGCCAGCGTCGCAGTGTTCTGTCATCGAGCACCGCGAGCTCGCCGGAGCCGACATGGTGATGCGTCGGTACGAATCCCGCGATCGTGGCCGTGCGCTGTCCGGTGTCGGGGTCCCATACCTCCAGGCCGCCGGGCGAGGCGGAGTACAGGCGCCTCGCGTCGGCGAACAGCTGCCCCTGCGGGCCGGCGAACATTCCGGTGCGAGTGCCCGTCTCCGCCTGGTAGATCTCGACTCCGTCGAGCATGGCCTCGTCGTCGTCTCCGATGCCGCCGATCACGATGTAGTCGTCGTCGAGCCAGCACCATGGGTTGTTCCAGCGGTACCAGCGTTGGGTCAGCCTGCATCGTGACGGTCCGTCCTCGGATTCCCACACGTCCGCACCGAGCCATCGCTCCAGGCTCCAGACGACCGGGACCCCGACGGGTGACCAGACCCAGCCGTCGTCGGCGATTCGTCGCTGGTTCGGCGAGACCGAGATCGCGCCGTGGAAGTAATCGAGATGGTGTTCGGGCGGCAGGCCGTCGCGTTCCGAGGTGCTTGTCACGCGAGCTGTCAGCAGTTCACCGGTGGCCGGGTCGCTGACGTCGAGTCGGTTCCAGGCTGTCCGGTGGATGACGACCGTGCGCCCGCGGTGTTCGGCGAACGCGACGGAGAACGGCACCGTCTCCTCGTGGTAGCCGCCTCCGTCCAGGACCATCGTGGTCTTCGCGGTGGTCAGATCGATGACCGAGCCGTGGCGGCCGAAGTCGTTGACGACGGCGGCGAACCTGCCGTCGGCCGAGCTGTGCAGCCGGGTTCCCGCGCGGTGGTTCATCCAGGGTTCTCGGGCTGACTCGTCGGGGACCTCTGATACGGCTTGAGGGGAGGTGAGCCCCGACTGTGTGTCCCACCGAACGATCGCCCCTTCCCGGTCCAGCACCAGCCAGACCCCGGGCTGTGTGGCCACCGGCGCGATGTCCATGACGCTGCCGAGCTCGTCCGGCAGTACCGAAGTCGCGATCGTCGGGTCGACGGGCTCGGGACGTTCGCCGATACCGGGTTCGCCACGCCAGCCCAAGAACTCGCCGTCCTCTTCAGCGCGGCTGACGCAACCCTCGCAGACCTCGAACACCTCCGCCGCGTCGTCGACGCATATCGGGCAGCGGAGTTCCCACCGCATGCCGTCGCCCAGCAGCAGTCTGAAGAAGCTGACGCTTTCGGCGGATGGGCTCTCGAACAGATGGCGACACGTGCGGCTGGCTCCCGCGACGGCGACGTGGCCGCAGGTGAGAGGTTTCATGACGCCAGTGTGCCCGACAGCCTGCCGTCATGATCGGCTCTCCGACGTTGCTCTCGATAGTTCACATCTATCGGGGAGATGATGCGTCCGATCTTGGCCGGTGGAGCGCCGAAGTGCAGCAGTGTTTCGACGACGGCAGGTCGTCGAACCCAGTATCTCCCTCCATCTGGACGAAAGAACCAGATCTATCTAGCGAGTCGGCCACCATTGCCAGAGGCGTTATCGGTCGTTTTGATACGCTGGAAGGCGATCTCTGCGCCTGATGTTGCGCAAAGTTCTCTCAGATACTTCCCTTCCGGGCCGGGCGATGCGATAGTGGCGGCCAAATAGATCTGATTCATTTGAGGGCGAGGAGTCGCGTGGTGGGCGAGACGTCGGACCGCTACCGTCCGGGGTACGAGCTGGTGGCGGAGCAGTTGTTGGGCTACATCGCCGAGCAGAACCTGATGCCGGGCGACCGGTTGCCGACCGAGCAGGGCTTGGCCGAGATCCTCGGGGCGACCCGCAATGTCACCCGCGAGGCGGTCAAGGTGCTGGCGGGGATCGGCAGGCTCAGCGTCCGCAAGGGCGTCGGGATCTTCGTCGCCGCCTCGTCGGGGGCTCTGGCCGACGACCACCTCGTGCACTTCCAGCCCACCAAGATGGACCACGTGCTGATGCTGCTGGACTACCGGCGGCTGATCGAGTCGGAGACGGCGCGGCGTGCCGCGACGCTCGCGACTCCGATCGAGGTCCGCGCGCTGCGGGAGAACGCCGAACTGTCGGTGACCGCCGCAAGGGCTGCCGACACCGACGAGTTCGCCCGGGTCGACGCACGGTTCCACGAATGTGTCGGCGACGCCGCGCACAACCTCTTTCTGCGGTCGGGTGTGTCCCACATCCGACGGGTGCTGTCCCAGTCGGACGTTCTGCTGTTCCACGGGGACGTGCCGGGCTCGCTGGAAGCCGCGGGCGACCAGCACCTCGCCATCGCCGAGGCCATCGCGGCAGGCGATGCCGAATCGGCGGCGGCACAGATGGCCGCCCACATCGACACCACCCAGCACCAGTTCGAGCGCAGGATCCGCGACCGCGTGTTCAACCGGACTCCGAAACCGGTCGCGTCCGCCCCCTCGCGGCAGTCCAGGCCGCCGTCCCGGGAGGCCTCCGCCTCCTGAGGGAGTGTCAGCTTCCTGACAAGCGCAGCTCACTCGTACATATCAACGTGACCGGTGGCGTAGTCGTGCTTTTAGTTCCATGACGGATTTTGCTGATCGAGGAGATATCGCAAATGCCGGGTTCCGCTGTCTACGATGCCCACCCGTGTTATCCGCCGGTGGGCGGGACCACGGGGTCGGGGTGGGCGGCGGCCGCCGCGACCTTGCCGCCCGACTGCGCCGTCCTGGCGGTGGACGGACCGGCCATCGCGGACTGGGACCAGTTCTGCGTCGGACTGTCCCTGGCACTCAATGTTCTCGGCCGTCCGACCGCGTTGCTGGACCTGCGCACGCGATTCGCACCGTGGGAGCGGATCCTCGCCTTCGGTGGCGCCGACGCCTTGGCCGAGGACCCCGACTTCGCCGCGCTGGAAACCAGAGCACTGGCTGACTTCTTCGACGAGCTTCCCCGTTCGCAGCGCACTCCGGGTTCGGTACTGATCGTTTTCGGTCCGGGAGCCGCCCTGGTCGAGCACGACGTGCTGTGGTACGCGGACCTGCCCAAGCGCTACGCCGAGGCCGCGATCACGGCCCGGGAAGCCCTGAACCTGGCCCAGCCGTCCGACCGCGGCCCGGGGACCACCCGGCGCCTGTTCTACATCGACTGGCCGGTCCTGGACCGGCACCGGGACACCCTCGTGGACGACATCGCGCTGTGGCTGGACACCCAGGTTCCCGAGCAGCCGCAGTGGTTGTCCGGGGAGACACTGCGGAGCACGCTGTCCGCTCTGTCGCGGCGACCGTTCCGGACCCGGCCCACCTTCAACTCCACACCGTGGGGCGGCCACTGGGGCCAGGAAACACTCGGTTACGGCCGCAAGCAGCCCAACACGGCACTGGGCTATGAGCTGATCGCGCCTGAGAGCGGTCTGCTCATCGGTGCGGACGCAGACCACGCCGCCGAGGTCCCCTTCCAAATGCTGATCGCCCAGCACCCCGGAGAGGTCCTCGGAGAACCGGTGCATGCGGTGTTCGGTACTTCTTTCCCGATCCGCTTCGACTATCTGGACACCTTCGGCGGCGGCGCCCTGTCTGTGCACTGCCACCCTCAGCCGGACTACATGAAGGAGGTCTTCGGCTGGGCCTACACCCAGCACGAGACCTACTACGTGATGGTCAGCCAACCCGGACGCCGGGTGTACCTGGGGCTGCGGGGAGATGCCGACGTGGACAGGTTCCACCGTGAAGCCCATGACGCACATCACCACGGCCGCCCCTTCACCATGGACGACCATGTGCAGAGCTTCCCCGCTGATCCACACCAGTTGTTCCTGATCCCGGCCGGCACCCCGCACGGCAGCGGTGAGGGGAACGTGGTGCTGGAGGTCTCCGCCACCCCCTACCTCTACAGCCTGCGGTTCTATGACTGGCTGCGGCGGGGCCGGGACGGCAGCCAGCGGCCGGTGCACGTCGAGCACGCGTTCAACAACCTGGACACCGGCCGCACGGGGGACCAGGTCGCCCGGGACCTGGTCCAGCAGCCACGGACCCTGCGTCAGGGGACGGATTGGCGCGAGGAGGTCATCGGCAGCCTGCCGGAAATGTTCTTCGACGTCCGGCGTACCGTTCTGGAGTCCGACGAGGAGGTGGGCGACGACACCGCAGGCCGCTTCCATGTGATCAATGTGGTGGAGGGTGACGGCGTGGTGGTGCAGACCGCTGACGGCCACCGCCACGACCTGGCCTACGCGGAGACTTTGACCATCCCGGCCGCCGTGGGCCCGTACACGCTGCGCCGTCTGGGGCCGTCGGCGGTGCGCATCGTGAAGGCGCTGGTGCGATGATCTGCACCCGCGCCGCCGGGTCGGCCGGAGCCGGTAGCGCGTGGATTCCGGCCCTCGACATCGGCGGCACACACGTCACCGCAGGTCTGGTCGACCTCGCCGAACGCCAGGTGCGCATTGCCGAAGGATGGCGCCGGCCTCTGTCCCCGGATGGCTCCGCAGACGACATCGTCGATGCCGTCGTCGCCGCCGCGCTTGCGACGGGTGCGGGACCCGGCCGGCACTGGGCGGTCGCCGTCCCCGGGCCCTTCGACTACGAGGCGGGCATCGCGCTGTTCCACGGGGTCGGCAAGTTCGAGGCACTCCACGGTTTCGACCTGCGTGCGGCGTTGACGTCGGCGCTGCCCGAGCCTGCGTCGGTGACGTTCGTCAACGACGCCGACGCTTTCCTGCTCGGGGAGTACACCGCAGGAGCGGCGCTGCGGCACGAACGCGCAGTGGGGATCACTCTGGGCAGCGGCGTCGGTTCGTGTTTCCTGGCCGGCGGCAAGGTGGTCGCGGACGGCCCGGACGTGCCACCGCAGGGACGGATGGATCTGCTGACCCACGACGGACGGCCGCTGGAGGACACCGTCTCGCGGCGCGCCATACGCGCCGCCTACGCCGACGTCACCGGATCCCCAGGTGGACCGTCGCAGCCGGATGTCAAGGATCTGGATGTCAAGGGTCCGGATGTCAAGGAGATCGCCGAGCGGGCCCGCGCCGCGGACGCCGCCGCCCAGCAGGTCCTCGACCACGCCATGACTGCTCTGGGACTCGCGGTCGCACCCTGGCTCGCCCGGTTCCAGGCCACCGTCCTGGTCGTGGGCGGTTCGCTCATCGGCTCCTGGGACCTGCTCGCCAGACCACTGCAAGCAGGAATCGCCCTGGCAGAACCGGCGGTGGCCTGGCGGCTTGGCGTGGTACGTGCGCTCATGCCGCTCCAAGCGCCGCTGCTCGGAGCCGCCGTCGGGGCGGAACAGGCCTGGAAGTCCAAGGACTGAATCCTGTGGGACCTGGCCCCGACGGACGGCTGGCCCAGAAGCCGTCCGTCGAGGGATGGTGGTCCCCACACATCATCCGGATAGAACTACGCACCCGCGCGCTTACCGGTTCACTCGCCGCGGTTGGCGAACATCGTCAAGCCCGGGGCTTGTACGGCACGCTCAGGCTCGAGACGCGGGTCGCCAGTTCCCGCCGGCTTTGCACCCCCAGTTTCCGCAGCACGTTGCTGACATGGTTCTTCACCGTCTGCGGGGCCAGGTGCAGTTCGTTGCGGATCTCCTCGTTGGTCAGGCGCTGCATCAACAGTGCGACGACTTCCTGCTCCCGCTGGGTCAGGTTGGCCGCCGACAGTGTGCTGGTCGACGCCGCGCACGCCGCCTCGCGGCCGAGGAGCCAGCTGCGCTGGTCCAGCGAGGTGGCCCAGACCGCCTCGACCAGGTCCTCCGGCTCGACGGACTTGTGGACGAAGCTGTCCGCGAGGGATGCCACGCAGTCGGCGATGATCTGGGCGCTGCGGTCGCCGGCGTAGACCACGGTGCGTGGCTGGGGTGTCAGTTTCTTGATCGCGCGGCACAGTTCCAGGCCTTCGTTCTGCGCCTGGAGGTGCACGTCTGTGACGACTATGTGGGCGCGTGCGTTCTCGGCGAGCCGAACGCCGTGCGACGCGCTCTGGGCGGTGCCGACCACCGTCAGGCGCTCGTCCCTGGCCAACGTCTGCGCGACCGCCCGGCGTATCAGCGGAAAGTACTCCACGACCACCACACGGGCCGGACTGCGAAGCTCCACGGATTTCCCTCCGACTGAGAGTGGACCCTCTGGCCCTGAACTGCTGACAGCGGTGGCGCCCCTCGTTGGCCGTCAGCCCGCGCCTGTGTTTCCAGCGGTGACTCCCGCTACCGGTAGCCATGGATCCGCTACATCCTCGGTCCCATCTTCCCAGCCGCTTGTTTCGTGGAGTATGTAGACAGATGATGCGGTGTAGTACCTGAGTCGGCTTGCAGGAAACCCGCCTGGAATCTTTGCCGATGATCGGGATTCTGTGCCTTCGTCCAGGCGCCATCGGGCGACCGCGGCAGGCGGGTTTCTTCCCAGGGCCGTACCTGGCGGCCGTCGCGGCGGCCCCTGTACTTGACCGCTTTAGATGATCAGCGGCTTGGTGGTGGGCTTCGGACTCGGCCTGTCAGCCGTTCGGCGCGAACACGGAAACCGCCGCTGAGCGCGGCGCGGCAGAGCCTGGCCGGTCAGCGGTGCGGGTCCGGGTGATGCGACACGGCCACGGGGCACCCTCATCCGTGGCCGGTGCGGCCGAGCAGGCCGGATGCGTTTCCGTACAGCCAGTCGTGGGCCACGGCTCCTTCGTCGCCGGGGTGCAGATCGCGGACTTCGGCCGCGAGAGTCGCGATGGGAATTGGGTTCACCCACGTTGAGGTTCCGAACATGATCTTGCTGCGGCACGCGCCCCGGCCGTAGCGCAGCAGCGGTTCCCAGCCGGTTCCGGGCTGGGTCATGAGTGAGGGGCGGTGAGAGGAGATCTCCAGCAGGACGTTGTCATGGCGTGCGGCGATCATGAGCGTGTCCAGGAGTGCGGGCCAGCCCGCGTGCCCGGCGACCACCGTGATGTGGGGATAGCGCGCGGCCAGGTGGTCCACGTGCCGCCAGGTCGAGATGTCGGCGGGTACGGCGGACGCGAAGTGGTGGCCGGTGTGCAGCCAGAGCGACAGCCTCGCTTCGTCGGCCAGCTGGAAGAGGGGGGCGAATTCCTCGTCGGTGACGTCGACCGCGTCGAGGAAGGGAATGATGTTGAAGCCCGTCATCTCCAGGTCCAGGCAGCGAAGCAGCTCACGGACGGCGGCGGCCGCGCCGTCGCGCAGCGTGATACCGCCCCACGCGTGGAACCGGTGCGGTGCGTGGGCGGCGATCCGTGCCACCCGGTCGTTCACCCCTTCGCCGCCCGGTAACCGGGCCGGACTGCCCATGATCACTTCGGCCCGCACGCCTTGTTCGGTGCGCTCGGAGATGTACGCGTCGAGGTCGAACGGCTGCCGCCCGGCGGGAAGCAGGATGTCGACGGCCCCCGTGGGCCCCGATTCACGCAGCGCCGCGCGGTAGGACCCGAGGTCCGCGCCGAAGTACGTGGTGAAGGACCTGGCGAACACCGCCAGATAGCGCGGCGCGTGCCGGGCGAGCCTGTCGAGGTAGGCGCGCCATCCTTCGTCGTCGTAGACCAGGGAGCAGACATCGATGATCGGAGCCTGCTCCGGGAGTGCGGCGGCCATCAGTCGCCGGTGAAGTTCGGCGGGCGGCGTTCGGTGAAGGCGCGCAGCCCTTCGCCGCTGTCCTGCACCTCGGCGTGCGTCCGCAGGTGATACGCGTCCTGCAGGCGCAGGCCGGTCGTGGCCGGCTGCCCCCAGCTTCGCTCGCGGAGCTCCTTGAACAACCCGATCGCCCGGGTCGGTGCCTGAGCGAATCCCCCGACCAGGCCGGCCAGCTCCTTGTCGAAGTGCTCTGCCGGCGCCACCCGGTCGGCCAGGCCGATGGCGAGCGCCTCCGCGGCCGGGACGAGGCGGCCGGTGAGGTAGATCTCCGTGGCCCGGCCGGGCCCGACCAGCCGGGACATCAGGACCGCGTGACCGACGTGGCCCACGCCGACCAGGCAGCTGCCGATCCGGGCCGAGTCCGCGAGGAGCCGGTAGTCCGCGGCGCACGCGATGTCCGCGCCCGCCCCGGCGGCCGCGCCCTCGACCGCCGCGACCACGGGCTTCGGGGCGTTCAGCATCGCCTCGCAGATCCGCAGGTAGTAGGCGTCCGAGGTGAGGTGGTCGAACGGCGCGGCGGCCCGGTCCCCGTGGCGCCAGCGCTCCACGGTCGCGACGTCGTCGCCCGCGCAGAACGTACCGCCCGCCCCACGCAGGACGATGACTCGCGCCTGCGGGTCGCCGCTCGCGACCACGAGCCCCCGGAGCAGGTCCCGGGCCATCTCGTGAGTCAGGCTGTTGCGTCGCTCCGGACGGTTGAGGGTGAGCGTGGCGACACCTTCCGAAAGCTCGGCCAGCAGTGTGCCCGCCGTGCCGCGTTCCTCGGCGAACGCGGCGAAGCCCGGTCGGACCCAACCGGGATCGTTCATTTCAGTCCTCCCATGCCGAGCCGGAGGCCGGCGGCCTCGCGGTCCCAGGTGTCGATGGTGATCCCCTGCGCGCGCAGCACGGCCTTGAGCGGCTTGCCGGTAGGGGTTTTCGGGATCTCGTCGACCACGCGGAAGTATCGCGGAACCATGAAATAGGCCATCCGGGGGATGAGGAATTCGACGAGTCGTACCAGGTCGAGGCCATGGTCAAGGCCATGGTCAAGGTCAAGGTCAAGGTCCGGGTCCGCGTCCTGGTCCGGGCCGGCGCCGGATACCGGCGCGAGCACAGCGAGCACGTCGTCCTCGCCGTGCTCGCCGGGCACCGCGACGACGGCCGCCTCGCGAATCGCCGGATACGCCAGCAACTGGGCCTCGACCTCGATGGAGGAGATGTTCTCGCCGCGCCGCCGCAGCGAGTCGGTCATCCGGTCGACGAAGGTCAGGCTGCCGTCCGCCTCCTGGCGGAACCCGTCGCCGGTGTGGAACCAGCCGTTGCGCCAGGAGGCCGCGGTCGCCTCCGGACGGCCGAGATATCCGTGGGCGAAGGCCCACGGCCGGTCCGCACGCAGCAGTAGTTCACCGACGGTCCCGGCCGCCACCTCGCGGTCGTGCGGATCCGCGATCCGGGCCTGGATCCCGGCTCGCACCCGGCCGCAGGTCGGCGCGGCCGGGTTCGGCTCCGAGACGATCGGGCAGGAGAGCTCCGTCATGTTGTAGAGCCCGTAGACGTCGACGCCGAAGCGCTCGCCGAATGCCATCGTGTCCGCAGTCAGCGGAATGATGTACACGAGCCGCAGCGGATGGCCGCCGGGTGCGGGCCCTGTGCCGTCCTTGAGCAGGAAGCCTGCCATGACCCCGAGCAACGTGCACCCGGTGGTGCGGGTGCGGCGCACGACGTCCCAGAACTCGCCGGTCCGGAAGCCGGGCACCACCGCGATCGATCCGCCGACGACGAGCATCCCGTACGCGCCGATCATCCCGCCGGCATGGAACAGCGGCAGGTTGAGCAGGTACCGGTCGCCGGCGTCCATCCGGCCGCGGAAGGCCGCGGTGCAGCTGGTGAACAGGTGCGCGTAGGAGGAGACGACGCCTTTGGACGGTCCCGTGGTACCCGACGTGTAGACGACACTCTGGACATCCCACGGCTGTAACGGCTCCGGTTCCCGGAAATCGCCCACCGGCGCGTCGAGCCCCCGAACCATGTGCGGCGCGAGGTCGGCGACGGCACCGTCGCCGAGCACGACCACGGTCCGCAGGCGTCCGGGATCGACTGCCGCCAGGGCGGCCGTCAGCTCCGGAACGGTCACCAGGATGGCCGCGCCGCTGTCGGCGATGACGTGCTCGAGGATCGATCCCTGATACGCGGTGTTGATCGGCACCGAGACCGCGCCGGCCAGGTTGGTGCCGAACCAGACCCGCAGCGCGTCCGCGCCGTTGGGCAGCCAGATCAGGACCCTGGTTCCCGGGTCGGCGCCGAGGCGCTGCAACGCGGCAGCGGTGCGGGTCGCCCGATCGAGGGTGTCGCCGCGGGACCACTCGGTGCCGTCGGGGAACACCGCGTAGACGGCTTCCGCGTCCTGTGCCGCCTGGCGGCGCAGCAACGGGCCGAGCACACAGTCGTCCGCCTCGGGTACCCGCGGGTCGGCCGGGTCCAGAACGGCTGTCACCGGGCCTCCCCGGCATCCGAGTCGAGAACCCACAGGCTGAGGTGTGAGGGACGCGCCGCCCCGTGCCACACCCGCTGATCGGCGACCTCGGCACGGGTGGTGAGGCCGATCGGATCGCCGGTGTTCAGATTGCGGTCCAGGTGGGGGAAGTTGCTGCTGGCCACGTCGAGGCGGATCCGGTGGCCCGGGGCGAAGGACCAGGCGCTGTCTCCGAGTTCGATCCGGATCTCGACGACCTCGTCGGGCGTCAGGAGCGTCTCGCGATCGAATCCGTCGCGATGACGCAGGCGCAGGCTGCCCTCGGCGACGATCAGGGCCCGACCGTCCGGGTGCACGTCGACCAGCTTCGCGATCACGTCGGTGTCCGGCGCGCTGCTGGAGAAGAACAGCCGGACCCGGTGGCGCCCGACCGCGACCAGCGGCCGGTCCAGTATCGGCGACGTGTAGCAGAGCACGTCGTCTCTGGCCTCCAACCGGCCCTGGTCGAGAGGCCCGCCTGCCAGCCGGCCCAGGTGCAGGACCCGGCCGCCGTGGCTGGGAACGGGATCGTGCGGGTCGTAGCGGTATCCGTCGGAACGAGAGCTTTCCGGGTCCGGCTTCGGAAGCAGGCGGCCCGATCCCGCCGCCGTGCGAGCACCGCTGTCGCCGTCGGCGTCCAGGTACCAGCAGATCTCGCTCGCGCTCTGGACCGGCCAATCGTCCGCCTCGCACCACCGGTCGGCGCCCATGAGGAAGTACCGAACCGCGGCCGGCTCGGACCTGGTGGGCGCGGTGGGCCCGGTGGGCTCGGCGGAACCGCAGCCTGCTGATTCACTGACACAGTGGCGATCGAAGAACTCCAGGTGGGCGGCGGGAAGTCGGCTGCCGAGCCCGGAACCGAACAGCCCGGTGTTCAGCTCGCCCTGGACCTGCGGCAGGCTGCCGGAATGGGTCCAGGGCCCGACGATCAGGCGGTGGCGCCCCGGCTCCGCGTCCTGGGCGCGCATGGCCCGGAACAGCGAGACGGTGCCCGTCGCGAACACGTCGTACCAGCCTGTGACCGAAAGGGTGGGCACCCGGATCCGCGCGCAGTCGACCTCGATCATGCTCGCCGCGCCGCCCTCGATCAGGTCCCTGACTCCCGCCGGGACCCCGGGTACGTCGAGCAGTTCGACGAGCGGCAGGTGCCGCATCGCTCCGGTCGGGTCCGTCAGGATGTCGGCGACGGCGCGCGCGGCGGCCGGATCGACGGCGGTTCCGGTGGCGACGGCGCGCTGCATCCAGTCGGCCGCCGTGAGCGCCAGCCAGCTCACGATGTGGTCCAGCCGCAGTGCGCCGCCGGTCTGTTCGCGGTCCAGGGACAGCGACGTCGTCATCGCCGGCGCGATCGCGCGCAGGTGCGGCGGGTCCTCGGCGGCGGCGAGCCACTGGACGATGCCGAGGTAGGAGGTCCCGGCCATGCCGACGTTGCCGTCGCACCAGCTCTGCACGGCCGTCCATTCGACGGTGTCGTATCCGTCGGGGCCCTCGTGGTCCCAGCTCAGCGGCCGCCACTGTCCCGCGGAGGAGAACCGGCCGCGCACGTCCTGGACCACGGCCGCGTAGCCGGCGGCCACGCACTGAGCCGGGGACAAGGTGTCCAGGCGCAGGTCCGCCTTCCCGTAGGGAGTCCGGAAGACGATCGCCGGATGCCGCGCCCCGTCGTCCGGGCGCCACACGTCGGCGCGCAGGACCACGCCGTCGCGCATCGGAACGGCCACCTCGTGCTCGATCAGGGTACGCATTCCGGAAGTACCTACTCCTTCGTCTGCCACGTCACCCTCGCCGCCGGCCGTCCGGTACGGCGGCGGGGACCGCCGGGGAAAACGCATAGCGGCTCAGGCCGCCGACCGCGTCGGCGTGCGAGGCGACGGGCGCGACCGGGACCAGGGGGCCGACGGCCATCCGGGCGGGCCTGGTGACGACCCACGCCACCGTCTCGGCGACGTCCTGGGCCGAGAGCACGTCCGTTTCCGGCACGCCCTGCGACGCGGGATCGGCGGCCAGCCGGGTGTGCACCCAGCCGGGGCAGACAGCCGCCGCGCGCACGCCGCGGTCTCGCCCCTCCTCGGCGACCAGCTCGGTCAGCCGGTGCAGCGCGGCTTTGGTCACGCCGTAGCCGCCGGTGCCCGGGACCGCCTGGAGCCCCGCGGCGGAGCCGATGGCGACCACCCAGCCGTAGCCGCGGTCGAGCATCGACGGCATCAGCTCACGTACCAGAAGGAAGGGCGCGGTCAGGTTGAGCGTGAGCATCAGGTCCCAGTGCCGCGGCGCGGTCTCGTGCACCGGACCGAGCCGGACCGCGGCCGCGCTGTAGACCAGCAGGTCGATGTGTCCGAGCCGGTCCCGGACCGTCTCCACGCAGGACGTGACGCCGTCGGCGGCGGCGAAGTCGGCTTGCACGGTCAGTGCCCGACCGCCCTGGTCGCGGACCGCGTCCGCCACCTCGCCCAGTTCCGCGGCGCGGCGGGCGGCGATGGCGACCGTCGCTCCTTCGCGGGCGAGGGCTACGGCGGTCGCCGCGCCGATGCCGGAGGACCCGCCCGCGACCAGCGCGGTGCGTCCGGCGAGGGGCCCGGCCGTCACCGAGCCTCACCGACCAGGCGCGGGTCCGCTCCGAGGACGCCGTCGGGTCGAGCCAGCGGCGGCAGGCCGCCGAGGCCGTAGCCGCCGTCCACCCGCAGCCGGGCTCCGGTCAGGTAAGCCGCGGCCGGGCTGAGCAGGTAGCCCAGCACCGCTGCGACCTCGGCCGGCTGACCGACCCGGCCCGCGGGAATGCGCTTGAGCCAACCGTCGCGGAAGTCCGGACCCGCGGCCTGGCCCATCGCGGTCTCGATGATGCCGGGGCAGACGCAGTTCACCCGGATCCCGTGGCGCGCGGTGGTCGCCGCGAGGCAGCGCGAATACTGCACCATGGCCGCCTTGCTCGCCCCGTAGGCCTCGACCTGGGCCACCGGGACGGACGTGCTGCCCACCGAGGCGACGGCGGCGATCGCTCCGGGGGTCGCGGTGTCGATCCACCGGCGCACGAGTGCCGCGCTTAGGATGCGGTAACCGCCGAAGTTCACCGCGAACGTCCGATCCCAGGCCTCCGGCCCGGTGAGCGCGGATCCGAACTCGAGGTGTCCGGCAGCGTAGAGCAGCTGGTCCACCCGGCCCGCGATCTGCCACGCCTGGTCGGCGAGGGCGGCGACCGCGTCGCCGTCGGCGGCGTCGCAGGGCAGGACCCAGGCTCGGCGGCCGAGCTCGGTGATCCCGCTCGCGACGTCATCGAGTTCGGCGCGGCGGCGCGCGGTGAGCACGACGTCCGAGCCCTGCGCGGCCACGTGCAGCGCTCCGGCTCGACCGATGCCGCTGCTCGCGCCCACCACGAGGGTCACCGGGCGCCGGGCCGGCCCATCAGCGGACTGCGTTGCGCCGGGCGGCGTCG
Organism: Catenulispora rubra; assembly: GCF_015356825.1. Classification (GTDB taxonomy): domain Bacteria; phylum Actinomycetota; class Actinomycetes; order Streptomycetales; family Catenulisporaceae; genus Catenulispora; species Catenulispora rubra. The sequence goes on along the minus strand of NZ_JAACYW010000009.1, from coordinate 54,372 downwards.
TTGTCGGCTGTCGGGAGCTCGGCACCCCGGGTCGAGGAGCGGGAATGAAGTCCAGATCCATGCCGCCGTCGAGCGGGATCGTCTCGCCGACCAGGTAGGACGAGCCCGGCGAGGTGAGCAGGCCGAGCACTCCGGTCAGGTCGGCCGGCTCGGCACAGCGGCGGATGACCAGGTGGCGCAGCAGCTCGGACTCGGTTCCGGGCGAAAGCGTGTGACCGAGGAAGGGCGCGTATCCGAACGCGGCGATGTTCGCCGCCACCCCGTCGGCGGCCACCGTCGCGGCCAGGTGACGCCACCACGTCAGATCCGCGGCCCGGGCGGCGGCGCGCTCGGGCGATCCGCCCGTGTGCACCTGCGGGCCGCTGTCCGTGACGAGCACCATGCGGCCTCGTCCGCGGCGAGCCATCGCGCGGGCGACGGCCAGGACGCGCTCGCGCGGCAGCTGACGGAACGGGTCGGCGGCGGCGGCGCCGTAGGCGTCGTTGCCGACCAGTGCTACGCAACAGATCTCCGGTGTCCGGTCCGGCGCGGCAGACGGGTCGGCGGACGTGTCGGCGAACAGATCGGTCCCGCACTCGGTCAAGGCTGCACGGATCGCGGCGTCCGCTGTCGGATCGTCGGCCAGTACCAGACCGGTGGTGTGCGAACGGTCGCCGCCCACCGACACGTCGGAGGGTATCCGGAAGGAAAGAGAGGTATCAGGCATCGATCCCACCGCTCAGCCGCTCCACGAGCACGGTCGTCGCGTCGCCGCCGGCGCCGGCGGCGACGACCAGCGCCGCGTCGCCGTCGGTGGCCCGGGGCGCGCCGACCACCGGGTCGGCAGCGAGCGCGCTGTAGGGCTCCCGACAGTTGACCACCGGGCCGACGGTGCCGTGTTCGAGCATCATCAAGGTGCCGAGCAGCCGGACCAGGCCGCCGGTCCCGGCGACGTGTCCGAACGCGGCCTCCTGGTTGGTGACCGTGAGCGGTCCGGCGTAGTCGAGGGTTTCGCGGACCTGGGCGACCACGGCACAGAAGTGGTCTTCCACGAAGCGATTGCCGTCGGCGTAGTCGTCGACGAACGCGATCCGGCCGGGTGTCCGGTCCGCCGCGGCGAGCACGGCCACGATGTCGTCGGCCACCCGGTCCGGCGGCCCGGTCGCCACGACGCTCGGACCGTTGCTGCGCGAAGTCCGGGTGTGGAGCCGCCATTCGGTTCCGGAGGATCCGTCCTTCGCCCCGCGTGTCTCAGGGTTCTCCAACACCACGGCGACGGCGCCCTCTCCGGTCGCGTTGCCGTCGAGCAGTTCGTCGTGCGGCCGGATCGAGGCCGGATCCGCCGACAGCGACGAGGCGCGGTACCCCTGTCGGCTGGTGTACACGGCGCTGGCGACGTAGACCGGATCCACCGCTGTGTCCACGCCCACGATCACCGCGCGATCGGCGTCTCCGGAGCGGAACATGCCCAGGACGACTTCCAGGGCCCGCAGCGGGACGTTGCAGGAACCCGCGAGGTTCAGCGTCGGGCACGTGATGCCCAGGGTGGTGGCCACGCTGCCGAGCACGGCCGGCGGTGTGCCGGTCATCCAGTAGTCCATGCCCAGGTTTGCCGGACCACCCGCGGCGAGCTTGTCGAAGTACTGTCCCGCCTGCGCGAACGCGAACTGGAGCGAGGCCGACACCAGGACGGTGCGCCCGTCGTCGAGCTCTTCGGGGGTGAGCCCGGCATCGGCCAGGGCGGCGCGCACCGCGCCGAGCGCCAGCAGCGACGCGCGCGCGGCGCGGGACGCGAACTTCTCGCCGATCTCCAGCTCGCGGACCGGATCCCAGCCGGACACCAGGCCGGCGATGCGCAACGGTGAGCCGGGGTACTCGTACTGCGACAGGCAGCACAGACCGCCGTGCACGATCTCCCAGAAGGTCTTCAGGTCGGCGCACGCGCCGTCGGGCCCGGGCAGGACCACTCCGGCGCCGGCGAGCCGGACGCGCGCGGATCGCGCGGGGGCGAACCGCACCGCACCCCCTTGAGTCATCGGCTCAGCAGGCATTCGCGCCCTCCAGGAGAATGGCGCTGGTCACGCCGCCGATCTGGTAGTTGAAGCTGAGCGCGTGGTCGAAGGCGAGCGGACGGGCCTCGGTCCCCGGCACCGGGTCGAAGCCGCAGATCTCGTCCGGCTGTTCGCAGTTCGCCGTGGGGCAGACCCGGCCGCGGTCCATCATGAGCAACGTGGCCGCGACGCCGAGGTTGCCCAGGGGCGCGCCGCTGTGACCGAAGCACGCTTCCTGCGAGCTGACCAGGACATCGCGCGCGGCCGCGCCGTACAGGTCGCGGACCGCGTTCGCCTCGATCAGCGTGAACAGCGGATCGCCCTCGGCGCCGCCGTTGATGTAAGGGATCTGATCGAGGCCGACGCGGTCGGCGACGCACGCGCGCACCGCCGCGGACAACGCCGAACCGCTCTCGTCGATGGACACGGCGCTCGGCAGGCCGCCGCGGGTGGTCGCCTGCGCGAGCAGCCTGCCGTACGGCCGCGCCCCGCGCCGGTCGGCGTGCTCGCGGCTCTCCAGGATCAGCGTGACCGAGCCGTCGCCGAAATTCACGCAGTCCGAGCGGCGGTCGTAGGGCCGCATCGGGTGGTCGAAGCGCGGGGCGGTCGGGGGCGCGCTGTTGTGCGTCGCCGTGATCCCGGTCCGCTCCGCGACCAGCCGCAGCCGGTCGGCGTGCCGCATCCGCTCGGTGTCGAACACGTCCACGCCGGTCACCACGGCCAGGTCCGACTCGCCGCTCTCGATGAGTCTGCGCGCGATCCCCAGCAGCACCGCGGACGAGGCGCAGCCGCAGGTGACCGTGTAGCTGGCGCCGGTGCTGCGGGTGAGCGCCGTCTGCACGCTCCCCACGTCATTGGAGGTTCCGGCGATCACCAGGCGGACGAACAGTGCTTTGGCGTCCTCCGGGCTGATGCGCTCCGGGTCGGCCTGGTACCAGGCGAGGTAGCTGTCGAAGTTGCTGTCGACGCCGGCACGCGCGGTGAGCACGGCGGCGTCCGCGAGCTCGCCGGCCCGGAAGTCGAGCTTCGCGTCCGAGCAGGCCTCGACCAGCGACAGCAGGCCGTACCGGTGCACGTTGGCGTAGTGCCGGGTATGGCGTTGCGGGATCTCCGGCAGCTTGTCGGCGAAGTGCCGTTCCGGCAGGTCCACCAGGCCGTGGAAGAACCCGTCGTGGTCCAGCATCGAGCGCCCGCGCGAGACGACGTCCCACAGGTCGTCGGCGGTGGACACCGGGCCGGTCGGACCTCCGGGCAGGCAGAAGCCCATCCCCGTCACCAGCGCGTCCCGGGCGCCGCGCGGCACCGTTTCCCCGCTGCTCATGCTCACAGCACTCCCGCGTCGACGCCGAGGATCTGGCCGGTGACACCGGTGGACAGGTCCGACAGAAGGTAGAGGACGGCGTTGCTGACCTCGTCCGGTTCGACGAGGCGGCGTAGGGCCGTGCTGCGCACCGCCCGGGTGAGGTAGCGGGACCAGTCCAGATCCGCCGGGCCGTGGTGGCGCGCCAGGCTGGCCATGAACTCGTCGGCGTATCGCGTGGGGTCGGTGGTGCCGGGGGCGCGGGTCAGGCCGGGGGCGACCGCGTTGACCCGGATGTCGAACGGGCCGAGTTCGGCGGCCAGCGCGTACATGAGTCCGTGCAGGCCGAACTTGGCGGCGCAGTAGGCGGTGTTGGACGGCAGTCCCCGGCTGCCCGCGATCGAGGAGACCAGGACGATGCCGCCGGACCGGCGCTCCATCATGCCCGGCACGACCAGCCGGCAGATCCGGAAGGCCCCGTTGAGGTTCACGTCGATCGTGCTGGTCCACTGCTGCTCGGTCTGCTCGCACAGGAAGACCTGACCGTGTGCCCAGCCGGCGGAGTGGGCCAGCAGGTCCACGGGCCCGAGCAGTTCCTCGGCACCGCGCACCGCACGCTCGAGCGCCGCGGCGTCGGCGAGGTCCGCCGGGGCGGCCGCCGCCGCGCCTCCCGCCTCGGTGATGTCCTTGGCGAGCGTGTGCAGCTCCTGCTCGCTGCGGGCCAGCAGGATCGTGCGGGCTCCGGCGGCGGCCAGGCGCCGGGCGGTGAGCTCCCCGATGCCGCTGCTCGCGCCGGTCACCAGCACGGTCCGCCCGGTCAGCAGTCCGCTCGCGAACCCGGCCGGCGGGCCGGCCGTGGGTTGCGGCGGTGCCGCCTGCTCAGTCGTAGACCCGCTTGGGTAGTCCACCGCCGTCGACCTCCAATACGTTTCCGGTGAGGGATGGGTTGTCCGCCGCGAAGGCCACGGCGGTCGCGATGTCGTCTTCTTCACACCAGCGTTGAAGGGGGACCTGGCGTCGCAGGCGCTCCATGTACGCGGCGTGCCGCGGGTTCGCCGCACTGCGCTCGCGAAGCGTGCTGCCGTCGAGCACGCCCGGTGCGACCGCGACCACGCGGATGCCGTACTCGCCCAGCTCGACCGCCCAGGTACGGGTCAGCGACTCCACACCGGCCTTCGCCGCGGCGTAGGCCGACTGGCCGTAGGAGCCGGATCGCACCGTCGAGGAGATGTTCACGATGACGCCCGGGGTCCCGGCGGCCAGCATGGCGGCGGCGGCGTGCCGGCCGACCAGGAAGACCCCGGTCAGGCAGAGTCCGATGACGCGCTCCCAGGCGTCGGTGGGGTGCGCGCGCAGCTCGCGCCGGTCGGCGCCGGCGACGCGGACGAGCTGGTGGTTGAAGTTGCGGCCCGCGTTGTTGACACACAGCCGCAGCGGTCCGCGGCCGGCCAGCTCCTCGAACAGGCCGGCCACCGAGGCCTCGCTGGTCACGTCGGCGGACGCCGGATGCAGCCTCAGCCCGTCGGCCGCCGCCTCGTCGGCGGCGGCCTCCAGTGCCTTCTGGTCGCGTGCGGCGATGACGACGTCCCAGCCGGTCCCGGCCAGGTGCCGGGCGATGGCCAGCCCGAGCCCGCGGCTGCCGCCGGTGACCAACGCCAGGCCGCGACCGGCGCCAGAATCAGGGTTCACGGATGCGTTCACGGGTTCACCGCACCCGGTGCCTCAGAGCTCGAACAGCAGACCTCCGTAGAACCAGCCGGACCCGACGGCGGGGGTGAGACAGAGGTCTCCACGGCGGAACACGCCCTTCTCCAGATGTTCGGACACAGTGGTCGGGATCGAGGCGGAGCCGGTATTGGCCCGCGTCTCGAAGGTGGTGACGAACCGCTCGGGGTCGATGCCGAGCCGCTCGCGCACGGCCGCGTGGATCGGGCCGGTGCCGGGATGGGGGACGAACCAGTCGATCTGGTCGATCTTGAGGTTGTTGCGCTCGAGCAGCTCGGCGGCGACGGCGGTGTTGGACGCGACGCCCAGCTCGACCAGTTCGGGCTTGCTCTTGATCCAGCCCAGCGGCGGCCGCACCGTCACCGCCTCCGCCGACTCGCCGGCACTGTGCAGCAGGGAGTCGATCAAGCCTCGGCCCGCGTCGGGTCCGCGCTTCTCCAGCACGGCTGCGCCCGCGGCGTCCCCTACCACCAGGGTCCCCTTGCTGCCCGGGCGCACCCGGCGGGAGAAGTGCTCAGAGTTCACGACGACGGCGACTCGCCACGACGGGTTCGCGGCGAGCAGGGCGGCCGCGGTCTGCACACCGTGCACGAATCCCGTGCAGGCGCCGCAGACGTCGAAAGCGAGCGCCCGGTGCGCGCCGAGCCGCAGAGCGACCTGCGGGGCCAGTTCCGGTACCAGCTGGCGTTCGGTCCAGTTCCCGAGCACCAGCAGGTCGACCTCGCCGGGGGCGCGGCCGGCCCGCTCCAGAGCGGCTGTCGCGGCCCGCGCGGCCATGAAGTCGATCGTCTCGTCGTCGGCGGCCACGTGCCGGCTGCGCACCTCGACCGAACCGATCACCGCCTGGTCGACGGCATTGCCCTCGGCGCCGTCCGCGAGATCCGAGTTGTGGACGAGGTTGCGGGGGTAGTAATGGCCGAATCCGGTGAAGCCGAGTCCGGCTCGGGCCCAGATACCGCCGTCAGTCGCCGCGGCGCCGGCGCCGATGCTCTCCATCGGGGATCGGCCGCTCATCGGTACCGGAACAGCATGGCGCCGGAGTTGAATCCGCGGCCGATGCCGATCGAGAGCACGAGGTCGCCCGGCTTGACGGTGCCTGCGGCGATCTGTTCGGACAGACAACTGGGAATGCTGACGCTGGAGGTGTTCCCCCGGTGCTCGATGTTGACCAGCACCTGCTTCTCCGGCAGTTCCAGGTCCGCGCAGACCTGGCGGATCATGTTCAGGTTGCCCTGGTGCGGGATGAACCAGTCGATGTCGTCCTTGGTGAGGCCGTTGCGAGCCAGGACGGCGCGGGCGGCGTCGGCGAGCATCTTCGGCCCGACGTCGCCGACCTGCTTCCCCTTCATGATCATCTTGTCGTCGTCGTCGATGTCGAAGGCGTCGAAATAGCGTCCGTCGGAGTTGAAGACCGCGTCGAGCAGCCCCGAGCCGGTCCCCTCCTCGCCGCGCTGCCACACCGCCGCCGCTCCGCCGGCGCCGAACAGCACCGAGTAGCGGTAGTCGAAGTTCAGGATCGGCTTCGGGTTCTCCGCGCAGACCACCAGCGCGTTGCGCGCGCCGAGGGCTGCCATGAGGGAGCAGGCCACGACGCTGGAATAGAGGAACCCGGCGCAGGCGACGGCGCCGACGTCGAAGCAGACGGCGTTGTGCAGCCCGAGCTGCTTCTGCAGCGGCAGTGAGATGTCCATGTAGCGGTTGGTGGCCGAGGACGGGTTGACGCGCGGCCGGGTCGTGGACGTGGTGCCGATGACGAGGTCGATGTCCGGCGCCGTGAGCCCGGCGTCGGCCAGCGCCGCCTCGACCGCGCGTGCGCCCATCTCGACCGCGCGCTCGTCGTCCCGCTCCGGCCAGTGCCGGGAGCGGATCCCGGTGTGCTCGCGGATCCAGGCGTCGTCGATACCGAGGTGTTCCAACCCCTCGAAGTAGGCGTTGGTGACCGGTTCGCCGGGGAAGTAGTGGCCGATGCCGATCAGCCGGGACGGCGTCGCGGCGGCCAGGCGGCCGCGGTTCGCGGCCGGGACGGTCTGTGTGGTCATCGGTAGTGACCTTCCGGGTCGAGGCGGCGCAGCAGCGCCAGTTCGGCGGGCGTGATGTCGGGTTCGGGCCGCGCGTCGCCGGCCGGCTTCACCGTCCAGCGCGTGTGCCGGGCGATCAGCTCGTCCGGAGTGTCTGGACCGTCTGGACCCTCTGGACCTTCTGGACCTTCTGGACCAGCCGTGACGTCGGTCTTCGGTGTCGGCAGCCAGCTGCGCAGCTGGAACGGCTCGCCGGGGCCGGGCCGCTGGAATCGTCCGAACTGGCTGACGACCTCGCGCACCCGGTGCCCCGGACTGGTGACGTAGCAGACTCGCGGCACGTAGCGCCGGGGCGAGGCGGGCGCGACGACGAGGCAGTCCGCGGTCGAGGCGATGTCGTTGGCGCCGCCGGAACCGGTGACCCAGCGTCCGTCCGGAAGCAGGGTGGTGTTGAGGTTTCCCTCCTCGTCCACCTCCGCGGCGGCGAGGACGCCGAGGCAGCGCCGGTTGCCGGCCACCTGGGCCCCGAGTATCTCCAGGATGCTGCTGAGCTGTTCGGATCGCTGGGCGTGCGCCTGGCTGAACAGGAAGACGTCGCCGGGCTCGGGGTCCATGCCGAAGAAGCCGAGCTCTGCCGCGACCCGGACCGGACGGCCGCGCTCGCGGAGCAGGGCCGCGGCCAGCCAGGCGGCCATGTGGGAGGACCCGATGCCGGCCAGCAGCGTGTCGTAGCCGCCGGTCTCCACCTGCGCGATGATCGCTCGTGCCGCCAGCACGAGCAGGCGTTCCTGCTCGGTCGGCGGCTCGGTTACCGGCTCGGTCGCCTGTTTGGTCGTCGGCTTCGGCTGGCCGCCCGCGGTCTCGACATCCCGGTCGGCGCCGTCTCGCTCCGGTGCCGTGTGGTCGAGCGCCAGCGCTTCGATCCGCTCCCGCCCCAGGGCCTTGAGATAGCCGTCATGTCCACCCGGCTCGGTCACCCAGGTGCGGAACCATTCCTCGGCGGTATCGGCGTCCGCGCAGTCGCGGACGATCTCGGTCATGAAGTCGTAGTCGTCGCGGTATCCGGTCACGCCGCCCACGCCTTGGCTTCTGAGCGATTGCGGGTGCGCGCCGAGTTCTGCCTCGGCCAGGCCGATCACGCGTTGTCCCGGGATCACGACCCGGTCCGGATGTGCGTCGACGACCTCGTCGGGCACGATCCGCTCGACGGAGGCGAGCACGCCGCCGGTCGCCGCGTACGCGGCCCACGGTCCCTCGCCGAGCGGAGCGCAGAGCACGACGTTGCCCCGCCGGTCGGCGCAGACTCCGTGGACGAGGGTCAGATCCGGGCGCATCGGCCGCAGGAGGGTGACGTGCCCGCCGGGCACCGCCGGGTCGGGCACGGACCACAGGTCTGCTTCCTTGCCTCGGGTCAGGTCGCTTCCCGCCAGTGAGGCGGTGACCGCGTAGGGCGTACCCGTCGCTCCCGCCACCAGCCGCTGGGTGTAGCTGAGCAGCGACCAGGTCTGGGCGGTGAACGGCAGGCCGACGGCCAGGTCCCGGTAGATCCGGTTCGGGCGCGGCGACGGATAGGTGTCGCCGAAGAAGCAGGACTCCACGTGGCGTACGGCACCGGAGAGCGCGAGCGCGTGGGCGCTGGAGTGGACGGCGGTGGTGCTCACGGTGAGCCGGCCCGCTCCGCGCAGCACCCGTGCCACCGCGTATATCAGGGCATTGGGTCTGGACAGGGTCGCGGCGAAGTGCAGGTGCATGTCCGGCCGGACGAAGCGGCGCACCAGGTCGTCCACGTCGGCTGCGATATAGGGCGTGGCATGAGGCGTGGCATGGGGTGCGACATGTGGCGCGACATGGGGCGCGGTCATCGGGCGGCGCCCAGGGCCAGCACCGACGTCTGGCTGCCGAAGGCGAACGACATCGACACCGCGAGGTCGAGCTCTGCCTTCCGGGGGCCCTCGGCCACGTGGTCGTGGTCGCACTCGGGGTCGGGGTGGACGAGGTTCGCGGTCGGCGCGATCGTCCGGTGGTGCAGCATGAGGGATGTCGCGGCGGTGTTGATGATGCCGGCCATGCCGAAGGTGTGTCCGTAGATCGGCTTGTTGGAGCCGTGCGGCGGCAGCCGGTCCGCGCCGCGGTCCGGGTAGAGGGCGCGCAGCGCGCGGCTCTCGGCCAGGTCGTTGTAGCGGGTCGCGGTTCCGTGGCCGCAGACGTAGTCCACCTCGTCCGGCGTCCGGCCGGCGTCGGCGAGCACCTCACGGATGAGGCCCGCGGTCAGCTCGCCGGTCATGTCCATCGTCGTGGGATGGTCCGCCTCGTTGAGCGCGCGGTGCGAGAGGATGTTGGCGTAGATGCGGGCGCCCCGTACGCGTGCGGACGACTCGCGCTCAAGGCACAGCACCACGGACCCTTCCCCCAGTGCGAAGCCCTCGCGATCCTTGCTGTAGGGGCGCACGGCGCGGGCGGGCTCGTCCCGCTCGCCGGAGATCACCCCGTCGCCGAGCGCCAGATAACACCTGGCGACCTGCGCCAGAATGGGGAACTCGTGGCCGCCGACCAGCACCGCGTCGCTGGCGCCGGAGCGCAGTTCGTGCAGTGCGAGGCCGATCGCGTGGTGGCCGCCGACGCAGGCGTTGCTGATCGTGGTGACCAGGCCCTGGGCTCCCATCCGGATGGCGGCCATGCTGGCCGGGCTCCCGGGCAGGCCGCGGAACATGGCGCCGCTGTCGGCGTAGGGCGCATCGGGGCCCGCTTCCATGGCGGTGCTCCACCAGTCCAGCGGTCCCCGGGACGAGGACATAACGATGCTCAGCCGCCGCGGGTCGACAGCTCCCGGCAGGAGCGCCGCGTCCTGCCGCGCCTGCTCGGCGGCCGACATCGCGATCAGGATCTCGCGGGTGTACTTGGCCGCGTGCGAGGGCCTGAGCCCGGGCAGATACGGCCGGTGGTCGAAATCGTCGATCTGGGCGGCGGCGAACACCGGCAGTCGCTCCCGGTCCGGGTCGAACCGGGTCAGCTTGCCGATCTGCGACGTCCCGGTGGAGATGTTCTGCCAGAACGCGTCCTTGCCGCTTCCGCCCGGCAGCACCGCGCCGATGCCGGTCACCGCGATCGGCTCCCGGGCTCGAAATTCGTGGACAGATTCGGTCGATCTCACGTCGCCAACGTTAGAAGTTAATCAGGACTCGTACATGACCCGCCGAGTACCGTTTCGGTTGCCCGACAGGTACCCGCGGTACTGGACATCGCCAGGGCTGGCGGAGCCGTGACACTGCCGGACGGCCCGCCGAACGATCTGCCCCTCGGATGCAACCTTCCATCACGCTCCCTGCATTAGTGGACTAGCAGCGCGCATCGGCGCTGCGGTCGAGAGGACGTGGTGCACGGATGGGGGACGCGGGGCGCGACGCCGAGTTCACCGAATACGCCAGGGCGCGGGCGCATGCTGAAGCTCTATACCGGCTGGCACCGTGCCGCGCCTGGCGATCCTGTGGCGGCCGGGTCATTTCGGCGAAGGCAACCCCGGAACGTGGAGTGCGCTGCTCACCTTCTCCTCGACGACGCCTCAGTAACGCTGGAGGTCGCCCCGCACACTACGGATCCGAAGGTCGGCGCGGGAGTCTGCAAGATCTCGGCGGGGCTGGACGCCTGCGTGGAAGAGGCGGGCAAGCTCCCGGCCCTCGACCGAATCGGCGGCGTGAAGGGCCTGCTCTGGCGTGTGATCCGATCCGACCTGAGCCACGACTGCGACGGCAGAACAGAACTGCGAGCGCGAACGCGCAGGAGCACATATGGACGAGAGCGAAGGCCGCCGCTTGCGGGCGATGGCTGCCCTGAAGACGGCTTTGAGGGCCGTCTTGGACCCGATCGGGTTGGGAATCACCGCGGCGGTGCTGATGGCGGTACGACTACTGGTGCCGGTTCCGGTGGGGATGGCTGACAACAACGACGGATCCCGGCTGCTGTGTCCGCTCGGTGCGGATGCGGGGGCGGTGCACAGCAACGGGTTTCCGTATTGGCGGTACTTGGTGGAGAGGTATCCGTTCAGCGGGCCGGGGCGATCCTGCGACCCCTATCTGACGACGATGCGTCTTCCCGCGAAGCTTGCTGCGCTCGTGCATCAGCATGTCCTTGGACTCGACGGAGCTGTCGACCTGCGTGAGTTGGCTGTTGAGTACTGCGTCGTCGTCGGCTTCGTGGTCTGGGGTGCGGCGCGTGTGGTGCGTAGTCTGCGGCCGCTGCCACGAGCCGTGTTCCTGGCGGCGTTGTTCCTGGTCCTTGCCGAGGCGACCTTCGCCGACTACGCGAACTCGCCCTATACAGAGACCGCCGCTCTGTGGGGTTTGGCGGTGTTCGCGGTCGCCGGCGTCGCGGCGCTGACGCGAAACCGCTTTCAACGTGCGGCGTGTGTTGTCGCCGGGGCCGGTGCTGTGTTCGCCGTCGGGGCGAAGGTCGGGACGTTGACCCTGGTGGTCCCGCTCGGGGTCTTCTTCGCAGGGCGCGAACTGAACCATGGCCTGTGGAGCGGTGCCCGGCGCCGGACTCGCGTCGTGCCCGTGCTTATCGTCGCCTCGCTCGTCGGCATGGCGTTGGGTGAGGCCGGGGTGTTCGGCGGCGGACCGAATGACCGGGAGACGAACGTCCGTAACGAGCTCACCATGACCCTCATGCCGCTGTCGGGCGATCCCGGCGCGGTCGCCGCAGGGTTGGGCCTGCCACGGTCGATCGGAGCGTACAGCGGTACGAGCGCCTGGTCCCCGCACCCCATCCAGGACGATCCCGCGTTCGACCCCTCCCGCGTCACCTTCGCCCGCCTCGGCGGATACCTTGTCACCCACCCACGACTGGCGGCCCGCGTCATAGCCAGCGGATCAGGCCCCTACCTGCGCATGTTCCGCACCGGCTACTACATCGGCAACTACACGCAGGCCGACAGTTCGGGCAGGTCACTTCGAGTGGATCACCGTGTAGCGGTCGTCTCCTGGATCGCCAACCACTTCGCCTGGACCGGCTTCGGCGGCATCGTCGTGTACTGGCTCACCTGCCTCGGCGTCGCGTTCCTTCTTCGCCGCCGCAGCGAGAAGGGCTCACTCTGCCGGGCATTCGCCACCGTCTCGCTCACCCTGACCGCGTGCTCGGCGATCCAGTACCTGACCGCCGTCCTCGGCGAGGGCAACGAAGTCACGAAGCACCTCGTCGTCAGCCTCTTCTGCGCCACGCTGGCACCGCTGTGGCTGTTCGCCGCACACGTTGCGCGGCACTCGGTGACCGACCCGGAGGCAGGGGGCGAGCGTGACGTCGTGGTGGCGCGGCAGCCGTCGGCGGTGGGCACGTGAGCAGCTGGACGAGCAGACGGTCCGGCCGGCGAGCGCTCAGACGGCGGCGCGCCGCAGGGGCCACGCCAACGCGGCGTGGAAGCGGCGCGGGTCCGGGAAGGAGGCGGGGTCCTCCAGGCCGAATGCGTCCGGAACGCGGCGCGGCTCGTAGAGGAACGTGCCGAAGACGATGTCCCAGATCGCGACCACTGAGCTGTAGTTCCCCCGTTCCTGCGCCGCATGGTGATAGCGGTGCGTTTCGGTGCCGATGAGCACGTAGTTGAGCTTGCCGACCCGCAGGTCGCTGTTCACGTGGCTGACCGTCTGCTGCAGGCCGAGTACGGCGATCGCGATGAAGGCCGCGTCCGGCGAGATCCCCGTGGTCTTGAAGACGATCAGCGAGATCACGAAGCGGGACACCAGCAGATCGAACGGGTGGAATACCTGGTGCATGAGGACGTAGAGCTGGGACGGCGCGTGGTGCAGGCCGTGGACGCGCCAGAGCCGGGAGACCGTGTGGGCGGCGCGGTGGTAGCCGTACCAGAGCAGGTCCAGGGCGACCAGAGCGAACGCCGCTTGCGCGAGGATGGGGATCCGGGCCAGGGGGCCGAAGCCGTCCCGCGGCATGGTCGAAGCCGCGACCACGGACACCCCGGCGGTGGCCAGTTGCTCCACGACGACGGCGAGTCCGATGAAGGGCAGGTCGCGGCCGAGGAGGCTGGCCTTGGTCATGGACCAGCGGTCTTGAAGCGGGTTCACGCGCTCGACGCTGAACACGATGACGATGGTCACCGCGGTCAGCGCGCCGATCACGGCGTCGCGGTCCAGATTCCATCGCACCGCCGACCACAAGGCGGCGGCCGTGACGAACGCGAGCACGGGATAGGTACCGTAGGTGAGCAGCGGCCTCGTCGGCCTGTCGAGTTCCATGCCGCAATCCTCGATTCCGTGGAAGGGAGGACACCGCTCCGTGGACGCAGACCACTTGTCTTCACGCGCAGATCCCGTCGCCGGCCAGATCGCCCGGTTCGCCGCGATCCACGGTGCACCGGACTCGGCCCCGGATGCGACCTGGGAGGCGCTTCGCGCGGCCGGTGTGGATCGGCCCGGCCTGGCGTTCGCGGCGTGGGCCCAGGTCACCGTGCTCGGCGGGCTGGTCGGTCCGATCGCCGTCAACAGCCCGGACATCGGTTCGCTGCTCGAGGACCTGGAACGCTTCCATCCGCTGTTCGGCCGGGAACGGATCGTCCTGACCCGGCGGCCGCACGCTGTGTCTGTCTCCTTGCGCGCGCCCGACGGCCTGCCGGCGCACCCCGACACGGTCGAGGCCTGCTTCGCGCTGTTGTGCAGGATCATCCGCTCCGTGGCCGGCGACCGGGCCGGCCCGTCCCGGGTGGCGCTGCGCCGAGCTCGGCCGGACGACACCGGCGACTACGAGGCGGCCTTCGCTCGACAGGTCGCGTTCGGCCAGCCCGCCGATGCGTGCGTCTTCACGAGCGAATCGTTGCGCGTACCGGTTCCGGACGCCGACGCCGTGGTGCGCTCGATGCTTCGCCCCTACGCCGAACGCCGCATCACCCACCACCGAGTGCCTTGGACGACGGCCGTCACCGATCTGCTCCAGGACATGTCTCAGCCCGGCCTCGCGGCGACCGCCCGCGCCCTGGCTGTCAGCCCGCGCACCCTCCAGAGCAAGCTCATGCAGGAAGGCACATCGTTCGCCGCCATCGCCGACGACCTCCGGCGGGAACAGGCGCTGACGCTGCTGTCCCAACCAGACCTGGCGGTCACGGCGATCGCGGCCCGCCTCGGTTTTTCGACGCCGTCGGCACTGACGCGCGCTTTCCACCGGTGGACGGGCAAGGCGCCCTCAGAGTATCGGCGCGAAGCAGGGGTCTTCGATGCCACGGCCGACTTCTGAGCGCGCGCACCGAGTGGACCCCGTCCGCACCACAGGCGGGACGAAGGCGACCAACACTCAGACCGGCGGCGGCGCGCGGGGTTGGTCATCCCTCCGAGCAGAGGCCCTAGCAGAGGCCCGCCGGAGGCGCTGCCTTTGATCTTTGGCACCCACCAAACGCGGCCGGCAGCCGCCCACACAACGTGTGCGCAGTGACTCGGACCCATGCGTGGTCGTGTCCGCGAAAACCGGCGGCCGCCAGCGCAACCCGCGATGCACCACCGAACTGCGTCCCCCGCGAGGCCATCCAACCATGCGCGAAGCCGTAAAAAGCTTCTAAAACCCACAAACCAACCGCACCCACCCGCCGACCGGCCAGGAGGTCTGGCAGGTACTGCGATGACCCGATGACCCGATGACCCGACGGCTCAGTGCAACGCCACCGACGCCCCCGGCTGGAACGCCTCCTCGGACGGTTCATGGCGGCCCGCCGACAAGTCGTACCTGCTCTGCGCGACGGTGGTGAACGGCGGCACCGTGACGACGCCGTAGGTCCTCGCCGAGCGCAAAGGCAAGCCACGCCACGGCCGTCCCGGCGCGGGAATCGCACCGGGACGGCCCTCGTCACACGGCCCTGATCGTGCCGAGCCGGCTCAGCCCAGCCCAGCTCAGACTGAGCGGCGCAAGCGTGATCTGATCGATGTTGGGCGCGTAGGCGGTCGGATTGGCGAAGGTGACGGTGTTGGCTCCCGCGTTCAGCCGCACCGTGGTGTCGATGGTCCACCACTGGCTCCAGGCGTAGGTGTTGCGGAAGTAGAGCGTTGTCGCGGTGCCGCCCGAGGTGGTGATCTGTGCGGCGCGGTCGACGAGATTCTCGTTGTAGTTGTTGGAGCTGGCGCTCTCGTCGTTGGCGTAGGTGATGGCGAGGGCGTAGCTCCCGGCGTGGGGCGCTGTGACGTTGAACGTCAGGGTGTTGGCTGCGCCGTTGCCGATCCAGCCGACGTACTTCCCGCCGACAGCGTTGGCGTCGGTCTCGACCGCCGCCGCGCCGCCGAGCGTGTTGGCGCTGGACTCGGCCTGGTAGGTGCTGGCTGATGTGGCGTCGGCGGCATCGGGCGTGACGTCGAGCCGGTCGACGGCGGCTGTGGCCGCTCCGGCGGCGGTGTACGCGAGGTTGTTGATCCCGGCGTGCAGCCAGACCCGGTTGGCCGTCTGGTTCCAGGCGCCACCGCTGGTCGGCGTCGTGGAGATGCTCTCGATGGCGGTGCCGTCGACAGCAAGCTGGAAGCCGTTCGCCGTCGCCGGCGCGCCGGTCTGATACCGCAGCCCGAGCGTGTAATAGCCGTCTTGGTCGGCTTCAACAGTGAAGGTGGTGGTGGAGCCGGACGGCGCGGTGACGTATCCGGTTCCGGTGTAGCCGGCCTGGGCCGAGGCGACGCCCGCGCCGCCTGCCAGGTCGGCGCTCTCGGCCTCGTAGCGCGCGGCGGATCCGGTGACGCCGGGAACCGTCGAGGCGGCGGCGGTCAGGTCGATCCGGTCAAGGGTGACTTGGCCCGTCGTCGTGCCGATGGAGGGGTCTGAGACGCCGTAGGTGAGAGTGTGCGTGCCTGCGGTCAGCGTGACGTACTGATCCAGGTGGGACCGGAACGTCCAGTTGAGTGTGGCCGGGTAGTTCAGGAAGGACCAGGCCCCGCTGTCGACACGGAAGATCTGCTGGGCGACGGCCGCGGTCTGGTTGCCGTAGAAGGTGCTGAGCAGGTATCGCCCGCTGGTCGGCACCGTGACGGTGAACTGCACCCGGCTGTCGGACTTGTCGATCGCGCCGACATCCTTCCCGCCGGAGGTGGCGTAGCCGTACGGGTTGGACAACGAACCCTGGCTGTAGACCGTGGCGTCGGTGATCGCGGCGTTCTCCGCCTCGTAGCTGCCACTCCAAGCGGTGTCGCCGGCGACGGTCCCGGGTGCCGCGGTGGCCGGCGTGACGATCACCTGGTACGCGGCCATCGGGTCGGTGGTGGCAACAGGAATCGTGACGCTGCCGCCGGAGACCGCGAAGTCGCCTTCGGCGATGTCCTTGGGCGTGTAGGCGGCGCCGTCGTAGCCGGTCCACGTCGTCGACTGCACAGAGACATGCACTCTGCCGCCGAAGACGGACGCGGGGATGTTGCGCAGAACGAGGTTCGAGGCGGACGACGTCCCGCCGAGGATGACGCGGGCCTGCTTCTTCCCACCATCAAGGGTCGCAATGCCCTGAAGAGTGTCAACGGTGTTCGGGTGCGGCGGCGTGACCGCAACGGTGTCCCCGGTCATCTGTCCGTACCAGTCATAGAGCCACCAGGCGCCGTCGGGCTTCGCGGTCTGCACCGCGTTGTCGGCGAGGTTGTCGGCGATGTCCCAGAACGCTTGGTCGGCGTCGGCCTTGGCGTTCTCGAACATGGAGAGCCACTGCACCAGCTGGCCGGGCACCGACTGGTCGCGCCGGTCGGCGTATTCGTCGATGTTGACCGGCAGGGACAGGCCCAGGCCGGATTCGATGGAGTGAACGCTGGCCAGGTTGGCCGGAAAGCCGCCGTTGACCGAGGTCGGGGAGAGCTCGTGCCAGGTGAGGATGTTCGGGAGGACGTTGTTCGCCTTGGCGTAGGTGAGGAAGTCGGAGAAGAAGCCAGCGCTGTAAGAGGCGGTGTTCGGGCCGGCGATCGAGGCTCCGGGATCGTCGCTGTGGATGCGGTGGTAGATCGTGGTCCAGTCGGACTCGAAGGCCGCCAGACCGGCCGCGTAGCCCGAACTCGACGGATTCAGGTCGTACCAGTTGCCGTCCGGCTCGTTGAAGGGCACGTAGACGAAGTGGCTGTGGTAAGGACTGGCCTTGAGGGAGGCGGCCACGGTGTCCACGGTGGACGCGTAAGAGGAGATCCCGGGGTTGGCATATGGCCAGGTGGAGTAATAGTCCTGGACATAGACCAGGATCTGCGATCCTCCGGCGTTGATGAACTCGCCGGCGACCTTGTCGGCGTCGCCGCCGGGGTGCTGCGCGCCGCCCGGGGGCTTCTGGGCGAGGGTGCGTATGTGAAGCGGCTCCAACAGGGAGGCTCCGGCGACCCCGTCCTGGGCCAGGCCGTAGAGCGCCCCGGAGGCTCCGTGGTAGACGGCGCCGGTGTCGGAGCCGAGGTCCACGGTGATCTGCTGGGTCGCGGCGTGTGCGGTGACGGTGCCCGCGAACAGCCCGGCCGGCAAGGCGAGCGCTGCGGCGATCAAGGCGTTGAGCGGCTTGCGGAACATGGATGTCCCCTTCAAGACGAACAAGATGAGCAAGAAGAACAGCGGGAGCGGCGAGAGACCGGCGCTATTTCACGGCGCCGCTGGTGATCCCGGAGATGATGCGACGCTGGGCGATGACGAAGACCACGACCATCGGCAGCGACATCAAAGTGACGTACGCGAAGATCAGGTGCCAGTTGTTCAGGTAGAGCGCCGCGCTGGCGACCTGGTAGAGGTTCAGCGGCATGGTGGCGTCGGGTCCGCCGCCGAGGACGAAGAAGGCGTAGAAGACGTCCGACCAGGCGAACAGCATCACCATGATGGTCGCGGTGGCGATCACCGGCCGCAGCAACGGCAGGATGATCCGCCAGAACACCTTCCACGAGCTCGCGCCGTCGATCCGCGCCGCCTCCTCCAGCTCGTACGGCAGCGTGCGGATGAAGCCCGTCATGAAGAAGATCGCGGTGGACAAGTACATCCCGGTGTAGACCGCGATCATGCCGGGCCGGGTGTTGGCGATGCCCAGCTGGCGCAGCTCCATGACGATGGTGATGACGGCAGGCGGTAGCAGCAGGCCGCTGATGGACAGCGCATACGCCGCGCCGACCAGCTTCCCCGTGCGCCTGGCGAAGACCCAGGCCGCGCCGGCGCCCAGCAGCAGCACCAGGATGACGGAGGGGATGACCACCAGGATCGAGTTCAGGAACCCGCGCAGCATCTGGCCCTCGTCGAACGTGGTGCGGTAGTTCGAGCCCGGCTGCCAATGGCGCGGCAGCGCGAGGTTCGGCTTGATCGCCTCACCCTGGGGCTTGGCCGAGGTGACCAGGACCAGCCACGCCGGGATGCCGATGGTGATCAGGGCGAGCACCAGGACCGCGGCCGGACGCAGCAGCCGGCGGACAGAAGGCGGGATCACAGCAGGACCTTCTCTCGGCGACGCAGGACGACGATGACCGGGATGGCCAGCAGGACGACGATGAGGAACAGGATCAGGCTCATCGCAGAGGCCTGCGCGTACAGGCCCTGGCCGAAGACCCGGAACATGTAGATGTTGAACACCTGGGTGGAGTCGGCGGGCCCGCCCTTGGTGGTGGCCTGGACGATGTCGAAGGTGTTCATCGACCCGATCAGCGCGGTCGTCACGTTGAACGTCACCGCCGGGGCGAGCATCGGGAAGCGGACCGACCAGAACGTGCGCCAGCCGCAGGCCCCGTCCAGGGCCGCGGCCTCGGTGACGTCGGCCGGGATGGACTTGAGCCCGGCCAGATAGACCAGCATGGCCAGGCCCATCCACTTCCAGCCGTGGATGACGGTGAGCAGGACGAGCGTCCAGGTGGTCGAGCCCAGCCAGGCGATGTCCACGTGACCGCCGGTCAGGTCGGACAGGATCGCGTTGACGGCGCCGTCCTGGGACAGCAGCGCCTGGAAGATGTAGCCGACGGCGAGCGCCGACAGCAGCACCGGAAGGAAGAACACCGCTCGGAAGAAGCGGTTGAACCGGGTGTCCTTCTCCAGCAGCAGTGCCAGGACCAGTCCGAAGGCGTTCTGGAAGACGGCGACGCCGACCGCGTACTCGATGGTCGTGCGAAGGGCGGTCTGGAGCGAGCCGTCGTGGGCGATGGCTTGGAAGTTCGACAGCCCGGCGAAGGAGATCGAGCTGTGGAAGGCCGACCAGTTCGTGAACGGGTAGAAGAAGTTCAGGAGGTTCGGGAGCAGGAAGAAGACGGCGAAGACGCCGAGCGCGGGCAGCGCGAACCACCACGGGTGTTGGCGGGCGACGGCGCGTCGTGCGTCCGATCCGGGCGCCGGGCGGCGACCGAAACGGGGGGAGTCGGGGGAGCGGGGGGAGCGGTACGGACGGGAGACCTTCAGCTTCCTCCCGTCCGCCCGCGTCGCGCCCGCGCTTCCTGTACTCGCCTCTGCGAGGCCGGGAGCGTGCGCGGTCATGGATCAGAAGCCGCTCACGCCACGGGCCTTGAGGACCTGGACGAACTGGTCCTCACAGGCCTGCGCGACCTGCTGCGGGCTCTTGCTGCCGTAGATCATGTCGGCCAGCGCGAGGTGCATGTCCGGTGCCGTCAGTGCCTTGACCTGGAACACGCCGACCGCCTTGGGCAGCGCCGCGGCCTGGGCCAGCGCGGTCTGCGGCAGGCCGTCGGGGCTGGGTACGCCGGGTTCGACGGAGACGATCTTGTTCGCGGCGATGTAGTCCTTGTAGTCGGTGGTCAGCCAGAAGTCGATGAACTGGCGGGCTGCGGTCTCGCGCTTGGCGTCCCCGGTGTTGAAGGCCACCACGCCGTTGGTCTGGTCCGGGGAGTACTCGGCCTGGGCCGCCGAGTTCGCGATCGGGAACCAGCCGATGGTGCTGTCGATCTGCGCGGTGGTGTTGGAGGCCTGGATCTCGTTCTGCAGCGACGTCACGTTGACCGCCATCGCCGCGGTGCCCTTCATCAGGGCTTGGCCCTGGTCGACGAAGGTGCCGGTCTTGTAGGTGGGCTGCGCGAGTCCGCCGTCGAGGACCTGGCTCTTGTACTTGGTGATGGCCGCGACGATCTGCGGGTCGGTCCAGCTGGCCTTGTTGGCGTTCAGGTTCTGCCAGAAGGTGTCCGGCAGGTCGGTCATCTGCAACTGGACCTGCCATTGCAGCGGCCACTTGTCCCCGCCGACCTCGAAGAACGGCGCGACCCCGGAGTCCTTGGCCTTGATCTGCTTGGCGTCGGCCAGCAGCTCGTCGTAGCTGGTCGGCATGGTGGTGATGCCGGCTTGGGCGAAGGCCGCCTTGTTGTAGTAGACGCCCAGCACCGCCGGCGAGGTGACGACCGCGGCGTAGCGGTGGCCGCCGACCTGGCCGAGTCCCTGCTCGGTCGCGCCGAGCAGCTTCACCCACGGCTCGTCGTCCAGCGGCAACAGGTTCTGCGCGGGATTCACCATCGGCAGCGTGGACTGGGTCGGCTGCCAGAAGGCCAGATCCGGCTTCTCCCCGGAGGCCAGTTTGGTCGGCACGTTGGACTCGTACGGGTCCGGCACGACGACCGTGTTGACGGTCGCGCCGGTCGCCTTCTCGAAGGCGGTGATGACCTGCTTCGGCTCGTCGACGCTGTTCTGCGCGGTCAGAAGGGTCAGTGTCACGCCTTTGAGCGAGGCGGTAGGACTCACCGGCGCGGATCCCCCGGATGAGGTCGCCGGGCCGTTCGAAGGGTTGGAACACGCGGCCAGGGTGCACGCGACGGCACAGCCGACGGCCGCTATAAGCGTCTTGTTCGTCATAGGAGGGCTGCTTTCGGTGGTGGGACGGGAGGAAGAGCGGAACGGCTCGGAGGGAGGGATCAGGAACCGAGCGCTTGTGGGCGGGGGGTGTCGGCGCTCTCGCGCACGATGAGCCGCGGCGGGGTCACCTGTGGGTGGCCGTGCGCATCAGAGGCCGGGGTACCGGCGAGCACGCTCTGCAGCAGGGTGAAGCAGGAACGGCCCAGGTCGACGAAGTCCAGCTCGACCGTGGTGAGGGCGGGGATGTAGAAGGCGGACTGCGGCGCGTCGTCGAAACCGACCACGCTCACGCTGTCGGGGACCGGGCGGCCGGAGGTGTGCATCGCGCGCAGCACACCCAGTGCCAGGTCGTCGTTGCCGCACAGCACCGCCGTGACCTCCGGGTCCTTGGCCAGCCGCAGACCGGCCTCGTAGCCGGCCCGCGCGTCCCAGCCCGCCCCGACCGGCATGGGAACCGGGGCGCCGGCGGACTCCAGGGCCGAACGCCAGCCGGCCGTGCGCCGGCTCGCGTTGGTGGTGGAGGGCAGTGCGACGTAGTGCACTGTCTGGTGGCCGAGGCCCAGCAGGTACCGGGTCGCCTCGGCGGCGGCTTCCGCGTCGTCGATCCAGACCCGCGGCGGCACGCTGTCGACGGAGGACTCTGGCGCCTCCACCGCGGCGGCGCAGGGATGGCCGGCGGGCACGGCGTCCAGCGCGCGGACTCCGGCCTGGTCGTAGGCGATGACGATCAGGGCGGTGCTGTTCTCCACCGCCCGCGCCACCGCCGCTTGCACGCGCTCGTGGCGCTCGGACTCCAGCACACTGATACCGACCGAGAAGTCCGCGGCGCGCGCGGCCTCCTCGATTCCCTGCACCGTGGCGGCGTAGCCGTACAGGGTGGTGTTCGAGGTGATGACGGTCAACGACCGGGTGTCGCCGAACGCCAAAGCCCTGGCCGCCACGTTCGGGCGGAAGCCCAGGACGCGGATCGCCTCCTGAACACGCATTCGTGTCGCTTCCTTCACGGACGCGCTGTCGTTGATCACCCGGGAAACCGTCTGATGCGAGACGCCGGCGGTCTTGGCGACATCGCGGATGCTGACGGACCTGCCCTTGCCGCCAGGACCTGGACCAGGGCTCGTACCAGGACCCTGACCAGGACTCAGACCAGGACTCGGCCCGGGGCGGGGGCTCGGCCCGGAGGCGCCGTCACTTGTGTTACCGGTCACACGCATGCCAGGATTGTTACCGGTCACATTTTGGATGTCAAGGCTTGGCAAACCGGCGTTCACAAAACGGTTTCCGAGCCGCGCTAGGACGTTGACAAGGAGTCGCACCGTGCCCAAAGGGTCCACTGCGCCGGCATGCTCGCAGGTCGAGGGCATCGTCTGGGGCCGACCGTCAGTCGCGTTGCACTTTCGGGTGCGTGGCGACGGGTCGGTGGGTTTGGTCGGGTTCGGGCAGGAGCCGGACGATCGACAGGATGGCGGTCCCGGGCTGCCTCTCGTGGAGCTACGGCTGGCTGGATCGGGCAGTAACTGGTCCGGCGAGCGCAGTGTGGAGACCGCTGCCGGAGCCAGGCTGGTCTACCGCGGGCACGAGGCCGGGCGGGATGAAGACTGGGACCACCTGCGTATCGACCTCACGGATCCGGTGACCGGTCTGGCGGTCGAGGCTCACTATGCGGCGATACCCGGCGTGCCCGTTGTTCGTTCGTGGACCAGGCTGGTCAACGAGGGCGCGTCGGAAGTGATCGTCGAGGCTGTCAGCAGCCTGGTTCTGCCCGGCCTCGGCGGTCCTGGCGTCTCAGGCGGCTCAGGTGGCTCCGGTGATGAGCCGGATCGCGATCGTCTCGACGGGTTCGATCTGCACTGGGCGGCCAGCGACTGGCTGGCCGAAGGCCGCTGGCACAGCCGGCGACTCCGCTCCGAGCTTCCCGACCTGAGCCGCGCCGCTCACCAGCACGGTCCCCGTGGCTGTTTCTCTCGATCCAGCCAGGGAACTTGGTCCACCGGCCGGTACCTGCCCGTCGGAGCACTGAGTCGGCAGGCCGGCGAGCAGGCCGTGGCCTGGCAGATCGAGAGCAGCGGCGGCTGGCGCTGGGAGGTCGGCGAGCACGACGACGGCGCCTACCTCGCCCTGCTCGGGCCCACCGACCGTGACCACCAGTGGCGCTGCACCCTGCGTCCCGGCGAGGAGTTCACGACGGTCACCGCAGCCGTCGCCCTGGGGGTCGGCGACTCCGGGCAGGACGGATTCACCGCTGCGATCGGCGCCCTGACCGCCTACCGCCGCGCGATACGCCGCCCGCACGCCGATCACGAAACCCTTCCCGTGATCTTCAACGACTACATGAACA
This sequence comes from Catenulispora rubra, assembly GCF_015356825.1. Classification (GTDB taxonomy): domain Bacteria; phylum Actinomycetota; class Actinomycetes; order Streptomycetales; family Catenulisporaceae; genus Catenulispora; species Catenulispora rubra. The sequence continues at coordinate 31,227 of NZ_JAACYW010000009.1, read as the reverse complement.
CCCTGATGGGCGACCCGACCACCGCGCGCCTGCTGCCGCTCGTCGACGCCGCGGCGCGAGTCGGCGCCGAGTACTTCGTCATCGACGCCGGCTGGTACGACGACGACGCCGAAGGCTGGTGGGACAGCGTGGGGGAGTGGCGCGAGTCCACAGCCCGCTTCCCCGGCGGCCTCGCAGAAGTCTGCGACGCGATCCGCGCCGCCGGGATGGCCCCCGGGCTGTGGCTGGAACCCGAGGTCGTGGGCGTCCGCAGCCCCGTCGCGGAACAGCTGCCCACGCAGGCGTTCTTCCAGCGCGACGGCGTCGCCGTCGTCGAACACGGCCGACTCCACCTGGACCTGCGGCACCCGGCGGCGCGCGCTCATCTGGACGGCGTCGTCGACCGGCTGGTCGCCGACTACGGCGTCGGATACTTCAAGCTCGACTACAACATCAACCCGGGGCCCGGCACGGGTTTTGGCATCGGTACAGATTTTGGCCCCGGTACAGATCTCGGCGCCGCGGGCAGCCCCGGTGCGGGGCTCCTGGACCACCAGCGCGCCTACACCTCCTGGCTCGCCGCGGTCCTCGACCGCCACCCGGGTCTGACGCTCGAGAACTGCGCGTCCGGTGCGATGCGCGCCGACTATGCCCTGCTCGCCGTGGCCCAGCTCCAATCCACCAGCGACCAGCAGGATCCCCTGCGGTACCCGCCGATCGCGGCCGCCGCTCCGGCGGCGATAGCCCCCGAGCAGGCCGCCGTCTGGGCCTATCCACAACCTGACTTCAGCGATGACGAGATCGGGTTCACCGTGGCCTGCGCGTTGCTCGGGCGGATCCATCTGTCCGGGCATCTGGACCGGATGACCCCGCACCAACTGGAGTTGGTCGCCGAGGGACTGCGCGTCCACAAGGAACTCCGTCATGACATCGCAGCCGGAACGCCGTTCTGGCCCTTGGGTCTGCCAGGCTGGGACGACGACTGGCTCTGCCTCGGCCTACGTGCCCGCGACACGACCTACGTCCTGGTCTGGCGGCGCGGGGGACCGTCGGATGTGAACCTGCCGGTTTCCCACCTGGCCGGCCAGTCCGTGACACCGCAGGTGCGCTATCCGACTCAGCGGCCTGTCAGCCTCGACTGGGACGTCGCCAAGGGCATCTTGCGCGTCGACACGGCGGGCGGATCGGCTGCCGCCTTCTTGATCGCGATCACAACCCGCTGAGCGATGAACCGCACCAGGATGCGCATCGCCGTGATCAGCAGACCGTCCCGCTTACTGGCGGCGTCCCGTTGATCAGGTCCTTGTCGACAGCATCTGTCACACAGGCGTTGGAGCGTCCGTAGGCGGTGTGACCGTGTCCCTGGAAGGTGAGCAGCACGCCATGCGCGAAGGTTCGCGCAGCGTGGACGCCCCACTGGTACGGCGTCGCCGGGTCGCCGGTCGTCGACACCACCACGATCGGCGGTGCGGTGGGTGCGGTCAGCGCGGCGGGCGCCAGTGTCGGCGGGTTCCAGGCGGTGCAGGGCAGGGCCTGTTCGGCGCGGCTCGCGCCGATGTGCGGGCCTGCCGCCTCTGCCGCCGCACGCAGGGCCGACCAGCCCGGCGCGCTCGTCGGCCAGGGACGGTCGGAGCACCACAGCGCCGTGCCGTCGACCGCGGTGCCGTCGTGGGTGCCGTCGGGGTTGCGTCCGGTCCACGCGTCCGCCATCGCCAGCAGCCCGGTGCCGTCGCCGGCGGCCGCCTGCGCCAGCGCGGCGTTCGCCAGTCCCCAGGTGACCTCAGGGGCCAGACCCAGGAAGGTGAACGCCGAGGCCAGTTCCCCGGGGCCGACCGTGCGCGTGCTGCCCGGCACCGGCAGCGGGCTGGTGCGGACCCGGGTGGTGAGGGCGTCGATCAGGGCGCTCATCCCCGCCGGATCCGGGGCCGGGCAGGCTACGCCGCCGCTCGCGGTGCACGCGGATTCGTAGTACCTGAGCTCGCCCTCGAACTCGGCGGCCTCACCGACCAGGATCTGCTCACCGCTGAGTGAGGGATCGAACATGCCGTCGAGCACGATGGATCGGAGGTGGGTGGGGAACAGCTCGGCATACCAGGCACCTTGGAAGGTGCCGTAGGAGAACCCGAGGTAGCTGATCTTCTGCTCGCCGATCGCGGAGCGGAGCAGGTTGGTGTCGAACGCCGTCTGGAGCGTCCCGCCGTCCGACGTCAGGCCGGCCGCTGACGCGCTGCGACACGCGGTGGCATACGAAGCCCCGGCCCGTATCAGCGCGCTCACGTCCGACGACGCCGGATCAAGGTGGTTGTAGGCGTCCAGGGCCGAGTCGTCGAGGCAGTGCAGTGCCGGGTCGGACGCCGCGGAACCCCGCCGGTCCCACGACACGATGTCGAAGCGGGCCCGCAACGCGGGCGAGAACGGCGACGGCTGCTGCTGCACGAACCCGACCCCGGAAGCCGCCGGCCCGCCCGGGTCGACGAACAACGTGCCGACGCGGTGCGCCGGGTCGGTGGTTGGGGACTTGATGACCGGCAGGTGCAGCACCGGGCCGGTCGGATCGGCGTAGTTCTGCGGGCGGTCGGCGCCGGCTGCACCACCGGCGCGCTGGCCGCCCGGCTGGCGGTCAGCGCGCCGACGGCATCGGTGCAGGCGACCGCGTTGCGCGAGGCCGGGTTGCTGGCCAGCGCCCGGGACGGTCGCGAGGTCGTGCACATGGTCACGGCGCTAGGCGCGGGGTTGCTTCTGGCGAACCCCGCGCCCGGCTAGCTCCAGCTCAATCCGGCTTTTTCGACGCCCCCACGATCCGCGCCCGCGCATAGGCGGCCTTGACCGCGGTCTCGAGTGTCTCGATGTCGTACGCGCCGTGGTGGCGCCTGCCGTTGATGAAGAACGACGGCGTGCCGGACACGCCGCTCAGGTCGGCGGAGTCGACGTCCTCGGCGACGCGGGTGGCGTGGACGTGGTTGCGCAGGTCGTCGGTGAAGCGTGCCAGGTCCAGGTTCAGTCCGGTCGCGTAGCGGCGCAGGTCGACCGGGGTCAGGGCGTCCTGGTGCGCCATCAGCAGGTCGTGCATCGGCCAGAAGGCGTCCTGGCGGGCCGCGGCTTCGGAGGCCTCTGCGGCGAGGCGGGCGCGCGGGTGGACGTCGTCGAGCGGGAGGTGGCGCCAGACGTAGCGGACGTCGCCGAACTCTGCCAGCAGGGCCCGCACCACCGGCTCGGCCTGGCCGCAGTAGGGGCATTCGAAGTCCCCGTATTCGACGATCGTGACCAGGGCCCGGGCCTGGCCGCGCACGTGGTCGCGGTGCGGGTCGACGGGGACCGCCAGGTCGATGATCGACTCGGTGGTGCCCAGCAGCGCCCGCTGGCGGGCCGGCTTGGGCAGGAGTGCCGTGATCCGGAAGACGGCCCAGGCCAGCGCAGAGGACGCCAGCGCCGCGGTGAGCACGCCGAGCTTGGCCTGCTCCAGCTGCACGCCGTGGAAGGCCAGGGTGGCGATCAGCAGCGACACGGTGAACCCGATGCCCGCGGCCGCCCCGGCGCCGGCGGCCCCGGCCCAGCCCACCGGCAGCCGGACCCGGCCGCGGCTGGCCCGGGTGAGCAGCCAGGCGGAGCCCAGCGTGCCGGCCGGCTTGCCGACCACGTACGCGATCAGGATGCCCAGGGTGATCGGAGAGGTGTAGGCGTCGGCCAGGAAGCTCGCGTCGATCGGGATACCGGTGTTGGCCAGCGCGAACAGCGGCACGATCGCGTAGCTGGTCCAGGGGTGGTACCAGCTCTGCAGCCGCTCGTTCGGCGAGATCGCGGCCGACACCCCCAGCCGCGCGCTCTGCGCCAGCTCGGCCGTCGGCTGCTCGCGGAAGCTCCGGAACAGCTCGCTGGCCTGCTGCAGATCGTCGCGGGCGGCGGGATAGGCGAACGTCAGCAACCCCATGACCAGCCCGACGGCCACCGGGTCCACGCCGGACTTGAAGAAGGCGACCCAGGCCGCGAGGCCGATCACGAAGTACGGCGGCCCGTAGCGCACGCCGCGCTGCCGCAGCACCAGGACCAGGCCGAGCAGCGCCAGCCCGACCAGCAGCGCCACCAGCTCGACCCGGCTGCTGTAGACGAAGGCGATCACCAGGATGCCGACGACGTCGTCCACGACCGACACGGTCAGGAGATAGGTGCGCACCCGCAGCGGCAGACCCCTCCCGACCAGCGCCAGCGCGCCCAACGCGAACGCGGTGTCGGTGCTCATCGCCGCGCCCCAGCCGTGCCACGACGGGTGCCCGGCGTTGATCGCCAGGTAGACGACGACCGGCACCACGGCCCCGCCGACCCCGGCGGCCAGCGGCAGCGCGAGCTGGCTGCGCCGGCGCAGCTCGCCCATGTCGAACTCCCGGCGCGCCTCCAACCCCACGACCAGGAAGAAGAACGTCATCAGGCCGGAGTTGACCCAGCCGCGCAGGTCCTGGTCCACGCCGTAGCGCCCGACCGTGACCGCGGCCCGGGTCGCCCACACGCTGTCGTACCCGGCCGGGGCGATGTTCGCCCAGGCCAGCGCCACGACCGCGGCGGCCAGCAGCAGCGCGGCGCTACCGGTCTCGGTGCGCAGGAACTGCCGCCGTGGGGTGCTCCGGTCGTCGGCCGAGGTCATCGCGGCTTCCGGGGCCGGCGGGGAGGAGCGCAAGATCGCCATACCGGCGATTGTGCCGAATCAGAGGCACCGCGCGCTCGGGGAGGGAGGCGAGGGATATGCGAATTCTTCGATTTCCGTGGTTCTCAGCGCTGCGGTGCCGGCATTCGCGGCGTCATTGTGCGCCGCCGACGCACGGGACGGCGGAGTTCGGATCGGTCCCCGAGAACGCCAGCCCGATGACGAAACCCGCGACCTCCTCCAGCTGCCGGACCCGGTCCAGCGTCCCGAACACGGCCGGGACCGCGCCGACGTCGCGCACGGCGCCGAGCTCCTCGAAGCCCAGGAGAAGCCGCGCGGGCGGTATCGACTCGCCGGTGACCGCCGGCCAGGGCCGCGCTGTCCACCAGGGATTCCGCGACCCACCGCCTGAGGCGCGCGCGACGGGCTCCGCCGAAGTCGGCGGAGCCCGTCAGCTGAACCTCCAGTTGGTGAGGCGGGGGGAGCCGGTTACATCAGCGGCTTCGTCCCCGCTCTGATCCCGCCGAACAGTGTGCACGGGTTGTTCGGCAGGACCTGCCGGAAGTCGTTGTACAACGTCACCGGTCCGGTCGGCCGGGGGTAGGTCAGGCCGAGGAGCGGGCCGAACTCGGTTGTCGACGAGCCGCCGAATGTCCTGGTGGTGCCGGGGATGGAGGCTCCGCCCTCCTGCCACACGCAGGCTGGTCCGATGTTCCTGGTTGTGAACATCGGGTAGAAGTTCGCCCCCGGCGGCGGGTTGACGCAGTTCGCGCCGGTGGTGCGGTTGCACGGGTTGGCCAGGGTGCCGTTGTCCTCGATGCGCGGCAGGTCGGTCTCGAACGCCGCGCGGTCGAAGGGTTGGAAGCCGTGGATGACGGGGCTGCTGAAGATGATCGGTTCCGGTGTCGGCGTCGTCCCGCCGCTACCCGGCCACGTCTTCTGGTACGGGACGCCGTCGTAGTCGTCGTCCGTGGGGTTTCCGCCGCCGCAGCCGCCGATCTTGACGAGTGAGGAGTCGCCGGGGTTGAAGCAGAAGTTGTCGTCCGCGTCGAGTGGTTCGGTGCCGGCCGACTGGGTGCAGTTCTGCGTGGTGGGGTCCGCCGCGGCGCAGTATTCGAAGTGGCCGGTCTCGTCGGAGAACGCCGTGTTGTAGGAGTGCGCCGTCCACGGGACCCGCGTGTTCTCGCTGGATGTCGAGTACATCGGGTGGTAGGCGGACGGGATCGTCGTGCAGGTCGTCGCCGTCGGCTGGAAGGCCACCTGGGCGAAGCCGTTCTGCTTCGAGGCGGTCATCGATCCGTGGCTGCCGTTGCTCAGGTCGTTGACGTCGACGCGGAAGCCCGACGGCGTGTCGAACATGTGGACGGCGAGGGAGTCGCCGGAGCTCATGAAGTAGTCACGCGCCGCGTCGAGGTTGAACCGGTTGCCGTTGGTGGGGTCGGCCGGCGTCGTGGATTTCCCGTCCTTCGTGAGGAACGCGAAGTTGACGTACTCGACGCCTGCGCTGTTGAGGCACGCCGCGTTGTTCGTGGCTCCGGTGTTGTAGTTCTGCGAGAGGCTGTCGATGTTCAGCGCCGCGCACCACTTCGTGGGGTCGCAGCCGTTGCCGGCGGGCTGCAGGACCCAGCCCGGCGGGTAGAACTGCATCTCCATGAAGCCCGCGCCGGGGTGCTTGCCGATGTATCTCGGCGAGCTCGGATCCGTGCTGGTATAGATGTTGGTGTCGCTGTCCGGCCGGCACGGGGCGTTGGCCCCGGGCGCGGGCGCCGACTGGTCGTCGCACATCGCCATGCCGAACCAGAACGCCGGGTGCAGTTGGAAGTTCCACGTCGAGCCGGAGCCGTCCTGAACCGGCTGCGCCGCCGGGTCTTTGGGCAGCCGGAGCAGGTAGGTGTTGTCGTTCCCGGCTCCTGGCGTGTTGCTGTAGAACAGGGTGGCCGGCTCGTCGTGTCCGACGTAGTGGCCATCGCCGAACACGTTCTCGCTGTCGTCGACCTCTGTGCACAGGAAACGGCTCGATGCGCAGCTCATCGTCGTCTTCGCCGCACTCGCGGGCGATACCGCGCCCGCAGCGCCGGCCCGCGACCCCGCCGAGGCGACCGGTACGGCGAGGGCCAAGATGGCCGCCAGGCAAGCGATCCCCCCACCGACCCGCCACCTGCGTCTGACTCTCTTCACGTGCCCTCCGATCAACTCGCGGCGCGCCGTTGCGCCGGTGCCCCGACGTCGCCGTCGATCCAGGACTCTGACGACCACCGGCGCAGGGTTCTGCGTCAGTGGTCCATGTGGGAAAGTAGACGCCCTGTCACGACGTGTCGATGGGGGGTGTCACGGGCGTGACGGCCGCAGAGGTCGGCGAACTGGTCAACGTGGCTGAGGCCTACCTGCCGGTCGCCGAAGGGGCGCTGATCACGAAGCCGGTCTCCAGAAGGTGGCGCGGCGCCTGGAGGCCTGCATGCGGCGCCACAATGTCTGGGCTCGAACGGTGGAGGGACGCGACTACGACGGGTTCGCCACCGCGCTCCTGCTGGATTTCGGTGACCAACACATCGACGTGGTCGACTTCGGTCACGTGCCCGACTCGGATCCGCGCGGTTGGTGATGCCCGCGTCAGCGCTTCAGTCTCCTGTCAATCGGTCTGCTGCTCTTCCGATTCCGAGTGCCCAACGTTGCTCTCGATCAGAGCCCTACGCGCGGCCTCCAGCAGTTCCTCGGATACGGGGTTGCCCCGGGTGGCGCGCGCGAGGGTGAGGGCGCCGACCAGGGTGCACAGTTGGGCCAGGCCGTCGTCGTCGCCGGTGGCCAGGCGGGCGGCGCGGTTCCGCACGCCTTTGACGTAGACGTCCTGGGCGCGGGCGGCCTGGTCGGGATCGCGCCCGAGGTCGGCGGCGAATCCGGAGACGGGGCAGGCGTCCGCGGCGTGGTCGCGGTGCCAGACCGAGAGGTAGTTCTCGATCATCGCCTGGCGGGCGGCCTCGTGACCGGCGGCGTGTTCGTCGGCCGCGGCCGGCCCGTGCGCCGCCGGCTCGCTGAAGGCGTGGGCGATGGCCTCGTCGACCAGGTCGTCCTTGGAACCGAACTGCTTGTAGAACCCGCCGTGGGTGAGCCCGGCGGCCTTCATCAGGTCGGCGAGGCTGACCGCGAGGCCCTGCTCACGGAACATCCGGGAAGCGGTGGCGACGACACGCTGCCGGTTCTCCTGTGCTTGGGCCTGGGACACGCGGCTCACGGGACCACTCTCCTCGAATAGATGTCGGTTGACATCCATCCTACGGCACGCTTAGATTACTAACAACATCTAAACGAGCCTGAACTGGAGACTTCCGTGGAATCGCCGACCGAGACACCAGCCCCGCTACGAAGCGTCCCCGAGACGGTCCACCGCCGACGCTGGGCCATCCTGACGGTGCTCCTGTCCAGCCTCCTGGTGGTGATGCTGGACAACTCGATCCTCAACGTGGCGATGAAGACCATCGCCCAGCCGGCTCCGACCGGACTCGGTGCCGGTCAGAGCCAGCTGGAGTGGGCGATCAACTCCTACACGCTGGTCTTCGCCGGACTGCTCTTCACCGCGGGTCTCCTCGGGGACCGGCTCGGACGCAAGAAGGTGCTGCTCGCCGGCATGCTGGTGTTCGGCGCGGGATCCGTGCTGTCCGCGGTGTCGGACTCCTCCGGGCAGCTCATCAGCTTCCGCGCGGTGATGGGCCTCGGCGGAGCCTTGATCCTGCCCGCGACCCTCGCGATCATCATGAACGTCTTCGAGCGCGACGAGCAGCCCAAGGCCATCGGCATCTGGACCGGCGCCGTCGGCTTCGCCATCGCTCTGGGCCCCATCACCGGCGGCCTGCTGCTGGAGCACTTCTGGTGGGGCTCGGTCTTCCTGGTCAACGTGCCGATCGTGGTCGTCGCGATGATCGCCATGATCGCGATCGTCCCCGACTCCAAGGACCCCAGGCCCGGCAGGCTCGACCCGGTCGGCGTGCTGCTGTCGATCGCCGGCCTGGCGCTGCTGGTCTACGGCATCATCAAAGGCGGCCAGCTGGGCGACTTCGCCCGGCCCGAGTCCTGGGGGACGATCCTCGGCGGCATGGCGGTCCTCGCCGGCTTCGTCGTGTACGAGGCCCGCAGCGACCATCCGGCCCTCGACGTCACCTACTTCCGCAACCGGCGGTTCTCGGCCTCGGTGGCCGCCATCGGCCTGATCTTCTTCGCCCTCATGGGCGTCACGTTCTTCAGCGTCTTCTACAACCAGAGCGTTCGCGGCTACAGCGTCCTGCAGTCGGGTCTGCTCGTGGTGCCGCTGGCCGTCTCCCAGATGTTCTTCGCCCCGCGGGCCCGGCTGGCCGTCGACCGCTTCGGCGCCCGAGCCGTGTGCACCGCGGGCCTCGTCCTGACCGCCGCGGCCTTCGCCGGCTTCCTGCTGCTCGGCCAGGACACCCCCATCTGGGTGCTGGAGGTGCTGTTCTTCGCGATGGGCACCGGGATGGCCCATGTGATGCCGCCCGCCACCGTCATGATCATGTCGTCGCTGCCGCGGGAGAAGGCCGGCTCCGGATCCGCGGTCAACAACACCTTCCGACAGGTCGGCGGCGCGATCGGGGTCGCGGTACTGGGGTCGCTGCTGTCCACCAGCTACCGCAGGGGCATCGCCGGCCACCTGGGCGCGGTGCCCGTCTCCGCCCGGCACACCGCCGGCGAGTCCGTCCAGGCCACCCTGGCCGTCGCCGAGAAGTTGGGACCGGCCGGAAAGGCGCTGGTACGGCCCGCCGACGACGCCTTCATCCACGCCATGCACATCGCCGCGATGGGCTCGGCGACCGTCACCCTGATCGGCGCCGTCGTGGTCCTCATCTTCCTGCCGGGAAGGAACACCGCTCCGGCCGCCCCCAGCGACGGGACCGTTGGCGCAGCCGCACCTAGCGTGAAGGCGGTTTCCCGCTAGGCCGAAGCAGCCTCACCCACGAACGCCACCACCGCCTCCGCGAACACCTCCGGCTCCTCCAGGTGCCCGAGGTGTCCGCTGTTCTCCAGGATCAGCAGCCGCGAGTCCGGGATCAGCTCACTGAGTTCCCGGCCCCAGCGCACGCCGCAGATCACGTCGAAGCGCCCCGCCACGACCAGCGCCGGGACGCGCAGTGTCGGTAGCGCGGCTCGGTCGTCGACCGTGTCGGGGGCGCCGCGCTCGTCCAGGCCGGAGATGTATGTGGCGTGCAGTGCCTTCTGGAGCTCGGTCCAGGGCTCCGGGTTCGTCCAGTACGAGGCGACGTACGCCGGGACGATCCCGCGCGCCACGCGCGTCGTCGACTCGTCGTCGCTGATGGTCGGGATCTCCGCGAACGCCTTCAGCGCGTCCGGCAGGGCCGGGTGGTCGGCGTGCCGTTCGGCGAGTTCGGCGACCATGCGGGCGGCTTCGGCGCCGAAGTCGGGGCCGGTGGTCGGTGCGCTCTCGTAGAGCACCACGCCGGCGAGGTGCTCGGGGTACCGGAGGGCGTGGTACTGCGCCACGAAGCCGCCGTGGGAATGGCCGAGCAGGTAGACGCGGGGGTCCGGGAGGTGGTCGACCAGCTGCTCGCCGAGCTGCTCGATCAGCCGCTCGATCAGCCGCTCGATCAGCCGCTCGATCAGTGCGGTCAGGTGCCGGCTGTACACCTCGCGGGTGTAGCCGTGCGGGTGCGTGGCGAGGCGACCGGAGCCTCCGGTGCCGGCCGGCTCCAGGTACACCATCGTCAGGTGCCGTTCCAGCTCCGGGGACCGGAGATAGTCCCACGCGATGCCGGGGCCGCCGGGGACGGCCACGCAGACCGGCCCCGAGCCGTAGACGTGGTAGCGCAGCGTGAGTCCGTCGGCGTCGAACGAGTTGGAAGCGGTAGAAGCGGTGCTCATGTGCGAACTTCCGATCTTGGAGGTGAACGATTCACCGGCAAGAGTCGGAAGGCGGTCCCGAGTTCGATCCGGCCGACGTGATCTGGCTCACAGCTCCGGCCGTCAAAAAACGGCCCGGCGTGAGACCACGCCGGGCCGCGCGCGTCAGCTCGTCACCACCGTCGCCGTATCCATGTCCGTGGTGCCGCCGTTGACGGTCGGGTACACCTGGAAACGCAGGGCCGAGAGTGCCTGCGGGACGGTGTACACAACCTTGTAGAACGTGTAGCTCCCCGCGGCCACGCTGTAGGACGTGCAGGCGTTCGTGTTGGGGCCCAGACCCCACAGGCAGAAGGTGCCGCTGGTCGTCCCGCCCTGGGACGAGAGCCACACGGTCGCCGTGTAGGAGGTGCCCGCCGCGGCGCTGACCGGTACGTCCTGGTAGACCGAGCCGCCGGCGGAGTTGGTGTTGAAGGCCAGGTAGCCGCTCGCGTCCTGGGCCGGCGCCGGAGCGCCGGTGGAGGTGTTGTAGTCGACCATGTTCACGGTGCCGCGGGTCGGGACGAAGCGCTGCCAACCGGTGGTGTTCTGCTCGAAGGAGCCGGCGGTCAGCTTGTTCGCGACCAGGCTGGTGGTGTCCAGATCCGTGGTGCCGCCGTTGACGGCAGGGTAGACCTGGAAGCGGATCGACGAGTACGTCGACGGCAGGCTGAGGACCACCTGGAGCTGGGTGTAGCCGGTGCCGACCGTGTAGCTGTGGCAGCTGTTGACGTTCGGTCCCAGGGCCCAGGCACAGAACGTGCCGCTGGCGGTGCCGGATTGCGCGGCGACCCACGCCGTAGCGGTCCACGAGCTGTTGGCCGCCGAGGTGACGTTGACGTCCTGGTAGACCGAGCCGCCGGCGGCGTTGGTGTTGAAGGCCAGGTACCAGGTGCCGTCGTGGGCCGTAGCCGGAGCGCCGGCGGCCGTGTTGTAGTCGACCATGTTCACGGTGCCCCCGGTCGGGACGAACGCCTGCCAGCCGGCCGACGATCCCTCGAAGGACGGCGACTGGAGCAGGTTGCCCCCGCTCGACGCGGTCGAGGCGAACGCCGTGGCGCCGTTGGGCGTGCCCAGGCCGGTGGGGCCGTCGTAGCCGGGCTCGGCGGTGCAGAAGTAGGCGGGGCTGCACGTGCCGTTGTTGCCGGTGGTCACGTCGTTCAGGGCGGAGGTGTGCTGGTAAGGGTACTGCGACGGCCGGTCGCCGCCGCCCGGCGTGCCCGCCAGGGCGTAGACGGACGCGATGATGGGCGACGCCGCCGAGGTGCCGCCGTAGACCTGCCAGCCGGCGGCGCCGTAGCTGTCGTAGACGGCGACGCCGGTCGCCGGGTCGGCGACCGCGGACACGTCGGCGACCATGCGCTTGGCACAGCCGGAGTCGGTCTGCCAGGCGGGCTTGGCGTCGTAGCCGGAGCAGCCCGAGCCGGCGCCCTCGGTGGTGGTGGTCTTCCAGACGCTCTCGGTCCAGCCGCGTGCGTTCGAGGCCCGGGTCAGGCTCGTGCCGCCGACCGCGGTCACGTACTGCGACGCGGCCGGGTATTCGACGCCCGCGCTGTAGGCGCCGTCGCCGGAGGAGACGGTGATGGCCACGCCCGGGTGGTTGAAGTAGGAGCTGTCGTAGCCGGCGTCCGAAGCGCTGTCGCCACCGCCCCAGCTGTTGCTGACGAACCGCGCGCCGAGGGCCACGGCCTCGTTCTCCGCGGTGCCGAGGTCGGCCATCGATGCTGAGTTCGCCTCGACCAGCAGGATGTGGGCCGACGGCGCGATGGCCGAGACCATGTCCACGTCCAGCGAGATCTCCCCGGCCCAGCCGGAGTCGCCGCCCGGGTAGCTGGTGCCGCCGCTCTGGTTGACCTTGCGGAAACAGCCGTTCGAGGTGGTGCACGCGCTCAGGCCGTACTGGCTGCGGTAGGCGGCCAGGTCGCTCTCGGCGTTCGGGTCGTCGTAGGCGTCGACGATCGCTATCGTCTCGGCGGCGCTGCCGGTCCCGGAGAGGTTGTAGGCCGAGCGCAGGTCGGTCGGGCCGTATCCGGACGGGGTGGCGTTCGGCACGACGGCGTCCGCCATCACCGCCTGGATGTCGGTGCGGGCCAACGCCATACAGGCCATCCGCCCGTCGCTCGGCGCGGCGCACAGGCGCTTGACGGCGACCTGGTGCCCGCCGGAGGACGCGGTGCTCGGGACCGGGCCGGACGCCGCGAGGGCGCTCTGGGCGGTGCCGATCGAGAGCGCGGCGGCGGTGAGGGTGGCGAGCGCGATCAGGGATCTGACCGCGCGGTGCCGGTGGGGTGTTTCCACGAAGGCTCCTGGAAAGGCGGGGACGGTGGCGTGGAGCGGGTGCACGACAGTGAATCAGGGTTCGAATTCACTGTGGGCGGTGGTGAAACTACTGGCCGTTCCACCGGGGTGCAAGGGTGCCCGCCCGGCCCAGTGCTCACGGCCGACGAGGCCTACGGCAACGGCCCGATCGACCGGACAAGCTCTAGGCCGCGAGCCGTTGCTCCACCACGGATTCCGCCAACGGCCGCGGATGGAACAGCCGCAGCCGCGCCACCCGGCCGCCCTCCAGATCCATCACCCACGCCGCCGACGGTGGGCAGTGCTCCGGATCGTCGGCCGGGCTGGTGACGGCCATCTCCCACACCGCCAGCGAACGCCCGGCGGTCACGTTCACCGCCCGCTGGCGTACCCCGGCGGCCAGATCGCAGTCCATGGCGCGCGTGATCAGGGCACTGCCACCCATGCGCGAGCCGCCGTACACCAACGCCACGTCGGGGGTCCAGCGCTGCGCGACGACCCGCCCGAAGCCGCCGGCCTCGGCGGTGGCGAGCGTGTCGCGGGCGTCGTCCCAGCTCGCGGCGGTGCGCGTGCGGGTGTCGCTGTGCGCCGCCTCCGCGGTCGCGGCCAACGCCTCCGCCAGCTTGGTGCGCGCCTGACTCAGCCTGCTGCGAACCGTCCCGACCGGCACGCCGCAGACCTGCGCGATCTGGTCGTACGCCGTCACCTGCTGACTGAAGTGCCGCAGCACCAGCGGCAGCCGCAGCGCCGGAGACAACTGCTCGATCGCCTCCCAGACCCAGTCCTGCATCGCGTGCCGATCGAGCAGTTCGTCCGGGCCGGCGGCGGTTTCCAACTGCGGGACCAGGGCCCGACCGTCGAGGGGAACCAGGCGGCGCGCGTCGCGCAGCAGTGCGCGACAGCGGTTGCGCACGATCATCCGCAGCCAGGCCCCGACCGCAGCCGGCTCCCGCACGTCCCCGATCCGGCGCAACGCCACCAGGACCGCGTCCTGGACGGCGTCGTCCGCGTCCGGCCCCGGGCCGAGGATGCTCAACGCCACGGCGCGCATCCCGGCTCGGTGTTCTTCCAGCAGCAGCGCGAGCGCCGTGACGTCGCCGGCCTGTGCGGCGCGGACGAGGGCGGTCTCGGTGTTGCTATCGCTGTCGCCGTACTCCATCGCAATAGTGTCAGGCACGGGTCAACTGGTTGCGTACTTCGATCTCCTTGATCGTGCTCTTCAGCGTGCTGGAAGACGCCCTCGGGTCTTCATACGTCCCGGCCGTCCTGCATCGGTGAAACCACGCGGCAGACCACGCAATCGCGGGGCGGCGGCCTGAGCTGTTGCTATTCAGCTCAGCACGGCCGAGTGCCGACTCACTCCTCCGCGGCGGACGGTTCGAGCGACTCCGGCGTGCCGGAACCGGAACCGGCCGAACCATCCGCACCAGCCCGCCGACGCCCCGTCATCACCGCCCCGACCACCAGCGCCAGCGCGAGAACCACCAACGCTGCGGGCGCCACTGTGCCCTGCCACAGCAGCTTCGACTCGTCGTCCTTCGACTGCCGGACCGCGTCGGCGATGCCCTGCGACGACATCTTGGTGTCCACGTCCAGCACCGCCGTCAGCGGCACCGTCCCCAGCTTCGACGTCATCTGCGCGGTCACCGTCTGGTGCGCGTCGGCGTCGACCGTGGTCCCGCTCAGCTGGTCCACCCACATCGTGGTCTTCGTCGCGGACGTGTACGACAGCGGCACCATCACGCTGTCGCCGCCCGGCGGCAGCAGCGCCGCCAACGCGCCCTGCATGTCCGGCGCCATCGTCGCGGCCAGCCCCTTGAGCACGGACACCGGCACCGCCGGCGGGAGCTGCGCGAGCGTGCCAGGGTCCTTCAACGCTCCGGAGGCGTCCACGGTGAACACGTACGTGGAGCGCCCGACATGGCTCTCGCTGCGCACGTACTTGGCCGTGGCCTGCGTAGCGGTCGCGCCGTCCCACCACGGGTAGTCGTGCTTGCCGGGAGCGAACGCGAACCCCACCGCAAGGCCCTGATGCGCGTCGGCGGTGACGCCGGCCGGCGCGGTCGCCGGCATCAAGGTTTTGCGATCCACGGCCCACGTCGACGTCGGATTGCCGAGCACCCCGCCGGCCCCGTTGATCGCCGTCACGTCCGACAGCACCGCGACGTTGCCGTGCATCCCGATCGCCTTGACGGTCTCCACCGCGGTGAACGGCGAGCCCTTGACGAACGCGTGCGCCAGATCACCGCCGGCCACCGCACGCTGATCGAGGTATGTGGCCGTCCCGGCATAGCGGGTGACGGTGTTCTGGTCGCTCTGGACGCGCTCGGCATCCGGCACCAGCTTGAACCGGATCACCCCCGCGACAGCGGCGCACACGACAGCACCGGCGGCGAATGCGAGAACTGATTTGCGCATGGTATCGATTCCTGACGAGCCCGGGGACAGGGGAGAACCGCGAAGAAACCGGTACTGTGACCGTCGTCACAGCGAGCCGTGTCCGGAAGGGTAGTGCCAGCTACCCGCAAGTAGGAAGAGGCAAGCTGAAGAATCTTCACCTTGCTTGATCCAGTACGTTCCGCCGCCTCGGTCCACACCTACGGATCCCGATTCGCCGACGTCAGATCGCCCGACTTGGAGGACCGCGGCCTCAGGCCTCAGATAACGTTGGCCGGCCCCTGCGCCACCGTCGTCAGCCGCCGCCAATCCAGCCGGTTGTGAGCTAGCTCCGTCGCGCAGAGTTGGAGATGGTGTATCCGACAACCTTCTTGACCAGCTCGATGCTCGCCACAGGCTGATCCGGGTCGGCGGGGCAGTCCACGAACTCGATCTGCCTGCCGCCGACGGTGAGCCGGTAGGCGAACGCATCCCGGCATCGCGTCGGCGGCCGCGTCTGGCCGGCCTCGGTGGCGAGGCGGGGATCGGTGGCCAGGGTGCGGATCTCAGTGAGCTGATCTGCGGCGAGTGAGCCGCTGGTGTGCGTGCCGGCTCGGTCGGTGGCGTTCCACGTCCCGTGCGGGTCGACCGTCACGGTGTCCTTGAGTCCGGCGAATCCGCCGGTGCGCTGGACGGCGATCTGGGGCAGCGAACCGGTGTCGGAGGTGGGGCCGTCGCCGGGGGAACGGCCGGTGGCGCCGCCGCGCTGGGATGCGCAGCCGGCGGTCATCGACGCCAGCAGGATCAGCCCGACGCCGAATGTCACGGGCAGCAGGTCTGTCGGACGTGGCTTCATGCGTGCCATCAGGTTTCTCCTCGGAGGGTCAGAGTACGCCGACGCGTCGTGAGCGGGTGCTGAGCGTTTGATTCCCGTGAGCGTTGAGCGTTTCAGTCAACAACACCCCAAGTCAGGGTAATGAATCGGCAATCCCCGGTCACGGATCACTAAATAAGGTCATGGGTTGGTAGATCCCTGTCACGTTGCGTGCATCGGCTCTTGACCGTCCGCACACCTGTCATTAGGTTCCGCTTCGAACTGTCGGACGATCAAAGCTCTGATGGTTTGTGGGGCGCTTGGGCAACGCCACCTTTCTCGCCAAGCGCTCTCCCGCACCCGTTTCCGCACCACCCCACGCGAAGGGAACGTCTGTGAGATCGCACCACACCAACACCAGCCGCCGGAGGATGCCACGGCTGATCGCCGCGGGCATCGCCGCCGGGGCCACCGTCGTCGCCACCGCGACCGCGCTGACCACTCCGGCCGCCGGCGCCGCGCGCACCGCGACACCGCCGCCTGCCCCCGCTACCGCTACCGCCCAGACGCTGGCCGCTCGCAGTGCCGACACGCTGGTGGCCAGCCACCCGGCGTTCTTGTACGCCAGCCAGGGCGAGCAGTACGTCCGGGGCTCCGTGGCCTCCTCCAGCGGGATCCAGTACGTCCCGTACGAGCGCACGTACTCCGGCCTCCCCGTCGTCGGCGGCGACTTCGTCGTCGTGACCAACGGGGCCGGCCAGGTCATGTTCCACTCCGCGGCGCAGAGTCACGCGATCGGGAGTCTGTCCACCACTCCCGTCCTGACCAGCGCCAAGGCCACTTCGGTGGCGTCGGGCCAGCTGCGGTCGGTGTCCAAGGTCGAGGGCAGCCGGCTGGTCGTCTACGCGTTGGGCTCGGGTCCGGCGACGCTGGCGTGGGAGACCACCGTGGACGGTACCGGCTCGGACGGCGTCAGCCGGCTGAGCGTGGACGTCGACGCGCGCACCGGCGCCGTGCTGCACAGCCAGGAGCACGTGGAGCACGGCAGCGGCACCGGGGCCTGGAACGGTCCGGAGCCGTTGACCATCAACACCACCAACTCCGGCGGCACCTACTCGCTGAGCCCCACCAACATCTCGAACATGCCCTGTCAGGACGCTGCGAACAACACCACGTTCACCAAGTCCACCGACACCTGGGGCAACGGCGACGCGACCAACAGGGAGACCGGCTGCGTCGACGCCGAGTACGTGGCGCAGGGCGAGTTCCGGATGCTGTCGCAGTGGCTGGGCCGCAACGGCATGGACGGCAACGGCGGCGCCTGGCCGATCCGGGTCGGCGACCAGGAGGAGAACGCCTACTACGACGGCACCCAGGTCCAGATCGGCTACAACAGCGCGGGCCAGTGGATCAGCGCGGTCGACGTGCTCGCCCACGAGATGGGCCACGGCATCGACGACCACACCCCCGGCGGCATATCCGGCAACGGCACGCAGGAGTGGATAGCCGACACCTACGGCGCCTCCACCGAGTTCTTCCTGAACGAGCCCGCGCCCTACGCCGTCCCGGACTTCCTGGTCGGCGACCAGATCAACCTGGTCGGCTCCGGACCGATCCGCAACATGTACAACCCGTCGCTGATCAACAACGACCCGAACTGCTACGACAGCAGCATCCCCTCGGCTGAGGTGCACGCCGCGGCCGGCCCGGGCAACCACTGGTTCTACCTGCTGGCCGAGGGCAGCAACCCGGCCGGCGGACCGGTCAGCCCGACCTGCAACAACTCCACGGTCACCGGTGGCGTCGGCGTCGAGAACGCCATCAAGATCGTGTACAACGCGCAGCTGATGAAGACGTCGGCCAGCGACTACCTGCACTACCGCACCTGGACGCTGCAGGCCGCGAAGAACCTGGACGCGACGTGCGCCGAGTTCAACACGGTCAAGGCGGCCTGGGACGCGGTCAGCGTCCCGGCCCAGTCCGGCGACCCGACCTGCACCGCGGGCAGCAGCGGCTTCTCCATCTCGGTGTCGCCGGCCTCGGGCTCGGCGAACCCGGGCGGCTCGGTGACGACCACCGTGGCCACCACCCTCACCGGCGGCTCGGCGCAGACCGTCGGCCTGTCCGCCTCCGGCCTCCCGGCCGGCGCCACCGCCTCCTTCAACCCGACGTCGGTCACCGCCGGCAACAGCTCGCAGCTGACCATCGCCACCTCCGCCTCCACCCCGCCCGGCACCTCCACGATCACGGTGACCGGAACCGGGACGTCGGCGACGCACACGGCCACGTTCTCGTTGACCGTCAACGGATCCGGCGGTGGTGGCGCGATCACCAACGGCGGCTTCGAGACCGGCAACCTCACCGGCTGGACCACCACCGGCACGGCGGCGGCCGTGAACTCCGGAGCGCACTCGGGCACCTATGCGGCCCAGCTCGGCAGCACCAGCCCCAGCAACACCTCGACCGCCGCGCAGACCTTCACCGCCCCGAGCGGCAGCAGCCAGCTGTCGTTCTGGTACAACGTGACCTGCCCGGACACCGTCACCTACGACTGGGCCACGGCCACGCTGAAGGACAACACCTCCGGCACCACCAAGACCGTCCTGGCCAAGACCTGCGTCGCCAGCTCCGGCTGGAAGCAGGTGACCTCCGCTGTCACCGCCGGCCACAGCTACACGCTGACGCTGACCAGCAAGGACGACAACTACCCGGGCGACCCGACGTACACCAAGTACGACGACGTCACAGTGAGCTGACGCACTAGGCGCACTAGGGCGCACTGGGCACCAGCGCCGTCGGGGACAGCCGGATTCGGCTGTCCCCGACTCGTGTTTGGACCGCGCGGCTGCCGGATGCGCCGAGCGGCCAACGCAAGTCGGGAGTACTCGGCGTCCGCTGAGCAGCTCGAGCGCCTGGGTTCCTGGCCTGGTCTGAATGTCACCGCCGGCCAGATCGCCGGCGCCGTGGAATGGCTTCGGAACCTGGCGAAGAGGTTTTCCGACCCAACCGGATGACGCCGGAAGGCCGGTGACGAACCGACGTCGACGGCTGGCGCACCGCGGGAATCCCGCGGTGCGCCAGCCGTCAGTGATTTCGCCGGGCCGCCGGCCGCGCCTTTAGAAGTACGGGCTGCAGGCGACCTGGTCGTTCGAGTTGTTGCTCAGGCAGGACGCCGCCGGGTTGTCCGGCGAGTAGACCATCGGGGAGATGACCTCGGAGCCGCCGGACCAGGGGTACATCAGGATCCAGGGACCGTGGTACATCAGGTAGCCGCCGTCGGGGCCGGAGCCGCGGCGGATCTTGTTGGAGACGTTGTACACGCCGCCGCCGGTCTGGGTGACCACGGTGTAGGTGAAGTTGGACTTGCACGTGGTGCTGTACATCAGCTCGGTCTTGAACTGCCAGCCGTTGTCGTTGTAGTAGAAGGTTCCGCCCTTGGTCGGGGCGACGGGGTAGGCGCTGTTCCAGCACGGGTCGCCCTTGGAGACCGGCACGTTGTCGCAGTTGCCGTTGCTCGGGCTGTTCGCGCAGTTCTGGCTGGACGCCGCGGACGCCGTCGGGGCCAGCACGGCCACGGACGTCAGGGCCGCGGCGGCGAGCGCGATCGGGGCGACGGTCTTGCGGATGGACTTGGCGAGCATGGGATTCCTCCGTCTGCGGATCGGGTCGGTGCCTTCGTCGACAGACACTGGCAGTGCCCTGACCTGCCGTCATGTCGGACAAAGGGGGGACCGCCGCGTCCCGTCGCCGGCCTGTCGGGTGTCCGTCCCCCGCCGCGTGGTGCGTTCGCCTGACATGACATGTCCCCCTGTGGTGCGGCCAGATTCAGCGGGGGAGAGGTTCACTCCCGCACCACCCGGACGCCGTCCGGGCTGACCGCTCGGAGGACATCGTGGGGAAGCTCGCACACATCGGCCGGGTCCTGGCCGGACTGCTGATCCTGGTGGCGACGATCGCCACGGTGGGGACACCAGGCTCGGCGCAGGCCGCCGCCGGCCCGTCGCCGGGCTTCGTGGTCGGACGGGCCCAGCACCTCGGGAACGACTACCCGTGGGAGACGCTGGGCCAGTTCGAACACCAGGACCAGGGCGCCGACCCGTGGAACGAGTACTACGGACAGTGCGACTCCTTCGCGGCGTGGAAGGCGTACGAGAACCTGAACGGCTCCGGCGCCGGCCCGAAAACCGCCCCGAAGCCCGCTCCGAAACCCGCCGCGTATCCGGCCCCGAACTGGTCGCCGGCGAACGCGGCGGTCAGCAACGTCGACCAGAACACTTGGGGCAACGCAGGGGACTGGGTGACGTCGGCCCGCGCCCACGGCTGGGTGGTCGACGCCGTCGCGACCCCCGGATCGATCCCGATCTGGGACAACGGCCACCTCGGACCGGTCGGGCACGTCGGCTACGTGGACGACGTCTACGCCGACGGGTCGATCACCGTCGAGAACTACAACCTGCACGCCAACGGCGAGTACTCGAAGTTCCACCTGCCGCGCGGCGGCGGACCCGAGACCAGCTTCGGGGCCACCTACCAGATCCCGTGGCCGGACGGCTTCGCGCACCTCGCCGACGGACCGGCGCGCGCCGCCGACGGAACCGTGCTCCCGCCCGAGCTGCCGGTGCCGAGCACGACCGAGTACGGCTACGCGTACTCGCCGGACGTCACCCTGGTCGGGCCGGGTTCGCCGGCATCGCAGTTCTCGACGACCGGATCGTGGCCGACGCGTCCGGGCCACGGTGAGCTGGCGAATATGCGCTACACGCCGACTTCGGGCTCTGTCACGGCAACGGCAACGACCACCGCTACGTGGCGGCCGACCGGCTTGGTACCGAACACCTGCTACCGGATCGACGCGTTCGTGCCGGACAACTACTCCGACGATCCCGCCGCGTCCTACACCGTCTCCGGACTGTCCGGAACGGCGGCGGCCTCGGTAGACGAGAACGCCTTCACCAACGACTGGGCGGAACTCGGCGTCTACCGGGCCACCGCCGCCGGCGGCCTCACCGTCCACCTCGACAACCGCGGCGCGACCGGGCTCTACGTCGCGGCTGACGCGGTCCGCTTCTGGCCGCAGCCGACGTGCTGACCTGCCGAAACCCAAGGAGAATCATGTCCAGCAAGCACAGCCTCGTCCGCCTGGCCACCGCGAGTGCGTTGGCGATCGGCTCGATCGCGCTGACGTCCACCGCCGCGCACGCCGCGACCACGTACAAGGTCTCCGGTACCGATGGCACCCTGGCCGAGCAGAGCCAGCCGGCGCAGAACCACGTCGTCGGATGGCTACACGAGGGCGATTCCGTCCAGGTCGTCTGCCAGGTCAACAACGGCGGGCAGGACCTCGGCGACGGCGGGACCTCCCCGTGGCAGCAGTCGCGTACCTGGGACAAGCTCACCAACGGCAACTGGGTCTACGACCACTTCATCACCACCCCGGCCCAAGGCTCCGATGGCTACTCCCCGGGCGTCCCGCACTGCTCCGGTCCGTCGTCGTTGACGACCGCGATCGCCATCCCGAGCCTGTCCATCGGCGGCATCAGCGTCTACGGCACGACCGCCGGCCCGATCTTCAACGACGGGCCCGGCTTCACCAACGCCGCGCGCGCCGAGTCGCTGGCCACCGCGGAGGCCTCGGGCTACTGCCAAGACCTGGTCCTGGCGAACTCCGACTTCTCGTTCCTGATGCCGGACATCAACTACGTCGCGCGCTGGCCGCAGGACGCGCGCGACAACGGCCGTGACGTGTCGACGACCCCGGTGGTCGGCTCGGTCGTGGTGTTCAACCCCGGCCAGCACCTGTGGTCCGCCACGCACTACTGGGACTACGGGGACGGGCACGTCGCCGTGGTCGTGAAGGTGGATTCGAGCTCGTACACGGTCGCCGAGTTCAACTTCAACCTCGGGGGCGGCGGGCGGCACATCATGAGCTTCCGCCGGATCCCCTGGCCCGACCCGTACCCGAACTCGCTGGGCGGTCCGTCCGTCCTGGCCTTCATCCGATGAGGAGCGTGAGCGGCATGATTTCCAGTGACAGAACCGGCCCTACGGTCCGCGGCCCGGGCCACCGCGTGAGCCATCGCCTGGCGACCGGTGTCCTAGCCGTGCTCGTGACCGTGGCCGGCCTCGTCGGCCTCGGCGCCACCGCGGCCCGCGCCCTCGGCCCCGGCGAGGTCTGCGCCTTCATCGAGCCCGACGGCGGCACGGTCCTGGGCAACAACTTCGGGCACATCGGCTGGGGCTTCCTGATCGGCGGCACGGACCAGTGGGTCTACGGCGCGACCGAGAATCCCAACGGCACCTATCAGATCAACGCGCCGGGCTTCAACGGGGCGTGGAAGCAGCAGGGCACGTGGGCGCAGATGATCGACGACTTCACCTTCCAGTACGACTACCCGTCGCACGCGGTGAACTCGCAGAGCAACTCGCCGGAGCCGGCGCATCCCTACACCATGTACAAGTGCGAGACGACCGGTACCAGCTCGGTGGGCGCGGCCTCGAAGGCGGCCACTGACAACATCAGCGCCGGCTACACCGGGCTCGGGAACAACTGCCTGGACGCGACCTACCGGGTGCT
The DNA here is from genome assembly GCF_015356825.1 of Catenulispora rubra. Taxonomy (GTDB): domain Bacteria; phylum Actinomycetota; class Actinomycetes; order Streptomycetales; family Catenulisporaceae; genus Catenulispora; species Catenulispora rubra. The sequence goes on along the minus strand of NZ_JAACYW010000009.1, from coordinate 8,649 downwards.
CAACGCCTACGGCGCGCCGAACCTGCCGTGGCCCTCGACGCATCCGCGGCCGTATCAGGACTGGTACAGCTCGCTGGACGGCTCGACCTGGACCATCGGCGGCAAGCTCGGCGAGACCTGGATGAACAACAAGTCGGGGCTGATGCTCGACGTCAGCGGTCCCAGCACGAGCAACGGGGCCGTGGTCCATCAGTGGTCGTACAACGGCGGGGACAACCAGTGGTGGTTCCGGCCCTGGCAGGCTGACGGCTACACCAGGCTGTTCAGCCGATACAGCGGCAAGTGCCTCGGGATATCCGGGGGCAGCACGGCGCAGGGCGCGCAGGCGGTCCAGTGGGATTGCAACGGCAACCCGGACCAGTTCTTCGAGTTCCGCTGGACCGGCAAGACCAACGGCGGCTGGCCGGTCTACAACATCGTCGACTACAACAGCGGCTTGTGCCTCGGGGTCAGCGGGGGCAGCACGGCACAGGGGGCGAACGTGATCCAGTGGCCGTGCAACGGCAACGCCGACCAGGAGTGGTTCTGACATCACCAGTGGTGTGGCCGGTCCCGTCTCGACGGGGCCGGCCCGCACGGCGTTTCGCAGTGTTCGTCATCAGTGTTCGTCATCAGTGTTCTTCATTAGAATTCTTCATCACTACCCTTGCCAACCGGCGAGGTCCGGGAGACGATATGGCACCGCTAGGCGACTCACGCATCCCCGAGGAGCCCGAGATGATCCGAGTCGCCATCGTCGACGACCACCCGATCGCCCGGCGGGGGATCGAACAGGTCCTCGCCGAGGCCCCGGCGCTGCGCGTGGTCGCCTCGGCCGAATCCCCGGCCGCCCTGGCCGCCGAGCTGTCCGGCGCGGAGCCCGGCGGGTATCCGGACGTGATGGTGCTTGATCTGTACCACGACGGCGAGGAGCCGTGCCTGGAAGCGGTGTCCCAGCTGAGCGCCGGGACCCGGGTGCTGGTCATGTCGGCGTCCGGCCGGCCGGCCGACGTGCTCGGCGCGATCCGGTGCGGCGCCGCGGGGTACGTGACCAAGCAGACCAGCCCGGAGATGATCGTCAGCGCGGTGGAGACGGTGGCGGCCGGCGGCTTCTACCTGTCGTCGCAGCTCGCTGACATCCTGCAGGCCGAGCTCACCCGCCAGCAGGCGCCGCCGGCGCGGCAAGCCCGCGGCGGCGATCTGTCGCCCCGGGAGGAGGAGACGCTCAGCCTGATCGCCCGCGGTTTCACCCACTCGCAGGTCGCCACTCGGATGAAGGTGAGCAAGGCCACCGTGGACACGTATGTGGAGCGGATCCGCGCGAAACTCCAGGTCGGGAACAAGGCGGAGCTGACGCGGGCGGCGTTGGAATATCTGTCCGACGAGTCGGTGTCGTGAAACTGATCCGGCGTAGCGCGGCTGCCACCGCCGCCAGCACCGGAAGCGGAAACGCCTACGACGGCCACGAGGCTTCGGACGGCCAGGGGACTGTCGGCAGCCCGGCAGATCCGGACGAGCAGACCACGGCGGCCCGCGTCGAGAACGTCCTGGCCCGCGCGGCGGTGTTCTTCAGGGTGGCCGGACTGGCCCAGATCGCGCTCGCCGCGGCCTTCGACGCCGGGCGCTACCCCCGGCCGCTGCCGACCTTCGGGCTGATCACGGCGGTCGCCGCCGAGAGCGTCCTGTGGTCCGCGGTGACGCTGCGGGCCCGTCGGAACCAGCCGGCGGCGACGGTGCTCGACACGGTCTTCATGGTGGCGGCGATCCCGGTCGGCGCCTGGCTCACGGCACCGCGGGACTTCCATACGTGGGTGCACTTCATGTACCCGTTCAGCCTGATCGCGTGCATCGCCCTCGGGGTGACGTTCACCAGGCTGCGCACCGTCGCGGGGCTCACGATCCTGATCGTCGCCAGCTACACCACCTCGGCGGTCCTGCAGCACCACGACCCGCTCTGGAACAGCGCACCCAACGCCCTGAGCTACATCGCCAACACCACCGTCGCCTGGGCGGTGGCCCGGCACCTGCGGTCCAGCGGCCGCGCCGCCGACGCCAGCCGAGCCGCGGCCGTGCACCATGCCGACGAACTGGCCCGGGAGCGGGAGCGGGCACGGCACGCCCGCATGCTGCACGACCGCGTGTTGCAAACGCTGGAGACGCTCGCCCACGGCGACTGGTTCCCGGACGCGGACCTGCGGGCCCACCTGGCGACGGAGGCCGCCTGGCTGCGCGCGCTCGTCGAGGGCCAGCCCCTGGACCAGCCCGCCGACCTGCTCACCGCGCTCCAGGTCGTGGTGCAGGGCAAGACGCGCATAGGCCTGCGCGTGGACTTCAACAGCACGCAACTGCGCGAGGCCGCACAACTGCGCTCCACGCTCCCGGCCGCGATCGTCACCGCCCTCGCCGAGGCCACCGGCGAAGCCCTCACCAACGTCGCCAAGCACTCCGGCGTCGACACCGCCACCGTGCGCGCGACGCTGACAGAACACGAAATCGTGATCAGCGTCCTCGACCACGGCTGCGGCTTCGACGCCCGCACCGTCCGCCCCCGCATCGGCCTGAGCCACTCGATCACCGACCGGCTGGCCGAGGTCGACGGCGTCGCGCGGATCGACAGCGCGCCGGGGTCGGGGACTTACGTGGAGCTGGCTGTGAGGTTGGAGCGCGCTTGACGCGTGGCCAACGCGCGGCAACTACAGGCATCGCGGCGAAGGCCGCCCGAGCCGTCAGCCGTGCAGCGTGACGACGTACCCGTCGGGGTCGGCGAACGCGAAGGTCCGGCCGAAGGGGCCGTCGAACGGTGCGGTCACGATCCGCACGCCGTGCTCGGCCAGGTCGTCGTGGATCTTCTCGACGTCGTCGGCCTTGAACCACAGCGCGACGCCCCAGCCGAGCTTGTCGACGGTGTCCAGGTCGGCCAGGGGGTCGCGGACGGCGAACGGGACCGGCTGGGTGTCGAAGACCACCGCGTGCGGCGGGGAGAAGGCTGCGCGGGTGAGTCCCAGCCGCTCCTCGTAGAAGCGCGCGGAGGACTCCAGGTCGTGGACCTGCAGCGAGATGAACGACGGGCCGATGACAGCCATGATGGGAGCACCTTTCAGTATCAGGAAACCTGATATTGACACTACGCCGACGCCCCGACCGATGCAAGGTAACCTGATACTCGTGGAGACCACCGACCGGCCCGGATACCTGATCAAGCAGGCCCAACTCGCGCTGAACGCGCACATGTCCCGGGCACTGCACGACCAAGGCGTCACCCTCTCGCAGTTCGCCGTCCTCACCGCCCTGGACGACGAGCCGGGCCTGTCCAACGCCGAACTGGCGCGCCGCGCGTTCATCACCCCGCAGAGCATGAACGAGAACCTGCGCGAGCTCGAAGCGCGCACCTGGATCCGGCGCAGCCCGCATCCGGTGCACCGCCGGATCCTGCGGATCGAGCTCACCGAGGAGGGCCGCGCGACGCTCCAGGCCTGCGACGCCGCGGTGACCGTCATCGAGCAGCAGATGCTCGCCGGACTCGACGCCGGACAGCGCCGCGAACTCGCCGCGGCGCTGCACAGTTGTATCGCCGCGCTGAAGCCCGCGCAGCCGGACGCGGCCGAAGCCCCGTGATCTGACCTGCCGAAGTACTTCAGGCAGCTGCTCTGGTCGTTCTGGTCGTTCTAGTCGTCCTAACCGTTCCCGTTGGGCTGCGGCAGGTAAGGCTCCAACGAATGCGCCAGGTTCGGCAACGGCATCGACTGCAGCCAGATCTGCCCCGGCCCGGTCAGCGCCACCAGGAACAGCCCGTCGCCGCCGAACACCTTGTTCCGGATGCCGGGGACCGTCGTCATCGTGAACTGCACGCTCGACTCGAACATGCCGATGTGCCCGGGGTGCACCAGCATCTGCTGGCCCTGCCCCAGCGTGTAGTGCGACAGCTCGCCGGACAGCTCGATCCAGGCCCGGCCCTGGCCGTCCAGGCGCTGGAGCACGAAGCCCTCGCCGCCGAACAGGCTGCGGCTGAACGTCTTCTGGAACGCGACGGTGGCGGTGATGCCCGGCGTCGAGGCCAGCCAGCCGTGCCGGTGCACGATCAGCGGCAGGTGCGGCTGGACGTCCACCGGCATGATGTGGCCCGGCACCTTCGCGGCGAAGCACAGCAGCGCCGTACCGCCGCCGGTGGCGTCGTAGCGCGTCATGAACAGCCCACCGCCGCCCGCCACCCGCTTCAGGCCGGCCATGAAGCCGCGCGCGCCGCCGGAGTTCATGGTCTGCGACATCTGCACGTTCGGCGACATCCACGACAGCTCGCCGTGCGGCGAGATGATCGACTCGCCCGGAGTGAGCAGGAACTCCAGCACCGGCATCGTGGTGCCCTTGACGTTGGCTTGCACAGCCGCCTCCCCTGTTTGCGCCCGTTTTGGGGATCTTTTGTCACGCGGCCGTGCCGCCCCCCTCGCACACCATAGCGATCGGCGGTTGCGAGCGAGCGCCGGAGCGGGAACTCACGACGCGGCCCCTTCGTCGGGGGTCACTGCTAGCTTCTCAACATTCTGTTATCAACGGGGAGAGGCTCATATGGACGCAGTGGACGAGGCGACGTTCCGGATACCCGAGACATGGCGGGACTCCGTAGTGGTGAGACGGGGCGGCCGGACGACGAGGGAAGTCGTCCCGGACGAGACCGCCGAACAGTTCGACAAGGAGCTGACCGAGCTCCAATCCAAGCTGTCGGAGGAGATCCTGAGTCATCCGGACAGCGATCCGGAGCTGGTGTCGGCAGCTCGCGCCTATGTCGCGGGCACGCCGACGCCCCTGGGCGCCGCGGTCGCGACACTCGTCCGGCTGACAGCTCTCTACCAGCCGGAGTGGTTGCAGGTTCCGCGGCTCGCCGACGTGTGGGTCGCGCGCCACGGCCTGGTGTTCGCGGCGCAGGCCGTGGCGGAGCTGGGACGGGTGTTCCTCGACGGGCCGGGGTCGTCGCAGGCGTTGCAGCGTCCGCGGCCGGAGGAGATCGACTCCTATTGGGGCGAACGGCAGCGCATCGCCTACCGGATGCGGTTGTTGCTCACGGCAGCCGACGACGCGGACCACCAAGCCGTCGTCGACGCCCTCGCGCACTCTCGCGACGGCTGGTGGTCGCGGGTGCTCGTGGCGTTCCTCGTGCCAGGACAGACGCCGTGGGTCGACGAGCTGTGCGCCGAGGCCGCAGGGGTCCGGGAGTTCGACGGAGTCCTGGGCACGCTGTTGTGCGCGATCGGCACGGCGGAGCAGCTGGACATGGTCGCGGGGCTGAATCTGCGGGCCTACACCTGGAACAGCAACTTGCTGACGCTCACCGACGCGCTCGGTCCCGACATCGTCCCCTTCGCCGACGCCCTGCTCGATCGGGACTGGTCGCCCGACGAACACGCGCACGCCCGCGAGCTGCTGGCGGCCCTCCCCGGCGACCAGGCCTTCGAGACGCTGCTGGCCAGGATCGGCCGACGCGGCGTCCGTCCGGCCGTGCTGAAGTCGATGGAACGCGATCCGGTGCGTGCGGTCCGGGTTCTGGCTCGCACCGCGGAAAGCGATCAGATCGCGGCGGATCTGCTGATCCGGCATCTGCGGACCAGGCCGGACGTGCTGGCGGGCGACCTTTCGGAGGCCGAGCTTCCCCGGACGGCGCGCGCCACGGCCGCGGCGCTGCAGGCCGCCGACGAGCGGCTGTGCGAAGGGCTGCCCGACCTGCTGGTGCGACCGCCGTGGACCCGGCCCCGGTCGGCCAAGCGGGCCGAACCGGTCATCGTCGGCGATCTGCCCGCCCCGCCTCCGCCCCGCATCGTCTGGCAGCCGGACGAGCAGGGCGAGTGGGCCCGGGCCGCGGACGAATGGGGCCAGTGGGCCTATCTGCCCGACTGGCCCGCGGCGCTCGCGGATTTCGCGGCGGGCACGCTGTGGTACGCCGGCGTCGCCCAGGTGCTGGTCGCCGGGCCCGAGGAGCAGGTACGTCCGCTGCTGGCCGAATGGCGGCCGAACGACTTCTTCCGGGCCGGGATCTGGGGCCGGCAGACCGTGGCCCGCTTCGGCCTCGACGCGCTGCCGCCGGCCTTGCACATCGCCAGGGTGCGACCGGCGAACGGCTTCCTTCTGCTGCCCTTCGTCGCCGCCGAAGTCGCCACCCTGATGGCGGACTGGTTGGTACGCCTGAAAGCGGCGCGTGGGTTCGCGGCCGCCTGGCTGTCGCGGCACGCCGACGCGGCCGTGCCGCTGCTGCTGCCCGCGGCCCTCGGAACGCCGGGACCGGCCCGACGCGACGCCGAGGCGGCGCTGCGTTTCCTGTCCGCCGACGGCCTGGACGTCAGCGCGGTCGTGGCCAAGTACGGCGCCACGGCGCGCGCCGCGATCGATGCGATGCTGGCCGCCGAACCGACCGAGACGCCGTTGGCGAAGGTCCCGGTCACCGGCGGCTGGCTCGCCGGCCGGCCGCTGCCGGAGCTGCTGCTGCGCGACCGCGCCAACCGGCTGCCGGAATGGATCGTCGACCACGTGGTCACGATGCTGGCGGCGTCCCGGCCCGGCGACCGGTATCCGGGCCTGGACGTGGTCGCCGAGGTCTGCGATCCGGGTTCGGCGGCGCGGTTCGCCTGGCAGCTGTTCGAGATGTGGAACGCGGCCGGCACGCCGCCGAAGGACGGCTGGGTGCTGACCGCCCTGGCCTGGTCGGGTGACGACGACACGGTGCGCCGGCTGGCCCCGCTGATCCGGGCCTGGCCGGGCCAGGGCGGGCACGCCCGCGCCGTCGCCGGGCTGGACGTCCTGGCCGAGCTGGGTACCGACACGGCGCTCACCCAGCTCCACAACATCTCGCAGAAGGTGCCGTTCAAGGGCCTGAGGTCGCGGGCCCAGGACAAGATCGCCGAGCTGGCGCGGAGCCGCGGGCTCAGCCCTGAGGAACTCGCCGACCGGCTGGTGCCGGACTTCGGCCTGGACGCGCACACCGCCCTGGTGCTGGACTACGGGCCGCGCCGGTTCACGGTCGGGTTCGACGATCAGCTCCGGCCGTTCGTCGTGGACGGGAACGGCAAGCGGCGCAAGGACCTGCCCAAGCCGGGCGCCGATGACGACCCGGAGCTCGCACCGGCCGCGCACCGGCGGTTCGCCGGGTTGAAGAAGGACGTGCGGACCGTGGCCGGGGACCAGATGCTGCGCCTGGAACGGGCGATGGTGGCGCAGCGGCGGTGGAGCGTGGCGGAGTTCGAGGAGCTGTTCGTGCGGCATCCGCTGCTGTCGCATCTGGTGCGCCGCCTGGTGTGGGTGATCGACGAGGACGGCGGCGCTCGCGACGGCGACGGCGACGGCGATGGGACTGGCACTGGCGCTGGTCACGGCAGCGGCAGCGGCGACGGCCCGCGCACCGGCTTCCGAGTGGCCGAAGATGGCACCTTCGCCGACATCGAGGACAACACACTGACCCTGCCGACCGGTGCATCGGTCGGCATCGCGCACCCGCTCCATCTCGGTGAGCACCTGCCGGCGTGGGCGGACGTGTTCGTGGACTACGAGATCGCGCAGCCGTTCCTCCAGCTGGGACGTCCGGTCTACGCCGCCGACCCGGCCGCGCTCGACCGATTCGACGGCATGACCGTCCCCACCGGCAGGATCCTCGGCCTGGAACGGCGCGGCTGGGAACGCGCCAGACCGGCCGACGCCGGGCTCCAGTTCACCGTGAGCAAGGCGCTGCCCGGCGGACGGCGTGCGGTGATCGGGCTGGAACCGGGCATCGCCTCCTCCGGCGCGGTCGACATCTTCCCCGAGCAGAAGCTGAGCGGGATCGCCGTGTGGTCGGCACGCTCCGATCCGGCGCAGAGCACGATCGCCTCGCTGGACGCCGTGACGGCCTCGGAACTGCTGGCGGACTTGATGCGGCTCCAGTGACGGTCCTCCGTGATACCGCCGTGTAGCCACCGTGAAGCCGACGCCGCCTAACTTCCCCCTTGAGCCACAAGGGTGCGCCGAGCCACAGTCCAGCGCCAGCGCCGCGCGCGCCAGTCCCGCCGCCAGCGCCGGATCGCTATCGAGCGCCGAGGCCGCATCGCGGACCAGCCGCGACAGCCAGCCGCTGTCGACGTCATCCGGCCCGACACCGAGCCGGTATCCGACGCCGTCCCGGACGATCGCATCCGGCCCGCAGGCACTGCGCGTCCGCGACACCAGGACTTGCAGCCCCTTGAGTCCATTGCCCGGCGCCGCCAACAGCGCCTGCGGCCGCTCACCCACGACGGGGACACCGCGCCAACGGACGTCGTCCAGCAGGGTCAGCGCGATACTCACCGGCCAAGTCTAGAAGCGCGCCGTGGCTCCGGGCCCGCCAAGCCCGGCCGGCCGCACTGGCCGGGCTTCAGCAGGGCTCTCAGGTCACTCCCGCTCCGCCCACACCGAAAGCCGCCACACCATCTCCCCGGACGCCGGAACCCGCGCCTGCTCGCCCGGGCCCGCCTTCGCCAGGTCGAAAGCCCGCCCGAGCATCGGCTCGATGCCCACGCTGCGATACGGCGCGCCCGCCGGCCAGCCGTTGAGGTTGCGCCAGAGTGCGGTCGAGATCGGGTCGGCGTCGGCCTCCAGGCGGAGTGTGAGGCGGTCGGGGCCGTCGGCGATCGTGACCTCGCCGGTGGCCAGGGTGGCGGCGGTCGCGCTGCCGTCGGG
>NZ_JAACYW010000089.1 GCF_015356825.1 Catenulispora rubra | reverse complement strand
GCATCGGACGACCCCGGCCCCAAGCCCACCAGCTGCACGGCGGCGACAACGATGCAACTGCTCGCGTACGTGAACGCCACCCCCGGCGCCGTCGGCTACGCGGAGGCGGACGCGCTGCCGTTCTTCCCGTCGGTGGACGTCGTCGCCCTCGGCGGCCACCTCCCAACCCGCGACGACGCGCTGCACCACGCGTATCCGTTCGTCGCGACGGAGAACCTGTTCGAGGCGACGAACCGCTCGGACCTGGCGAACGACTTCGTGGGCTTCCTGACGTCGGATGCGATGGCCAGTCGGCTGCATGACGACGGGTTCATTCCGTGCTCGGAGATCGGGGGGACGGATGTCTCGGGGATGTGCACGTAGTCTGGGCGCTCATCAGGAGCCTGAGACCGGGCTTTTCGGCAGGTCGCGCTGCCGAGCGAGCGGCCCGAACAGGAGGATCCCGAGAGCTGCGACCAGCATGCCGGCAGTCGCCCACAAGGTGGGGCGCAACCCGATCAAAGCGCTGAGGCCTCCGCCGAGCAGGCCTCCGACGGGGATGCTGCTGTGGTTGATGGTCATGGTGAACGTGACGATGCGGCTGAGCATCTCCGGCGGCGCGTAGGCCTGGCGGAAGCTGCCGAAGATGACATTGACCGCGACGACGCCGGCCACCAGGGCCATGGACCCGATGACGAAGAGCGCGACGCCGGGCCCTGGTGAGGCCAGCGGAATCAGGACTGCGAATGGCACGGCTGTCAGCTGTGCCGCAACCGCGCCGCGGGCGGTACCGAAACGGCGGCACAGCGGATGTGCGAGCCAGGCTCCGAGGATCCCGCCCAGCGCTCCCGCTCCTGCCAGCGGGCCCACCAAGCCGGCCCGGACGTGCAGGTCGCGAACGAGGTAGAGGACCACGATCGACTGATAGGCGGTCAGCGCGAGGTTGGCGGCGGCACCGAACGAGGTGATGGCTCGGAGGTAGGGGTCGCGGACGACGAACCGGAATCCGTCCGCCACCTCGGTACGCAACGAGCGTTGAGAGGCGCCCGGCGAGTCCACGACGGCATGGGAACCGCCCTCGGATATCGGATGTCTCAGGTGCCGCGGCTTGATGAGGACCAACGTGACCGCCGAGACTACGAACGTCACCGCGTCGGCGATGAGCCCGGAGACCACCCCGAACACCTGGGCCGCCAGGCCACCCGCGCTGGGGCCGACCACCTCTGCGACAGAAGCGCTTCCCTGGAGTTTCGCGTTGGCCTCGATCAAGTCGCCGGAGCCGACCAACTCCGGCAGATAGACCTGGTACGCCGAGGTGAAGAAGACCGAGCCGGTGCCTGAGACCACCGCGACGACCAGAAGGTAGGTCTCGGTCAGCATGTGCGTCCACGCGGCTATCGGCACGGTGATGAAGACCAGCGCCATCGCCAGGTCGCACGAGATCATCAGCGTGCGCCGGGGTATTCGTCCTACCCACACCCCGGCCGGAAGACCGAGCACCAACCACGGGAGCCATATCGCTGCCATCAACAGACCCACCGCCAGCGGGCCGGCCTTCAAATCGACGACGGCCACGAGCGGTAGTGCGACGGTGGTGATGCTGCTGCCGGCGTTGCTGATCGTCTGGCCGCTCCAGAGCAGGCGGAAGTTACGGTCGGAGAGCAGGCCCCAGCGTGACCGGCTTGGTCGGCTTGCCTTGCCTGCCTGGTCGACGGTCGGAACGTCGAGCGGCGCGTGTTCGTGGTCTGACCCGGTGACGTTCGCGGTCACGGCGCGGCCGGCACGACGTGGCCGAAGACCAGCACCGGCTCACGCTCCTGCGCGTCGTCCGGCACGGGCCGGTGCGACCAGGCGTCGAACAGGGCGATCAGCTGCGCCCCGAACTCGCGGGCCTCCTCGGGGCTCAACCGCAGCCAGGCCTCGGTCGAGACCGCGCAGCCTTCCCGCCACTGCTCTGGATACCCCGCGCGACGCGCAGGCCACGATCGCGCAGCCGCTGTCTGCCGATCCAGCATGAGCGACCCCGCGGCGTCGGCGACCGCGGCGTCGGCCGGGCTCCCCTCGAAATCGGCGCGCGCCCACCGCACCTCCGCGGGAGTCGGCCGCCACCAGCGCTCCCGCCGATCCCGCGCCAACTCGGGGACGTCTTCGACCAGGCGGGCTTCGGCGAGCACGCGGACGTGGTGACTGACGTTGCCGACGGCTTCATCGGTGCGCTCCGCGAGCATGCCCACGGTCGCCGGGCCGTCCACCGTCAGCACGTCCAGGATCTGCCGACGTAGTGGGTGCGTCAGTGCGGCCAGCACTCGGGTGTCAGAGATCTTGTGCGCAGGTTCTTCTGCCATGCCTGGATCATACAAGAGCTCTTGTACGACTGTCATTGCACAATGATCCTTGTACGATGCTCGAGAGCGGCATATATCGCTTGCGACAACCCTGGAGCCCCCGCACAATGAGCCGCCGCCGCGCATGGCGGGTGGGTGTCTCAGAATTCTGTGAATGGGTGGTACATGTTCGATGTGATCATCGCCGGGTGTGGGCCGACCGGTGCGGTGCTGGCCGGGGAGTTGCGGCTGCATGGGGTGCGGGTGTTGGTGCTGGAGCGGGAGGCGGAGGCTGCGCCGTTCGTCCGGATTCTTGGCCTGCATGTTCGGAGCATCGAGTTGATGGCGATGCGGGGGTTGTTGGACCGCTTTCTTGCGCGTGGGAGGCGGCGGCCGGTCGATGGGGTCTTCGCCGGTATCGCCAAGCCGGGGCCTGCGGATCTGGATTCCGCGCACGCCTACATCCTCGGGATGCGGCAGCGGGACATCGAGGAGCTGCTGGAAGCGCACGCGGTCGAGCTCGGGGCGGAGGTGCGGCGGGGGTGCGCGGTGGCCGGTTTTGAGCAGGACGACGAGGGCGTCACCGTCGAACTCGCCGACGGCGAGCGGCTGCGGGCGCGCTACCTCGTCGGCTGCGACGGTGCGCGCAGTACGGTGCGCAAGCGCCTCGGCGTCGGCTTTCCCGGGGAGCCCGCGCGCAACGAGACGTTGATGGGCGAGATGGAAGTGGGGGTGCCGGCGGAGGAGGTTGCCGCGACGGTGGCCGAGGTCCGCAAGGTCAATCAGCGCTTCTTCGTGCGGCCGTTCGGCGATGGGTTCTACAGCGTCGTGCTGCCCGCTGCGGAGGTCGCCGATCGGGCGGAGCCGCCGACTCTGGAGGACTTCAAGGAGCGGTTGCGGGCCATTGCCGGCACCGACCTCGGTGTGCACTCCCCGCGCTGGTTGTCCCGCTTCGGCGACGCTACGCGCCTGGTCGAGCGCTACCAGGTCGGCCGCGTGCTGCTGGCCGGCGACGCGGCGCACATCCATCCGCCGGCCGGCGGGCAGGGCCTGAACCTCGGCGTCCAGGACGCGTTCAACCTCGGCTGGAAGCTGGCCGCGCAGATCAACGGCTGGGCACCCGACGCGCTGCTCGACACGTACCAAGCCGAACGCCACCCGGTGGCCGCCGACGTGCTGGACAACACCCGCGCGCAGGTGGAGCTGATGTCGGACGAGCCGGGGCCGCAGTCCGCGCGGCGGCTGCTCACCGAACTGCTCGACTTCGACGACGTGAACCGGCACCTTGTGGAGAAGATCGCTGCGATCGGTATCCGGTATGACTTTGGTGACGGCCCCGACCTGATAGGCAGACGCCTCCGTGACCTCGACCTCGGCGACGGCCAGCTCTACGACCGGATGCATGGGGGCCGCGGCGTGTTGCTGGACCGCACCGGACAGCTCGCAGTCGACGGATGGTCCGATCGGGTCGATCTGATCGCGGATCCCGACGCAGCGCTCGATGCGCCGGCCGTGCTCCTCCGTCCCGACGGCTACGTCGCGTGGATCGGGGACGATCAGCAGGGCCTGGATGACCAGCTCGCACGCTGGTTCGGCACGTCCGCCGATTGAGGTGAGTTGATAGATAGAGTCCCGCCATGGCCATCCGGAGCGCCCAGCCATGACCTCCGACCACGCCTCCGCGCCGTCCCCCGGCCTGCGCCGCATCGCCGTCCTCGTCCTGGAGGGCGCGAAGCCGCTCGACGTCGGCATCCCCGCGCAGGTGTTCACGACCCGCGCGAGCATGCCCTACGAAGTGCGCGTCTGCGGCGCGGCGCCCGGCCTCGTCACCGGCGGCGACGGCCTCGCCTACCACGTCGCCCACGGCCTGGAGGCGCTGGCCTGGGCCGACATCGTCTTCATCCCCGGCTACCGGGTCCCGGACCGCGACGACCCGCCGCCGGCCGTCGTCGAGGCGCTGATCGCGGCGCACGACCGGGGCGCGCGGCTCGCCGCGATCTCCACCGGCGCCTTCGCGCTCGCCGCCACCGGCCTGCTCGACGGCAAGCGCGCCACGACGCACTGGCACTACACACGCGCGCTGGCGCAGAAGCACCCGCGCGTCCACGTCGACGAGAACGTCCTGTTCGTCGACGAAGGCAGCGTCCTGACCTCGGCCGGTGCCGCCTCCGGCATCGACCTGTGCCTGCACATCCTGCGCGGCGACCTCGGCGTGGCCGCGGCGAACCACGCGGCCCGCCGCCTGGTCGCGGCGCCCTACCGCAGCGGCGGGCAGGCGCAGTACGTGCCGCGCAGCGTGCCCGAGCCGCTGGGGGAGCGGTTCGCCGCCACCCGCGAATGGGCCCTGCACCGGCTGGACGAGCCGCTCAGCCTCGAATCCCTCGCCGAGCACGCGGCCGTCTCGGCGCGCACGTTCTCCCGCCGCTTCGTCGAGGACACCGGCTACACGCCGATGCAGTGGGTCATGCGCGCCCGCATCGACCTGGCCCGGGAGCTGCTGGAGCGGTCGCAGCGCAGTGTCGAGCAGATCGCGCACGACGTGGGCCTGGGCACCGGCGCGAATCTGCGGACGCACTTCCAGCGCATCCTCGGCACGACTCCGAGCGAGTACCGCCGCACCTTCACGCGCGGCGAGTAGCGCGAGGGCGAGTAGCGCGAAGAATCGGCCGCCCGGCGCGTGTGGCGCGATCCTTTCGAACCATGGCGCCCACGCCACTGCCGGGCCCGATCGCCTCACGCGAAACTCATGGTGACTGAAAGGAAACAACCATGACTCGCATCGCCATCAACGGATTCGGCCGCATCGGACGCAATGTTCTGCGTGCCATGCTGGAGCGCGGCAGCGGCCTGGAGGTCGTCGCCGTCAACGACCTCACCGAACCGGCCGCCCTCGCGCGGCTCCTCGCCTTCGACACCACCGCCGGCCGCCTCGGCCGCCCGGTGAGCGTGGACGGAAACGTCCTGGTCGTCGACAACCGGCGCATCACCGTGCTCGCCGAGCGGGAGCCGGACCAGCTGCCGTGGGCGGACCTCGGCGTCGACATCGTGCTGGAGTCGACCGGCCGCTTCACGTCGGCCAAGGCCGCCGGCGCGCACCTGACCGCGGGGGCGAAGAAGGTACTGGTCAGCGCGCCGTCCGACGGCGCGGACGTCACGCTCGCGTACGGGGTCAACACAGAGGTCTACGACCCGGCGCGGCACACGATCGTCTCCAACGCCTCGTGCACGACCAACGCCCTGGCGCCGCTGGCGGCGGTGCTCGACGACCTCGCCGGGATCGAGCACGGCTTCATGACCACGGTGCACGCCTACACGCAGGAGCAGAACCTGCAGGACGGTCCGCACCGGGACCCGCGGCGTGCCCGCGCCGCCGCCGTCAACATCGTCCCGACCACGACCGGCGCCGCCAAGGCCATCGGCCACGTGCTGCCGAACCTCGACGGCAAGCTGTCGGGGGACTCGATCCGGGTGCCGGTGCCGGTCGGCTCGATCGTCGAGCTGAACACCACCGTGGCGCGCGACGTCACGCGCGAGGACGTGCTGGCCGCGTACCGCGACGCCGCTCAGGGCGCGCTCGCCGGGATCCTGGAGTACTCGGAGGACGCGCTCGTGTCGTCTGACATCGTCGGGTGTTCCGCTTCGGCGATCTTCGACTCGGCGCTCACGCGGGTCGAGGGTCGGCACGTCAAGGTGGTCGCCTGGTACGACAACGAGTGGGGCTTCTCCAACCGCGTGGTCGACACGCTGGAACTGCTGGCGGCTGCCTGAGGCTACGGCGCTACGAGGCTACGGCGCTACGAGGCTGCGGCGCTACGAAGCTACGAGGCCTCGTTGGTCGCAACGGCCGTCCGGACGCGGCGCACGCGGACCCCGGCGTCGGGGTGCATGCGCAGCGCCGTGCCGGTCACGCACAGCGAGAACAGCGTCAGGATGAGGAACGCGACGGTATAGGCGGTCCGCGCGTCCGGGGTTCCCGGCAGCAGGTGTCCGAGCGGGCCGCCGGCGCGCAGGGCGATGGTGGACACTGCGATCGCCAGGCCGGCGGACATCTGGAAGGCGGTGGCGGCGATGGAGTTGGCGTCGCGCATCTGCTCCGGGGCCACGTCGCTGAACGAGACCGTGCTGAACGCGGTCAGCGCCACCGAGCGGGCGATGCCGCTGATCAGGACGACGGCGCAGGTCAGGACGATCGGGGTGGTGGCGGTGAGCAGGCCGGCGGCGGCCATCGCCGCCGCCATCGCCAGCGTGGAGGCGATCAGGACCGGCCGGAAGCCGAAGCGGTTGAGCAGCGGGGTGGTGGTCGGCTTGATGCCGATGTTGCCCACGAAGATGAACAGGACGACGGCTCCGGACTTGACGGAGCTCCAGCCGAAGACGTTCTGGAAGAGCAGCGGCATCAGGAACGGGCCCGCGCCGACCACGATCCAGAACAGCGAGCCGCCGCTGACCGAGGCGCGCAGGGTGGGGATTCGCAGGACCCGGAGGTTCACCAGCGGTGCCTCGGTGCGCAGCAGGTGGCACGCGGCCGCCGTGAGCAGCGCGAGCGAGACCAGGGCGGTGGCGATGGCGGCGGTCCAGGCGATGCGGGTGTCGGAGAACAGGTGGCCGGCGTAGGTGAGGCCGCCGAGGCCCGCGCAGGTGAGGACGACGCCGAGCCGGTCCAGGCGCGGCGGCCGCTCGGTGGGCGTCGCCTCGACGACGTGCCAGGCGATGGCGAAGGCCAGGACGCCGAGCGGGATGTTGATGCCGAACATCCAGGGCCAGGAGGCGTAGGTGGTGATCAGGCCGCCGGCCAGCGGCGCGACGACCGGCGCCATCAGGCCCGGCCACACGACGTAGGCCATCAGCCGCATCAGGTCGGACTTCTCGGCCCCGGCCAGCACGATCAGCCGCCCGACCGGCACCATCATCGAGCCCCCGAAGCCCTGCACGACCCGCATCGCGACCAGCACCGGCAGCGTCGTGCTCAGCGCGCACCCGAGCGAGGCGACGGTGAACACCGCGATCGCGGCGAGGAACACCGGCCGCATGCCCCAGCGCCGCGTGAGCCACCCGCTGAGCGGTATGAGCGCGGCGAAAGTGAGCAGGAACGAGGTGATGACCAGCCCGATGGCGGCCGAGCTGACATGCAGCGAGCGCGCCATCTGCGGGGCGGCGGTGGTGACGATGGTGCCGTCGAGCATTTCCATGAAGAAGCACCCGGCGACCAGCAGGGCCTTGGTGCGGTGCGACTTGTCGATCATGAGCGGTGCCCTTCGTGCGTGCCGGGCAGGCGTGCGGCGGCGGTTTTAGAGTAGACGCAACGTTGCGTCTACTCAAGGTGCGCAGGTGGGGGCTCCGCTGATTTTGTGGGATGCCCGACCACGCCGCCCGACCGACTCGACCAACTGGCTCGATTGACGGCCCGCGCTAGGCGCGTCACATCGCCGCGTCAATCATCCGTGTTGCGGCGGCGGTGCTGGTGGCGCCAGATTGCGCTTGCTCGAGCGTGAAGACTTCCGCGTCCCCAAGCCGCGCCGTCTTCCTCAGCCGCTAGGCGTCCCCCGCCAGCAGCTTCCCGAACAGCTCGACCGCCCCCGGCAGGTCCCGCCGCAGCGTCGCCAAATCCAGTCCCGCGTCGCCGACCACCGCCAGCAGCGCGTGCTCGCCGATCGCGGCGAAGACCACGTGGCCGCCGGCGGCGCGGATGACCGAGTCGCGCAGGCCCCCGAGGCCTACGTGGGCGGCGGTGCGGGTGCCGAGGGCCATGCCGGCGGCGCAGAGGGCTGCGAGGGATTCCTGGTCGGCGGAGCCGCTGTCGGAGGCGACGAGGAGGCCGTCGGTGGTGGCGATGATGCTGTCGGTGACGCCCACGATCCTCTCGCGCAGGGCTTGGAGTTCGGTGACCACGGCTGTGGATGAGGTCGGTGGCTTCACAGCATGCTCCTTGGCACGTGTAGTGGTGCGGCCGAAACGACGCGCGGCCGAGGTGGCAGTCGGCGGGTGAGGGGGCGGGGCGTTCCGGGCTCAGGGCAGTCGGTCGAGGACGTCGCGGAGGTGGCGCAGCGTCTGCTCCGCCGGTTGCGCCGGGGGGATCGTCGCCTGCCCCCGGAGCTGGGACGGTTGTGGCACCCGGCGCGGCAGCCGGGGGTCGCGCGGCTCCGGTGGTGCCGAGTCAGTGCCCTGCGTCGCCGACTCGCCCGCGCCGCCGGCCGGTGCGTCGGTCGGCGCCGGCATCGGCATCGGCTCGATCGGCCCGAACGGCCTGAAAGGCTCAGCCGGCGCCATAGCGTCGGCGGCGCGCACGTCGTCTCCGGCCTCACGGCCCGTGGGAATCATAAGCTGGCACTCCCTGGTGTGGTTCCACTTCCTGATGGGTCACGAGGCACCCGGCGCGGCAGCTCGCCTCGGTAGTCCGGCCGGCCGTCCGCGGGCGTGGCACGCCGCGCGGTGATCGGCAGCGCCGCCACGGCCCGGGGTGCCTCCCACTCCACGAGCCGCCGGGCCCGCAGGCGCGCGATATCGAGCATCGCCGGGTAGACCCCGCAGCCCAGGAAGAACGCGATGTCCCGCGGCGTCCGCCGGCCGTTCGCCGCGAGCAGCACAGCCTGCTGACGCGCCGTCAACGAACCCGCTTCGACCCGTGTCGCCGGACGGCACCGCGCGGCGGCCAGCTCGGCGAGCGATCCCCAGCTCCGGCTCAGCGCGGCGATCCGGCGCGCGGTCTCGTCCGCGAGCGTGCGCGGCGACTCGCCGGGCCACGCCGCCAGCTCGGGCTGTACCGAACCCTCGTGCACGGTCCAGCCCTCCGCCGGGTTGAGCGCCATGGCGAAAGCGGCGTCGTAGACGGCTGCGATGCAGACCGCTTCGAGTTCCCCGTGGCCGACCAGGCCGAGTTCGGTGAGGACGGTGTTCAGATTGCCGTCGCCGTCCATGCCCTCGGCGACAGCCGCGGCGCGACGGCTGACCGCACCGGCCCACCCGTCCTCGTCGACGCGCCCGGACCGAATGAGCAACGTCTCGACCGACGGCGCGTTCGGCGTGTCCACCGCGACGACCAGCCCGCGCCGCAGATGGATCGTCCCGCCCGGAGCCCCGGACACCTCGACCGCCCCGGTGAAGTCCTCGGTCAGCAGCTGCGCCAACAGCGCGGGAACGTTGCGCGGCGCCATCGATGGCACCGAAGCCATCGACGGCACCGGAGTCGTCGGCGGCAGCGGCGGCAGCGGAGGTGTCGGCGGCATCGGCGGCGTCGGCTCGCTCATGTCAGGATGCTCTCTGCCAGCTCGGCGGCCTCACGCACCGCCAACGCCAGGTTCGAACGCTCCCGCTCCAGCACCAGAACCAGCATCACCGCGTTCAGCGCCGACCGCCCCGGTACGGCCTGCACCACCTCGTGCAGCCGGCTGCCGGTGATCACGACGCTCTCCAACTCGCCCGCCGCCCCGGCCTCGTGCAGACCCTCGGTGATCAGCCCGGTCAGCTCCGCGATCTCGAATCCCTCGCCGACCGCCGAAAAGTCGCCCGCCGCGCGGTATGTCAGACCCGTGACCCCGTCCACCAAAGCGGCTCCGATTACTCCAGGAGATTCGAACGCTGCGGAGAGCGACATTTCCAAGCCGGGCACCGGAACCCCTTCACGTCGCGATATGTGTCAGGTTACTTTAGTCGCCGACTGGACTAACGGCGAGCACGGATCCAATTCCCTGCGAGCCCGTGAACGGCAGCCACGAAAAATTCGGGAGTGAGGAAGTCCGCCCATGAACATCGAAGCCGCGCTGAAAGAAGCGATGACGGTCGACGGCGCCATCGGGGTGGCCCTGGTCGACTACGAGAGCGGCATGTCCCTGGGCTACCTCGGCGGCGGCCCCGGCCTGGACCTGGAGGTGGCCGCGGCGGGGAACACCGAGGTCGTGCGGGCCAAGATGCGCACGCTGGCCCGGCTCGGGCTGAACGAGACCGTCGAGGACATCCTCATCACGCTCTCCGGCCAGTACCACGTGATCCGCCTGCTGCCGAGCAGCGGCGGCGCCCTGTTCCTCTACCTCGCGCTCGACCGCTCGCGCGCGAACCTGGCCCTGGCCCGGCACGAACTCCGCCGGATCGGCACGCTTATCGAGGCCTGAATATAGACGGCCGGATATAGGCGGCCTTATAAGGCGCCGGTGGGTGCGAAACGGGCTGATTCACCCTTCTATTGCACCCCGGATCCAACGTGTGCGGATGGGGGATGAATCCGCCGATTCCTTCGGTGCCGCCGACGGGTCGGACGGGGATATCCGAGATGAATAGCGCCGACTATTCATCTCGCCGTCCGGCGCGGGTAAGTTCGGGCCCATATTCACGGCAAAGCGCAGTGAAGTCGCGGCGGCTTATGTATCAGGACCCTGTAACGGCCCGCAGCCCCTCCAGCACCCGGTCCACCCGCGGTTGTCCCGCCTCCCCGCCGCGCGTCAGCGCGTAAACCGTGCGCGTCACCGGCGCCGCCAGTGGATGCAGCCTGATGCCCGTCGTGTCGGCGGGCAGCGCCATCCTCGGCACGAGCGCGACGCCGGCGCCGACCGCGACGAAGGCGGTCAACACCGCGAAGTCGGTGGCCGCGGCGATCGGCGCCGGGACGAATCCGGCCGCCCCGCACGCGCGGCGCGTGAGCTCGTGGCACGAGGTCTGCGGATCGGGCATCAGCCACGCCTCGTCCCGGAAGTCGGCCAAGGTCGCGGGTCGACCGGGAGTCAGGCCGTGCGCGGCGGCGGTGTCCGGGTGCACGGCCAGCAACACAGGGTCCTCCATCAGCCGGTACTGCTCGCATCCCGCAGGCAGCGCGCGGGGCAGCAGGCTGTAGGCGTGGGCGATCGCGACGTCGGCTTCGCGGCGTTGCAGCAGGTCGATCGCCGCGTCCGGCTCGGCCTCGGTGATCCGCAACTCGGGCCGCGCGCCGCCGAATTCGGCCAGCAGCCGCCACAGCGGCGGCAGCAGCCCCCGGGCCGCTACCGCCAGCCTGCTGATCTCCATCGCGCCGGTCTTCAGCGTCCTGCTCGCGGCCGCGTTCCTGGGGGAGCGGCTGACGTCGCGCGTCGTCGCCGGCAGCCTGATCGCGCTGGCCGGCGCGGCGCTCGTCGCGCTCGGCGGCCTGGTCGGGATCGGCGGCGTGGTGCTGATCCAGCGGCGGTCCGGCGACAGCACTAGGTACAAACCCCCCTCGACAGCGTCGAAGGCCCTTTCGATCATCCATTGAAATCAGACGGCTGATACGATCCCGAACACAAGTTCTGCGGTGCCGCGTAACACGGGGGTGATGGCGGCAGCACGTTGGCGTTCTCTTGCCGGTTTTCCTCGGCCCCCGTCGCGGCTCCCCGATTTGCGGGAAAGGAAGCCGTGACCGCAACAAAGACCAGGCGTCGAACCGCGTTCGGCACCATCCTCGTCCTGATGCTCGCACTGCTCGGCCTGGCACCGTCCGGGGCGAGCGCGGCGTCTTCGTGCCCGCCCGGCGGGTCCCACTGCTACGCCATCGGCCAGCTCTACCGGAACGACTTCACCGGTATCTACGGCCACTGGCACAGCAACAACATGTACCTCAACGACTACAACGGATCGCAGCACATCAACTCCGAGATGTGGCTGCTGATCCCCGGCGGCGGCTGGGTCGAGACCGGGCTCACCAACGCCAACTCCAGCTCCGACCCGAACCCCTGCGGCTGCACGGCCTACGAGGTGTTCTGGGACGACGCCGCGGCCAACAACGGCGGCTACTGGCAGCACTGGGTCGCGAACGTCACGCCCGACGGCACCGACCACTGGTACGAGATCGTGCACGGGAACAACAACACCTGGAACATCTACCACGACGGCTATCTGGTCGGGAACAGCGCGAACGCCGCGGCGGCGAACGGCGTCCGCCAGGACATCGGCGGCGAGGTCGCCTCCAACATCCTGTCCAACATCCACGTGGACTGGTTCGAGATGACCGCCGAGTTCCGCGACGGAGCGGGCAACTGGTACTGGAGCGACGGCGGCGCCTCGGTCCCGACGCAGTCGATCGACAACCCGCCCTTCACCGGCTACTGGGTGAACTCTGACTGGGTATGGGAGCACAGCTGATGAGTCAGAGTTCGAACTCCGCCAACAGAACGAGGGAGTCTAAGATGCGCAAGAACCTGCGCTGGGCTGCTGTCGGCGCGGTCGCTTTGCTGTCGATCGGAACGGGAGTCGCCTTCGCGGCCTCCGGCAGCGGGAAGAGCGCCACCAAGGCGGGCCCGGCGGCGGACACCAGCCTGGCCGCGTGCACGGCGGCGGGGCGGCCGTACTGCCCCGGCGCGGGTCAGCCGCAGGGTGCCGACCCGCAGGCGCTCGGCGCGGCCGGCGGTCCGGGTGCCGCGGCGCAGGCCCAGCCCATGACCGAGCAGGAAGCCGTCTCCGACGCGCTGCGGCTGCTGCCGCCGGCTCCGGCCGGTGCGGCGCCGATGGCGACTCCGCACCACGTCGACACCGAGATGACGCTGGCCTCGTACGAGCAGAAGGCGTACGGCGGCAAGCACGTCAACACCGCGTTCTCGCCGCAGGCCGTGATGTGGGTCATCCAGGTCGACGCCCCGGCGGACACCGCGGTGGAGAACGTTCCGCAGGGGACGAAGCCGACGAAGTACAGCCACTTCACGGTCGTCTTCGACGTGACGAGCCACCACTGGGTCGAGAAGCACCTGTGGTAGCGCGTTAGCCTCAGCCGCCGTCGGAACGCCCGAAGCCGGCGGCGGCTGCAGGTATCTCGGCTACTCCGCCCGCACATCCAGCCCGAGCGCCACCGCCATCACCATCGCCTGGTCGGCGGTGATGACCGCGTCGCGCATCTTGACCTCGGTCGGGTCGAACGCGGACAGGTCGCTGCCGCGCAGATCGCTCTTCTCGAACGAGGCGCCGAACACCCAGGAACCCGACAGATCCGTGTCCCGGAACTGCGCCTCCCGGCACTTGGCACCGGTCAGGTCCGCCTCGCGCATCCGCACCCCGCGGAACACCGCGCCCCGCAGGTCGGCACCGGGCAGCCCGACGAACGACCAGTCGCCGCCCTCGACCTTCAGGGCACCGAACGTGCAGTTGTCGAACATCGCGCCCATCAGCTTGGCGCGGGTGAACGACGCGTCGAACAGCGAGCTGCGGCGGAACGTGCAGTTCGCGAACGCCGACCCGGTGTGTACCGAGGCGTTGAACCGGCAGCCCCGGAAGACGCACTCGCTGAACGTGGCACCCTCGCTGACCACCTCTGTGAAGTCGACGTCGAGGAACGCGACGCGCTCGAACGTCTCCTCGGCGAGCCGCCGGCCGTACCAGTCCTCGCCGCTGACCGTCGATGTGGTCTCCGGATCGGGGGCTCCGCCCCTGCGCTGCGCCATGATCCCGACCGTATCGCGGGGGACTGACGGGATCGTGGTCCTACGGCTGAAGGTCGTCGGGCCGCAGCCCCACGCAATCCTGCGCCCAGAAGACGTCGGAGTAGACGAAGGTGCCCGTCATCCACTCCTCGTGTGAGGGCAGCACGGCGGCCTGGAACGCGCCCGGCGGATAGCGCAGCGACGGCGGACGGAAGCCCAGCTTCGTGGCGTCGGCGAAGCCGTGCTTGCCGTAGTAGCTCGGATCGCCCTCCAGGAACACCAAAGGAATGCCCTGACTGTCGGCTGCCGCGAGAGCGTCCGCGACGAGCCGAGTGCCGATTCCCCGGCCCTGATACTCCGGCAGCACGCCCAACGGCGACAGCGACAGCACGTCCACCAGCCGGGGCAGCGCGTCCAACCGGCACGCGCTGAGCATCACATGGCCGACCACCCGCTCGTCGACCGTCGCCACCAGCGACGTCGGCGCAAGGGCGGCCGGGGCGGCGCGCAGCGCGTCGACCAACGCCGGAACGCGGTCGCCGTCGCCGAACGCCTGCCTATGCACATCCCGCACAGCCGCACGATCGTCGATCCGCTCAGGCCGGATCACCACCACCGGAAGATCATCGCGCGCGCTCACGGCGCCAGGCTAACTCCGCACCAATCGTCGCGCGACTGC
Source organism: Catenulispora rubra (assembly GCF_015356825.1). Classification (GTDB taxonomy): domain Bacteria; phylum Actinomycetota; class Actinomycetes; order Streptomycetales; family Catenulisporaceae; genus Catenulispora; species Catenulispora rubra. The sequence goes on along the minus strand of NZ_JAACYW010000089.1, from coordinate 23,612 downwards.
ATTAACGCCGAGCCCTTCCACCACCGTCTCAAGCTGTCGGCCACCCGTTGTACGTTTCTCCCCATGACTCAGGGGACGACCTATCTAGAGCTGTCCGAAGACAGCGGCAGCGCGCACAAGTTCTACGAGGTGACCGTCGCCGGCACCGTCGTCGACATCCGCTACGGCCGCATAGGCACCGACGGGTCGCGGCAGACCTCGACGTTCCCCACTGTCGAGAAGGCCGAGGCGGCCGCCGCGAAGAAGATCGGCGAGAAGGTGCGCAAGGGCTATGCCCCGTCGGTCATGGGTGCGCGGGCCGCGCGCAGCATCACCCGGCGCGCGGTGATGTCGGCGCCCTCGACGGCGCGCGCGACGGCGCCGGTGCTGTGGCGCTTCCGGACCGCGTCCAGCGCCTTCGGCATCCACATCGACGGGGACCGCTGCTGGGTCGGCAACCAGTCCGGCGACGTCTACAGCCTCGGCCACGACGGCCAGGTGCTCTCCCGCTTCCAGCTCCCCGAAGGGGTCAAGTGCCTGGTGGCCGACGACTTCTGGATCTACGCGGGCTGCGACGACGGCTCCGTCTACGACCTGTCCGGCAAGATCCCGCACGCCGCCTACCGCATCGCCGAGGACGTCGACATCTACTGGCTGGACATCCACGAGGGCGTCCTCGCGGTCTCCGACGCCGGCGGGCGCCTGGTCGTCATCGACCACGAGGAGGAGCACCAGTGGTCGCGCAACAGCCCCGGCACCGGGGCCTGGATGGTGCGCGGCGACGACGCGGCGGTCTACCACGGCCACAGCGCCGGCGTCACCGCCTACGCCGCCGACGGCGGCCGCGAGGTGTGGAACACCAAGACGCCCGGCGCCGTGCTCTTCGGCTGGCAGGAGACTGACCACGTGTACGCCGGCACTGGCCGGCACGTCGTGCACAAGATCGCCAAGGCCGACGGACGTGCCGTCGCCGAGTACCGCTGCGACACCGCGGTCTACTCCTGCGCGACCGCCCCCGACGGCCGCTACGTCTTCGCCGGCGACAGCGCCTCCTCCGTGTACTGCTTCGCCGCCGACGGCCGGCGCCTGTGGAAGCTCGGCACCGGCTGCGGCTCGGCGCTGTCCATGCAGTACCGCGACGAGCGCCTCTACATCGTCACCACCGACGGCAGCCTGGCCTGCGTCGACGCCACCGAGCCGGCGATCACCGCGGCGCAGGGCGGCGTCGTGCCGACCGTGCTCGACGTGAAGGCCAGCGCCGCGATGCCGGTCGCCACGCCGACCACCACGATCGCCACCACGACCTCCACCGCCACCGGCACCGTCGTCGAATGCATCGACGACCACGGCCGCGTCCGGGTCCGCGTGGTCGGCACCGGCTACCAGACCGGCTGGAACGTCCAGTTCCCGCGCGACATGCGGGTCGTCGGCGCGCGCTACGTCGTCGAGGAGATCCACGAGGCCAGCCGCGGGTTCTATCGCGTGCGGGGGGAGATCAAGCGGCTGGTTTGAGACCGGGATCGCGACGGCCTGGGCCCACCGGAACGGCTACCACACCGACGTCGTCACCAAGCGACCGGCAGACTGATCATCGAATCGACGATCTCGCCGCCGCTGAACGTCAGCTCGTCGCGCGTCACCGTCATCCGCAGGCCCGGCAACCGCTGGAGCAGCGTCCCGAGCCCGATCGCCAGCTCCGCCTTCGCCAGGTGCGCGCCCAGGCAGTAGTGCGGTCCGCCGCCGAACATCAGCGTCGGCGGCGCGTCCCGGTCGAAGCGGACGGTGTCAGGATCCGGATACGCCTCGGGGTCGCGCGTCGCGCCGTTGCTGGCGATCCCGATCACCTGTCCGGTCCTGACCGGCCCCGACGGCAGCTCGACGTCCGCCACGGCGATGCGCAGCAGTGTGCTGTTGCTCAGCCCGGTGAACCGCAGCAGCTCGTCGACCGCGGCCGGCACCAGCCCGGGGTCGTCGAGCAGCTGCTTCCACAGCCGGCGGTCGTCCTCCAGCAGCTCGACCAGCGCCCGGCTCAGCGCCGTCGCGGTGGTCTCGTTCCCGGCCGCGATCAGGCCCGTGGCCAGGGCCAGCAGCTCGTGCTCGGTCAGCTTGTCGGCGCCGTCGCGGGCCGCGATCAGGTCGTCGATCAGGTCCTCGCCGGGCTCGGCGCGCTTGGCGGCGAGCAGTTCGGCCATGTACCCGAGGAACGCGCCGATCTCCGCCGCGGCCTGCTCGGGCGTCATCTGCGCGCCGGCCGAGAACGCGTTCGACCAGACGCGGAAGCGCAGCGCGTCCCGCTCGGGCACGCCGAGCAGCCGGCAGATGATCCGCACCGGCAGGGCGAAACAGTACCCTGCGACCAGCTCAGCTGGCGGACCGACCTTCTCCAGGTCGTCGACCAGCTCGTTCGCGATCTGCTGGATCACCGGCCGCCAGCGCTCGACCCGGCGTGGGGTGAACGCGGCGGCGACGATGCGGCGCATGCGCAGGTGGTCTTCGCCGTCCTTGTTCAGGACTACGTCAGGGTCCTGAAGGAAGCTGGGCTCCTTCGTCATCCGCGCGGCGTCCGGCCCGGTCAGGTCGTGCGACAGCCGCGGATCGGCCATCGCCGCGGCCACGTCCCGGTACGTCAGCAACAGGATCGCCGGGTCGCCGCTCGGCAGCCGCACCTGTCCCATCGGGCACGTCGCCCGGCGTTCGGCGTACTGGGCCGGCGGGGTCAGCGAATGGCTGCGGAACGGAAAGGCCGGCAGGTCTGACTGGTCGGAGAGGTCGGCCGAGGCGGCCTGCTCGGACGGGTCGGACCGGTGGTCGGTGTCAGTCATTCGCGTGACCTCTCGGAATAGGGTCTTCACACCGTGCATCCCACGCCACGTTCTCTGTGGAGCACACGGTAATCAGAAGACGTCGATACGCAAGGAGCGCGGTGTTGACAGCCGTCACCTCAGCCGAAGTCCTGATCAGCTCGCCCGGCCGCAACTAGGCCGGGTCGCCGTGGACCTCGTAGTGCTGCGTGAAGTCCCTGGTGGTGAACGTGGTCATGAAGGACGAGCTCCACCTGGACGTCCTGAGCGCCATCACCCTCGACCAGCGTGCCACGAGCGTTCTGCGTGCCCTGCAAGCCGAGTCGCGGGCCTTCCCCGAACCGCACCGCCGCTACTTCAGCGGGATCGTCGCCGACCGCCACGCGACCGTCTACGGCATCCTGCGACGCGGGATCGACGCGGAGGAGATCCGCGCCGACGTCGATGTCGAGTTCGTCAGCGAACTGCTGGTCGCGCCGATTCTGGCCCGCATGGCGCGTCCGGGGCCACCGAGGGCCTGGATCCGGAGACGACCGGCCGGCGGATCGTCGAGCACGTGTACCGCGGCATCGAGGCGTGAGATGCCTCGATGCCGCGGTGGGGGCGTGCTACCAGTTGAACCTCCACTCGAAGTGCGTGGAGTGGCTCAACGGGATCCGGTACTCGCCGTAGGAGCCGAACTCCAGCAGGTACGTCGGGCCGTTCGCCGGGTCGAAGGCCAGCGCCGCCATCGGCGCGCCCTCCACGTTGTGGACGGCGGTCACGGTCTGCGTGCCGTCCGCGAACTCCAGCCCCATCGCCGTCGTTCCCGGGTAGCCGGTGCCGAAGTCGGCGACGAGCGGGAAGTCGCCCGACCCGCCGGAGTCCGTGAACGACATGCCGCCGCCGATGCCGCCGAACGGCTTGTTGCTGGAGCAGCCGTCCTGCCGGGTCTTGCCGTCGACGGTCGTGTCGGTGCAGAACGCCTCGTCGGAGGCGTTCGCCGCCGAGCCGCTGGGGATGATCTCGTAGGCGACCTGCCACTGGTGGCCGGCGACCGTGCCCGCGCCGAGCAGGCCGGAGTCGTGCGGGGTCACCTGCGGGGTCTGCGACAGGTTCGGCGTGCCGCTCGGCGTGGTGACGGTAGGCGCGGACTTCGGGACGATCGCCTTCGGCGTCTGCTGGAAGGTCGTGTTCATCCACGAGGAGGACCCGTTGTGGGTGATCGTGATCTTCGAGACGCCGTTCGGGCTGACCTGCTCCAGCGTGTCCGGCGGATTGGCCGGGTCCCACGCGAACGCGGCGATCCGGGTCCCCAGGGCCGTCCGGATCGGGACCTGGACCACGGTGCCGTTCTTCCACCGCAGGTCGACCGACGTCACGCCGGGCGTCGGGGTGCCGGTCGCGACGACCATCGGGAAGGTTCCGGCGGCGGCCTGGCCGCCCTGGCCGGGCTCGTACGCCAGGTAGCCGCTGGCCTGGATCGCGACGCCCTCCCCGCCGCCGGCACCGCTGGCAGGCTTGCCGTCGACGCTGAGGTCCACCTGGGTCACCTCCGGCTGGCTGTTCGCCGCCGATCCGGAGGGGATGACGCGGTAGGAGAGCTGCCACTGGTGGCCGGAGACCGCGCCGGCGGCGATGACGCCCGACTGCAGGACCTTGCCCGGATCCGCGATGAAGATCGGCTTGGTCGGCAGCTGCGCCGGGAACGAGGGGTAGCTCGCGGACGTCGACGAAGTCTGCGACGACGATGCGCCGGGGGTCGTAGAGGCGGTGCCGCCGGGAGGCCCGGTGAACACCGCCGGGGCGGACGACGACTGCGTCGATGCCGCCCCCTGCCGCGTCACCGACCCCCGATCCAGCCCGCTTACGGCGACCGCGACACCGACGACGGCCACCGTCGTCCCGAGCGCGGTGCTGGCCTGGAGCCTGCGCCGCCGCCGTTCCCCGCGCCGCTTCACCGAAGCGGCTTGGCCGACGTACTGGGTCCAGTCGGTCTTGTCGACCGCGGCGGCGATCCCGCCACCGTCCATCGGCTCCTCAGACATGGGCCACCTCCACGGCGCCGTCGCCGAACTCACTGGTGTCGGTCAGCAGCGCGGCCATCGCCGTCCGCCCCCGCGACAACCGCGCCTTGACAGTGCCCTGAGGCAGGTTGAGCGCAGTGGCGACCTCCGCGACCGGCATGCCACCGAGGTAGTACATGACCAGCGCGGCCCGCAGCCCCAACGGCAACTCGGCGAGGGCATTGCGCACAGCGATCGTGTCCGCCGACGGCGGCGCCACGACCCCCGGCGCCCCATGCCGCATGAACGCCCGCAACCCGGCCGTGTGATGCCGCCACCGCGAGACGGCAAGCCGGTACGCAGTCGAGCGCACCCACCCGACCGGATCCCCACCGTCCCGGGTGAGCTTGTCCCACCTCGTCCACGCCCGCGCATACGCCTCCTGCACGCAGTCCTGCGCCTCGGCGAGATCACCGATCACCAGGTACAACTGCCCTATCAAACGCGGCGCGGTGGCGGCGTAGACGTCGTCGAAGCTCGTCGTCGCCAAGTCCTGTCCCCTCCCAGAGTTCACTCGGGAACTGCACGCATTCGAGATCCCGGTCGGTTGCATGGATTTGAAGATTATTTCCCGGGCGGGATCCGGGCCGGATCGCCGGACCTCCCCGCGCCGCTACCCTGCCCGCCCCCGCCACCCGGCATAAGGTGACCGCATGATGGCAGCGCCACTTCGCGGACGTAGCAAGTCCATGACCCGGGTCCTGTCGACCGTGCGCGGGGCGTTCCGCAGCGGTTCGTCGGCCGTGGTGGTGGTGTCCGGGCCCGGCGGGATCGGGAAGTCCGCGCTGGTGAACCAGGCCTGCTGGGAGGCGGCCGCGATGGGGGCGCGGGTCGTGCACGCCGTGTGCGATGCGGTCGCGCAGGTCAGCCCCGGTGCGCCGGTCATCGCGGCGCTGCGGGCCGGGCCGGAGCCGCTGGTCGGCGTCGCCGAGTACGAGCAGATCCTGCAGGCCCGCGACGAGCCGCTGCTGCTCGCCGAGCGGATCGCGGCCGTGCTGGAGGCCGCCGCGGGTGACGCGCCGCTGGTCGTGGCCGTGGACGACCTCCAGCAGGCCGACCGCGTCAGCCTCTTCGTGATCAGGACCCTGATGGGACGCCTGATCGGGCTGCCGGTGGTGTGGATGTTCGCCGCGCGCGAGGAACATGCGGCGCTGGCGTTGCTCGGGGCGCAGCGCTGCCGCGTCGAGCTGGTCCCGCTCGGGCCGTTGGCCGCCGCCGACGTGACAGCGATTGCCATGGACCGCCTGGGTCACGCCCCGGACGAGCGGCTACGCGATCTCATCGGGGCGGCCGGCGGCAATCCGCTGCTGGCGGTGCAGATTCTGCACAGCGTGGTCCGAGCGGGGAAGGCAGGCTCGGCGGGGTCGGCCCGGAGCGTCCCGCTGGAGTTCACGGCGGTCATCGCGCAGCGACTCGCGGACCTGTCGGACGCGACGCGGGACTTGGCGGCGCTGATCGCGGTCGCCGGTCGGCCGCTGCCGCTGCGCGTCGTGACCGCCTTGATGCCGCAGCTCCCTGATACCGGCTGGGAGACGGTTGTGGCCGAAGCGCGGGACTCCGGGCTCGTCCAACCGGCCGAATCGGCGGATGCGACGAAATCATCCGAATCAGCCGACTCCGCACTGGCCCCCAGCCACCACCTGGTCAGCGAGGCAGTCCGCGCAACCCTCCCGGAAGACACCATCCGCACCTGGCACCTCCGCCTGGCCAGGCACTACCTCCAAACAGCCGGAGACCCCTTCTCCGCAGCCGCCCACGTCCGCGCAGCCGTCACCACCACCACCACCGTCACAACCGCCGACGCCGCCAGCGCCGAGGTCCTCCTCACCGCCGCCGAACAGCTCACCGCCGCCTCCCCGGACGACGCCGCCGACCTCGCCGCCGAGGCCTTCGCCGCCGTCACCCCCGACCAGCCCGAGTGGCTGGCCGTCGGCCGCCGCTGCCTGGCGGTCCTGTGCCGCACCGAGCGCGCCGACGAGGCGATCGGCGTGGCCGACGCGATCCTGGCCCGGGTCGACGACGCGGACCTGGCCGGCGCGGTCGAGGCCCAGGCGTCCGCGGCCCTGTGGGTCGCCGGCCGCCTCGACGAGCTGCTGGCCCGCACCGGCCGCGTGCTCGCCGCCGCCGACCCGGGCTGCGAGGTGGCCGCACGCCTGTCGGCCGTCCGTGCCCTGGCCCGCACCCGCCTGACCGCCGGCGCCGACGCGGCCCGCGAGGCGTCGGCGGCGCTGGACCTGGCACGCGCCAGCGGCGACGCCGAGGCCGTGGCGCTCGCGCTGCACGCCGTCGGCCAGGCGGCGCGCAACGAGGGCCGGCACCACGAGGCGTTGCGCGCCTTCCGCGAGGTGCGGACCACCTCCGTCGGCCACCACCTGGCCGAGGAGATCACCTCGTTGCAGTTCCTCGACCGCTACGACCACGCCCAGACGCTGCTCGACGAGGTCCGGGCCGCGCACGGCGACACGGTCGGCGCGATCCTGCCGGCGTTGCAGTGCGCGCAGATCTGGCAGGACTTCAACCTCGGCCGCGGCGACGAGGCCGAAGCCGGCGCGCGGGCGCTGCTGGAGATCGGGCAGCAGCTCGGCAACGGCGTCTACGCGCTGGACGCGGCGATCGTCCAGATCTCCGTGGCGCTGCTGCGCGGCGACGCCGTCACCGCCGCGGCCCGCCTGGACTTTGCCGCCGACCTGCCCGGCGCCGACGCGGCGCTGCGCCAGCCGGGCCTGACCGTGATGCGCGGCTGGCTCGCGGTGGCGCGCGGCGATCTGTCGGGCGCGACCGCCGCACTGGCGCCGGTGGCGCAGGGGGCCACGCGCTCGTGTGGGTACTGGCCGCTGTGGCCGTGCTGGATGGGGCTGTTTTACGAGGTCGGCACCGCCGCCGACGACCAGGCGTTCGCACAGACGGTCGTGGACGTGGCCGAGCTGGCCGCCGAGCGGACGCCCGGCGTCGCGAGCTTCGAGGGCCTGGCGCTGAACGTGCGGGCCCGCAGCAAGGGCGACCGGGAGCTACTGCGTCAGTCCGCTGACATCCTCGCGCGCAGCCCGCGTCCGCTGCTGCGCGGCTTCGGCGCGGACTGCCTGGGCCGCGCGCTCCTGGCCGACGGCGACCGCGACACCGGCCTGGCCCTGCTCGACAGCGCCTGGGACGACTACCACTCCGCCGACGCCCGCGTGTACCGGGACAGTGTCCGCAAGCTGATGCGCGAGGCCGGCGTACGGCGCGCCAAATGGTCCGCCGCCACACCCCGCCCCGACACCGGCACGGACGCCCTGACCGAGGCCGAACGCCGCGTGGCCCTACTCGTCGCCGCCGGGCACTCCAACCGCTCAGCCGCCACCGAGCTCGGCGTCTCGGTGAACACCGTCGGGACCCACCTGCGCTCGGCGTTCGCCAAGCTCGGCGTGCAGTCGCGGGTGCAACTGGCCAACGTGCTGCATCGGAACCTGGCCGGGTGACCCGCAGCGCAGCTGCCGCTCACAGCTCCGCCCGATCAGCCTGCCGCTGCTCGAACACCATCCGCACCGCCGCCGACCCCTCGCCGACGGCCGCGGCGACCCGCTTCACCGACGCCCCGCGGACGTCGCCGATGGCGAAGACGCCCGGGCGGCTGGTCTCGTACGGGAACGGGGCCCGGCTCTCGGCCGGCAGGTGCTCCAGGTCCCGGCCGGTGAGCAGGAAGCCGGACCGGTCGCGGGCGAGCTGGTCGTCCAGCCAGTCGGTGCAGGGTGCGGCGCCGATGAACACGAACACCGCGCACACCGGCAGCCAGCGCTGGTCTCCGGCGTCGCGCTCCCCGGCGTCGCGCTCCCCGCTCCCGCGCTCAGCGATCCGCAGCTGCGAGATCGCACCCTCGCCGGCCGCCTCGACCGCTTCGGTCCGCAGGTGGACGGTGATCCGCGGCTCGGAGGCGACGGCGTCGATCAGGTAGCGGGACATCGAGTGCTCCAGATCGTCCCCACGCACCAGCAGGTGGACCTCGCGGGCGGTGCGCGCCAGGAACATCGCCGCCTGCCCGGCCGAGTTGGCCCCGCCGATGACGGCCACCGGCTGGTCCTCGCAGAAGCGGGCCTCGGCGAACGTGGCGGCGTAGTAGACGCCTGAGCCCTCCCACTGCTTGCCGTCGGCCAGCGGCAGCTCCCGATAGTCGGCGCCGGTGGCGATGATGACGTTGGCCGCGGCGATCGCCGAGCCGTCGTCGCAGGTCACCTCGTGGACGTCCGGATGGCTGGTCAGGCTGGTGGCGCGCACGTTGTTCCGCAGCACCGCACCGAACTTGCCAGCCTGCAGCACCGCGCGCGTGGTCAGCTCCGCGCCGGAGAGCCCGGCGGGGAACCCGAGGTAGTTCTCGATCCGGGAGGACGTTCCGGCCTGGCCCCCGAACGCGCCGGCGTCGATGAGGATGGTGTCCAGGCCCTCGGAGGCGCCGTAGACCGCGGCGGCCAGTCCCGCCGGGCCCCCGCCGATCACCAGCAGGTCGCAGACGCTGCGCTGCGGCGTGTCCGGCGGCGTGCCCAGGCCCAGCGCCCCGGCCAGCTCGGCGCGCGACGGGTTGCGCATCATCGGACGCCCCGGGACCAGCACGATCGGCAGGTCGCCGACCGGCACCTCCAGCCGCGCCAGCACCGCCTCGGCCTCGCGGTGGACCTCCAGGTCGATCCAGTTCACCGCGGTCCGGCTGCGGGCGAAGAACTTCGTCAGCAGCCGCGTGCGCGCGTCGTAGCGGGACCCGACCAGTGTGACGCCGACGCCCCGGCGCACCAGCGCGGCCCGCCGCAGCAGGAACGCGTGCAGCAGGACGTCGCTGAGCTCGACGTCGTTCGCCATCAGGGCCTGGACCTGCGGCAGCGGGATTCGCAGCACGCTGCCGTCGGCGGCCATGACCGCCGTGAAGCGCGCCGGCTCGCTCAGCAGCATCCCGATCTCGCCGAGGAACTCCCGGGAACCGTATGCGGCCAGCACCACCTCACCGGCGCCGAGTCTGCGATCGACGACCTGCGCGACCCCGTCGAGCAGCACGAACAAGTCGTAGGACGGATCGCCGGCGGCGAACAGCACGCTGCCGGCCCGAACCTCCTGCACCGATCCCAGAGCCCTGATCCGGTCGAGCTGGCCCCGGCTCAGCGGCGCGGCCGGGAGGCTGCCGGGAACGTGGGGGTGCGGTCCGGGGTCCACCACGGTGCGTCCTCCTGGTGTCGGCTGGTGTCGGCTGGTGTCGGCTGGTCTCGGCCTGGTCTCGGCGCGCGCCGATCACGACGCGGCACCGCGCGTCGCGACACGGCGCCTGGTCCAGCACCATACCCGGCCGGTCCGGGGCCTCCCTCACCTGAACACGTGAGGGCACGACCCGCCGCGCCGGGTGATGCTGAGAAGGCATCCAACCCGCCCCACCCAAGGAGCATGTGGATCATGAACGGTTCCCCCACCCCCACGGTCGTCCTCGTGCACGGCGCGTTCGCCGACGCGTCAGGATTCGGCGGCGTGATCGGTGAGCTGCACTCCGCCGGCATCGAGGTCGTCGCCCCGCCGAACCCGCTGCGCAGCCTGGCCTTCGACGCCGCCGCGGTGGCCGACGCGGTGCGCGCGATCGACGGGCCGGTCGTGCTGGTCGGCCACTCCTACGGCGGCGCGGTCATCGGCCAGGCCTCGGCGGACCTGGACAACGTCACCAGCCTGGTGTTCCTGGCCGCGTTCGGCCTGGACGCCGGCGAGAGCTGTGCCAGCGTGCAGGGTCCGTTCCCGCCCTCGTTGCTGGCCAAGACCTCCGCGCCGACGCCGTACGACGCCCCCGGTGCCCCGAACGGCCCCGACCTGTACATCACGAGCCAGTTCCGCGAGACGTTCTGCGCCGATGTCCCGGTCGACGTCGCGGCGGTCATGCAGGCCACGCAGCGGCCGCTGTCGCTGGCCGCGCTCACCGAGAACGCCACCGCCGCCGGCTGGAAGACCAAGCCGAACTGGTACCTGGTGTCGCGGCACGACAACGCCATCCCGCCGGACGCCGAGCGCTTCATGGCCCAGCGCATGAAGGCCACGACCGAGGAGATCGACGGCTCGCACACCGCGTTCATCGCTCAGCCGGTGGCCGTCGCGGCGTTCATCCGGAAGGCGCTGGGCGGCTGAGGCAGGGCGGATCGACGCTTGGGCCGTCACCCGGACGGCCCAAGCGCCCGATGCACCGGTCACCCCGCGCGTTCCGCATGCCGAATGATCGACTCGGCGGACCCCGCCCGAGAGGTCGAAAAGCCAGCGAAGAGAGAGCGCGATGAACCAGGACTCCGGCGCACCGGGATTCGACGCCGACATCCGTCCCCTGTTCCGCCCGATCGACATCGAGCACATGGCCCCGTTCGGCGTGCAGCTGGATCAGTACTCGTACATGTCGGATCCGGCGAACGCCGAGCGCGTCTACGGCTCGATCGCGGCCAAGAAGATGCCGCCGGAGAGCGACGCCACCTGGCCGGACGAGCACGTGCGGCTGCTGCGGGCGTGGATCGACGCGGGGTTGCAGCCCTGAGGCGCTCAGCCGAGCCGCTGTAAGGCGATCTTCGTGGCGTCGGCGATGAGGCTGTCGGCCGAGTTCGCGTCCTTGCCGTCGCGGTGGGAGAGCACCGCGATCACGATCGGCGCGCCCTGCGATGGCCACACGACGGCGATGTCGTTGCGCGTGCCGTAGTCGCCGCTGCCGGATTTGTCGCCGACCTTCCAGCCGGCGGGTACTCCGGCGCGGAGCCACTGAGCCACTGAACCGAGGGGTGGACCTCGCCGCTGGGCCGTCGGCTTCGATCGATAGTGTGCCGCAATGAGCGATGTCCTTCCGCGGCATGTGTTGTGTGTACTCGGCTCCGGTCTGGAGCTGTCGGAGATCGAGCGGATCGCCGGCGCCGACCGGTTCACGCTCGACTGGGAGTACTCGCAGACCGAACCCGATCCGCAGATGCCTCAGGCGTTCCAGGCCTGCACGATGAACGCGGTGTCGTTCGACGAGAAGGACCAGCTGGCCGTGGAGTCCCACGACACCGTCGGCTATCTGCTGTCCCCGCCGATGCCCCGGGAACAGGCGCTCGCCATATCGCGGGGCCTGCTGGTCGCGGCGGGCAACCTGCTGCGCGCCGGCGCGACCGCCATCAAGAACGAGAGCAGCGGCATCGCCCACGGCCGTACGCGCTGGCTGGCGCTCGCCGACCGCGCCGCCGCCGGCGACAATCTCGAAGTCCTGGCCGGCACGCTCATCGAGGCGTGGGTCCAGCGCCCGATCGCCGACGACGGCGTGCTCTACACCTGCGGCATGCACCTGCTCGGCGCCCCGGACGTCGAGATCGAGGCCTCCGCGCAGGAGCGCGCCGGCGGCGAGGTGGCGGACATGGCCGGGCTGCTGGACGTGCTGGCCTTCTACCTGCTCACCGACCCGCGCGCCAAGGAGGTCGAGGACGGCTCCGGCTTCCGGATGACGGAGGACGCGCCGCGGTGGGTGCTGCGTACCGGGGCGTGCGAGCGGTACGAGAGCGACGACTTCTTCTTCAACCCCTATGGGTACGTGCGGCTGACCTCGCCCGAGTGACGCGACTGTGACGCGACTCGGACAGCCGCGACGTCCTTGATCGGCGCCCGCCACGCGGGCAACCTTTCCCCCGCCATCGGAGTGTTAGTGTCCACAACCCGCGCGGCGTCCGAGCCGCGCGGCCGGACCACGGTGAAGGCGGGGACGACAGATGGCGGACAGCGAGCCTCAGGGGTTTCGCGAGTACGTCGCCGCTCGCAGGCAGGGGCTGCTCGCGGTGGGCTATGTGCTCACCGGTTCGCAGCACGGGGCGGAAGACCTGGTGCAGGCCACGCTGGTGAAGGTGTGGCCGCGGTGGAACCGGGTCGCCGAGGCCGGTGACCCGGACGCGTACGTGCGCAAGGCGATGCTGAACACGTTCCTGTCCTGGCGGCGCCGGGACGGCGGGCGTGAGATCCCCAGCGACGACGTCGCGTCGCTGCCGCTGTCGGCTCCGCGGCCGTCTGCGGACTCCGGCGCGGGCAACGCGCTGACCGGGGTGCTGGACCGGGTCGTGCTGCGGGATCTGCTGCGCGCGCTGCCCCGGCGGCAGCGCGCGGTGGTGGTGCTGCGGTACTACGCCGACCTGACCGAGGCGCAGGTCGCCGAGGCGATGGGGTGCTCGGTCGGGACCGTCAAGAGCCAGCACGCCAAAGCCCTGGCCACCCTCCGGCGTCACACGCCTGCCGAAGACCGATAGGAGCGGATCCGATGTCACAGCAGGAGCAGGATTTCGACACCCGTCCGCTGGCCGACGGCCTGCGCGAGCTCGCCGGGCAGGCCGCCGACGCCCCCGGGCTGTTCGAGGCGGTGTCCGCCGGCGCGCGCCGCCGCTCGGCCCGGGTGCGGGCCTCCGGGGCGGTGCTGGCCGTCGGCGGGGTGCTGGCGGTGGCCGGGGGAGTGGCGGCGTGGCCGTCGCCGTCCGGGGGGACCGGCGCGGTGACAACAGACTCAGCGCATGCGATCGCGCAGGCGCACTGCCCGGCGCAGCCTCCCGGCGACATCCGCCCCAGCGGCTCCGCCGGCCGGCTGTTCACCGGGACGCCCGGCGCGGCGACGCTGTGCGTCTACGGGTTGACGGAGACCAGCACCACGATGCGCTCGGAGTCCATCACCGGCTCTGCCCTCACGTCGCTGACTCGCGGGCTGGCTCACGGGAAGGACCCCGACTCCGCTATCTGCACCATGGAACTCATCAACCCCGAGCACCTGCTGATCCTTCAGTACGCGGATGGATCGACGCAGGAACTGGTGATCGACATGAGCGGCTGCGGGACGGTGGGCAACAAGGCGCACCGGGTGCTGCTGCCGAACGATCTGCGGAAGCTGATCACGGCCGGGTAGGGCTGTGTAGGGCTGGTTGTACGGCGGCGAGCGGCGCGGGAACAGGTGAGAATTGCCGTCGTCGTTCGCGCTGGTCGCCATCGCCGAATGCGGAACAGTCGCTGGGGTGGGGCGATCGCGGTCGTGGTGACGGTCGTCGGGTTGGTGTTCGGGGTGGCTGGGTGCTCCAGTACTTCGGGGAGTGTGGGGGCCGGGGCGGGAGCTGGAGCGGACAAGACCGCATGCTGACGATCAGCGCGAACGGCATCGCCACCGAGAAGGTGTTCGACGGCTGCTGCGCGGTCGCCTGGACGCTGACCTTCAGCGTCGACCACGCCAGCGGCACCCACGCGCACGGCGAGCTGTACGTCACGCTGAAGTCGGCGACGTTCAACGAGAACCCCAACCCCGGCTCGCCCGAGCCGCAGAAACGCGGGGCCGTAGCGCGTGCTATGGCCCCGCGTTCGTCGTACTGCTACGGCGTGACGTCAGCCCGATCGATCGCGATGTTGATCCCTGAGCTGGCGCTGTTCCGGTTGCCGGTGTTGACGATCGTGACGGTGTGCGAACCGGCCGCGAGCGTCGGACTGGTCCACGCGATCCCGGAGGCGTTCCGGGCCGACGCGTAGTTGTCGACCGTCACCGCCGCGCCGCCGTCGATCGCGACGGTCATGATGCCCTGGTCGACGTCATGCACGGCGTGCAGCGCGACCTGCGTCCCGGTGAAGCGGAACGTCGCGGTGGCCCCGGCCAGGTGGCTCCAGTTCGCAGTGCCCAGATACATGTCGGACACGCCGGTGGTCAGACCCCAGTTCGCGTCGTACTGGAACTGGTTCGCGCCGCTCCCGGTGACGTTCCCGTCCACGATCGTCTGCGAGGGCGCCGACGACGTCGTGACGTCGACCCGGTCGATGGCGATGTTGATCCCTGAGCTGGCGCTGTTCTTGGTGCCGGCGTTGACGACCGTCAATGTGTGCGAACCGGCCGCGAGTGTCGGGCTCGTCCACACGACCCCCGACGCGTTGCGTGACGACGCGTAGTTGTCGATCGAGGTCGGCGCGCCGCCGTCGATGGAGACCGTCATGATCCCCTGATCGACGTCGCGCACCGCGTGCAGCGCGACCTGCGTCCCGGTGAACCGGAACGTCGCGGTCGCCCCTGCCGTGTGGCTCCAGTTCGCCGTCCCGGCGTACATGTCGGACACGCCCGAGGTCTCGCCCCAGTTCGCGTCGTACTGCCATTGGTCGTTCGCGGTGCCGATCTCGTTGCCGTCGACATAGATCTGCCCACCGCCGGGTCCGCCGGGGCCGGTGATGGCGACGCCGTGCGGCGACAGCACCAACCAGAACGCATCTGTGCCCGACTGGAACGTCGCGGGCAGGCTGATTCTCCCGTTGTTCACCGTCACATCAGCGTCGGACACGGTGATCGGCTGCGAGAGCGGCGTGTTGTCCGGGATGCGCATCAGCGTGGCGTGTACGGTGGACCCGGCCGTGAGCCACGGCGTGGAGCCGAGACCCTGCACCGTGACCGTTGTGGTCCCGGTCTGCCCACTGTTGTTCCCGATCAGCACATCGGCCTGGCCGGCGTTCTGATCAGCCGAGGCGGCCACCGCGACGGCAGCGTTCCCGCTGGTAGCGGAGACAAGGTGACCGGTCAGGCTCGCATAAGCCCGATAAGCCCACCACTGGCCGGTCGGCGACGCCAGGTTGCCGGTCCCGCCGAGCACCGAGTCCAGCGTCCCGGCCACGCAGCAGTCGCTCCAGATGGCGTGCGCCGCCGCGCCGATGTTCGAGACCGCGAGCCGGTCCAGGAACCAGGCCGCGTAGCCGGCCGTCTGCTGGTTGCCGAACAGGTACTCGTTGATGGACAACGGCATCGGGCTCAGGCCGTGCGCCGCGACGATCGAGGCCGCGTCGGCGCCGTCGGCGGCCGGATCGTTGCCGAAGTGCCAGTTCAGCACGTTCGGCAGCGTGTTGTCGGCCTTCGTCTGGCCGATGAAGCCGTCGAGCCAGGAGTGGTTGTAGCCGCTGTAGGAGGGTCCGACGATCGTCGCCGACGGACTCAGCCTCCTGATCTCGGTCACCGCTGTGTCCCACATCTGGTAGTACTGCGCGCTGTTCACGCCGCGCTGCCAGAAACCGGTCCCGTCGGGCTCGTTCCAGATGTCGTAGGCGACGTTGACCCCGGAGGCCTTCACATCACCGACCACCTGGTCGATGAAAGCCTTCCAGTTCGAACAGTCCCCGTTGTCGCAGGGATAGACGGTGTTCGAAGGCTGCGTCGTGTCGGCGCCGTACAGGTCCGAGACCAGCAGGTCGTAACGACCGTTGTAGGGCGCCGTGGTCACCCGGCGGGCCTGCGCGACCGCCGAATTGATGCGGACCCGGTACCCGCTGCCGGCGGAGTACCCGTCGCCGATCCAGCCGCCGCCGGCCAGGCGCGCGCCGCCGCCGCGGAACAGCGTCGGCGCCAGCGGCTGGAGGAGGGCGTCGGACGGGCCGCTCCCGTCCTGGTTCAGGCCGTAGAGGAAGCCGGCGCCGGCGTGCGTGGGTGCCTTGCCGGTCTGGGAGACGTCGACGGTGACGGTTGTGTCCGGTGCGTTGGCCACAGCAGAAGGTACTCCGGTCAGTGCGGCGCCCGCGGTTACGGCGGCGATCACCAGTGCGCTGGTCAGGGTGCGGCGGGTTCGGGAGGTCAGGCCGTAGCGCGGTCGGTGCGGGGTCGTTCGCTTCATTGCGCCTCCTCGGAAACAGGTGCTTCGGAAAGGGGTCCTTCGGCAAGCGGCGGTTCGGCGTCGTCACGCACGAACAGGGGGATGGCATCCAGCGGCGCGTCGACGGTGACGTGGGATCCGCCGGGGTATCGGCGTCCGGAACCGGTGTGCGTCCACTCCGCACCGGCCGGCAGGTACACGCGGCGCTGCCGGGCGCCGAGCTCGGTGACCGGGGCGACCAGGATGTCGGGGCCGAACAGGTACTGGTCCTCGACCTCCCAGGCGGCCTCGTCGTCGGGGAAGGCGAGCAGCAGCGGCCGCATCAGAGGGGTGCCGCTGGTCTCGCCGTCGTGCAGGTGCGCGTGGATGTAGGGACGCAGCCGCTCCCGCAGCCGCAGCATGGCGGTGATCGCCTCGTACGCCTCGGGCCCGTACGCCCAGACCTCGTTCGGCCCGCCGCCGGCGCCGACCGTGCCGTGGCTGACGCGCGGCTCGCGGTGGCCGTGCAGCCGGAACAGGGGGCAGAAGACTCCGAACTGGAACCAGCGCACGACCAGCTCCCGGTACGCCGGGTCGTCCGGGTCGCCGCCGTGGAACCCGCCGATGTCGGAGTTCCACCACGGCAGCCCCGACATGGCGACGTTCAGCCCGGCCGGGATCGCGGCGGCCAGGGCGGCGAAGGTGGGCTCGATATCGCCGGACCACAAGGCCACGCCGTACCGCTGCGACCCGGCCCACGCCGAGCGGACCAGGGACAGCACCTCGGTCTCACCGGCCGCACGCATGTGCTCGAACACGCCCCGGGCATGCTCGCGCGGGTACAGGTTCGCCACCTCGCTGCCGACGCCGGCGGCGTAGGAGAGGGTGTGCGGGGCGGGCCGCAGCTCCGGTTCGCACGCGTCGAGCCAGAACGCGCGGATCCCCAGCTTGTAGTAGTTGGTCTGAAGCCGCTCCCACAGGAACGCGCGGGCCCGGGCATCGGTGGCGTCGTAGAAGCCGACGCCGATCTCGGCCTCCGACTCGCCGTCGGGCCAGCCTCCGGTGACCGTGGCGCCGTTGTCGGTGGTGGCCAGCATCCCGGCCTCGCGCATGGTCAGGTAGCTCTCGGACAGCGGACTCACCGACGGCCACACCGACACCGCCGGCTCGATGCCCAGCGCGTGCAGCTCCTCGACCATGGCGCGTGCGTCGGGCCAGGCGGCGGTGTCGAAATCCCAGTCGCCGAGGTGCTTCCAGTGCAGGTAGTCGATGACGAGCACGGACAGCGGCAGCCCACGGCGCGCGTACTCGCGGGCCACCTCCAGCAGCTCTTCCTGGTTGCGGTAGCGCAGCTTGCTCTGCCAGAACCCTGATGCCCATCGCGGCATCGGCGACGGGAAGCCGGTGGCTTCGGCATAGGCAGTGAGGATCTGCGAGGGGGTGTCGCCGACCGTCAGCCAGTAGTCGATCTGCCGGGCCCGGTCGGACACCCAGCGCGTGCCGTTCTCGGCGAACTCGACCCGGCCCACCGCCGGGCTGTTCCACAGCAGGCCGTAGCCACGATTGGACACCGCGAACGGGATCGACACCTCGCCGTTGCGCTGCGCCAGCTCCAGGACCATGCCCTTCTGGTCCAGGCGGCCGTGGCCGTGCTGTCCGAGCCCGTATATTCGCTCCCTGGCATGCGCCGCGAAACGCTGCTCGATGCGGTGCAGCCCGCCGCCTGCCGCCTCGAAGTGCCGGGCGCCGGGCCACCAGAAGTGCGCCGGCTGCTCGCGCAGGACTTCGGCGCCGGTGTGGGCGTGCTGGACGGTCAGCAGACCGGTGGCCGCGTCGATGCGGACGTGGGCCCGGCCGTTGACCAGCGTCGCGGACACGCCGTCGGCGGCGATCTCCAGCCGCAGATCAGGGCTCGTAGTCGGGCGGACGGGCGCCAGGGCGCCGGGCAGGTCCGGCACGATCCGGTGCAGGCCGGCGCGCACCCGCACGCTGTCGGCGCCCCACGGCTCGACGGTCAGCAGATGGTGGCCGCCGCGCCAGGTCAGGACCTCGTCGGAGATGGCGAACGGGTTGAGCACGGAGTCTCCCGGTAGCGAAGAGATGCGGTCGGAGCGAGGGGACCGGCTGCGGTCCGTCAGGGCGCTCATTCAGTCCTTCAGCGCGGCGTTGCCGATGCCGGCCGCGACGTAGCGCTGCGCGGCGACCAGCAGCACCGCCGCCGGGACCGAGGCGATGACGCCGGTGGCCATGACGCCGTTCCAGTCGACGAGGTTGGCGCCGATGAACCGGTAGAGCCCGACGGTGATCGGCGCGCGGCTGTCGTCGGTGGTGAGCGTGACGCCGAACAGGAAGTCGGCCCAGGTGAACAGGAACGAGAACAGCGCCGCGGTGATGACGCCGTTGCGGGCCACCGGCAGGATCACGGACACGAAGGTCCGCAGCCGCGAGGCGCCGTCGAGGGACGCGGCCTCGGCCAACTCGTCGGGCACGCCTTTCAGGAAGGACTGCAGGATCAGCGTCGCGAACGGCACGCAGAGTGTGGAGTCGGCCAGGATCAGCGCGAAGGGTGAATTGATCATGCCGAGCTTGTTCGCCGCGATGTACAGCGAGTTGGCCATCACGATGCCCGGGATCATCTGCGCGACCAGCAGCGCGAACATCAGGGCCCGGCGTCCCGGGACGCGCAGCTTGGCCAGGCCGTACGCGGCTGGTGCCGCGATCAGCAGGGTCACCGCCACGGTGCCGAGCGATACCACGAGGCTGACTGTCAGGTGTCCGCCCTCGGCGCTCAGGGCACTGCGATAGCCGGCGAGCGTCCCGTGCAGCGGGAACCATACCGGGCTTCGGCTGACCAGGTCGGACGGCTTCAGCAGCGAGGCGTTGATCATCCAGTACAGCGGGAACAGCATGATGCCCACGATCACCACGCCGACGGTGGTCGTCGCCGCGCTGCGGCCCTGCCTGCTCATCGGTTCCGTCCTTCCGTCTCCCGGACCGACCGCAGGTACAAGGCGGCGAAGACGATCGCGACCAGGATCAGCAGGTTCCCGACCGCCGCGCCCTTGCCGAACTCCAGCTGCTGGAAGGACAGGTTGTAGGCGTAGGTGGTCAGCGTCTGGGAGGAGTTCGCCGGACCGCCCTGCGTGACGATCTGGATGACGTCGAAGACCTTGACCGTGTAGATCAGGCCGAGGGTCAGCACCACCAGCGTCACCGGGCGCAGCATCGGCCAGGTGATCCGGCGGAAGCGCTGCCAGGCGTTCGCCCCGTCGATGGCCGCGGCCTCGTAGAGCTGTTCCGGGACGCCCTGGAGCCCGCCGTAGAGGATCACCATGTTGAACGGGATCCCGACCCAGACGTTGACCAGCGTGACGGCGGTCAGCGACCAGGTGGTGCTGACCAGCCAGGGCACCGGGTGGTTGATCACGTGCAGGTTCAGCAGCATGCGGTTGAGCACGCCGGAGTCGGCGTACATCATCCAGCGCCACACCGTCCCGGACACCACCAGCGGCAGCAGCCACGGCACCAGAAGCAGGGAGCGGAGCACGCCGTTGAGCGGGAACTTGCGGCGGAAGAACACTGCCAGCGCCAGGCCGATGCCGAACTGGAAGACCAGCGAGCCGAGCGTGAACAGGAGCGTGTTCGTCACGATGCCGGCGAACTGCGGGCTGTGGAACACCGAGCGGTAGTTGGCGAAGCCGACGTAGGGCGCTGAGCCGGAGTAGAAGGAGGAGACCGAGTAGTCCTGGAAGCCCATGCGGACGTTCGCGATCAGCGGGTAGACGTAGAAGCAGAGGATGTAGATCCAGACCGGGACGACGAATCCGGCCACGCGCCAGGCGGTGCTTCGGCGGGTTCGGGGGCGGCGGCCGCCTTGGTCGGCTTGGCTGGCTTTGCCGTTGCGGCCGGTGCTGCCGCCCCGGCTGCTGGGGCCGTCGCGATCGGGCAGCGTGCGCGCCGGGTCCGTGCTGGCCGTCCCCGTCCCCGTCCCCGCCGCCGCCGTGGCGGCAGCGGGGACGGGGACCCCGGCGGACTTGCTGATCATCGCCGCCATCGTCAGGATCCGGCCTGGCTCTGCGCCTGGTTCAGCGCGTCCTGCGGCGAGGTGCCGCCGGCCAGTGCCGCCTGGATCGCGGTCGACAGCGCCGTGCTCACCTTCGGGTAGGCGGTGCCCAGCTCCGCGGTGCGGGCCTGCGCGGTGGCGATCTCGGTGATGAACGCTTGCAGCTGCGGGTCGGAGGCGGCGAGTTGTGCGGCGGCGGCCTGGTTGCTCGGGATGTAGCCGGCGTCCTTCGACCACTCGCTCGCGCGGTCCGGGCTCATCAGGCACTTGACCACCGCGACCGCCTTGGCCTCGCGGCCGGCGTTGCTGTGCCCGACGGCCCAGACTTCGCCGCCCAGCGGCGTGACCGGCTTGGCCGAGGCCGAGGGGACCGGGATCGGGACGGTGCCGAAGTGCAGGCCGGTCTTGGCGTCCAGGCCCGGCAGCTGCCAGGGGCCGTTCACCATCATCGCCACGTTGCCGGCCGCGAACTGCTGGTCGACGTCGGCCTGGGTCCAGTTCACCACCGACTTCGAGGCCCAACCCTTGTCCACGAAGGTCTTCCACAGCGTCAGCGCCTGCACCGCCTGCGGGGAGTTCAGGGTCTTCAGATCGGCGCCGGCGGTCCAGAAGAAGGGCTCGAACTGGAAGCTGCCCTCCTCGTTGCCGACGGCGGAGAACGCGATGCCCTGCTTGCCGCCGGCCGTCAGCTTCTGCGCGTCGGCGGTCAGCTCGTCCCAGGTCGTCGGCGGGGTCAGGCCCGCGGCGGCGAACAGGTCCTTGTTGTAGTAGAGCGCCAGGCCGTTGACGCCCGGGGCGATCCCGTAGATCTGGCCCTGGTAGCCGCCGGCCGAGACGATCGAGGGGTACAGGCCGTCGGTGGACAGCCCGGCGGCCGACAGCGAGACCAGGCCGCCGGTCGAGGCGACCTGCTGCAGGTCGGGGTTGTCGACGAGCAGCAGGTCGGGCAGCGACTTGGCGGACGCCTGCTGGAGCAGCTTGGGCATCAGCTGCTCGCGCGGGAGCTCGTGGTGCACCACCTTCACGCCGCCGACCTGCGTGGCGCACTCGTCGAGGACGCCCTGGATCTGCGTGTTCTGCGGGGCCGAGCCGTAGTAGTCGGTTTCGTTCAGGGTCAGGACGCCGCCGGAGCCCGAGCCGGCACCGGAGGAGGACGAGCTGCTGGAGCCGCAGGCCGTCAGGGTCAGCAGGCAAGCCGAGGCGATGGCCAGGGCGCCGACGCCGACGCCGGTGGTGGCGGGCCGACGGCCTGGCGCGGGCTGATTCGGCGCGGGCTGGCTCGGTGTGTGCTGGCCTGCTGTGCGCTGATCCGTCGCGGGCCGACGGCCCGGAGCACGAGATATCATGGCCTTTACCTTTCGAATCGATTCGACAAAGGGCGCGCGGGGGCACCGGCCGTGTTCGGGACGGCGCCGAGGCGCGAGGGGCCGGCTCAGGAGCGACCGGTGCCGCCGGCCGGGGCCGGCGCGGTGGTGTCACGGACTTTCAGCGTCGGCGCCAGGATCGTCACCGACGGTACGGACTCCCCGTTGACCTGCCCGGCCAGCAGCCGGACCGCGGTGCGGGCCAGCTCCTCCACCGGCAGGGACACGGCGCTGACCGGCACCGCGAGCCGCTCGGCCTCGTCGTCGGGGCACACCGCGACCACCGAGACGTCCTGCGGCACCCGCAGTCCCAGACCCCTGAGACGGTCCAGGACCAGCGGGAGCGCGCGCTCGTTGTAGACGATCAGGCCGGTCAGGCCGTGGACCTTCGCCAGCAGGCCGTCCACGGCGCGCGCCACCTCGGACGGCTGCCCGTCGCACGGCGTCCAGGCGGTCTTGGCCCGCCGGGCGCGCAGCGTGGTCAGCGCCCCGTCGCGGGCGTGGATCGCGTAGGCGACGTCGCGGCGGAACGTGGACTGCGACTGGCCGATGTAGCCGACCCGGCGGTGCCCCAGCTCCAGCAGGTGCTCGGCGCACAGCCGGCCGGCCAGCGCCGCGTCGAAGTCGACGTAGGGCAGCCGGGCGCTGTCGTCGGGCGTCCCGACCAGCACCGCGGGGCATCGCAGGGTGCTGAGCAGGGCCACGCGCGGGTCGTTGCGCTGGACCTCCATCAGCATCACGCCGTCGACCTGGGAGCCGGTCACGGTGTCCCGGATCGCGGTCTCGCCGTCGTCGTCGGTGAGCATCAGCAGCTTGAGCCCGAGGTCCTGCGCCGCGGTCAGCGACGCCCAGACGTAGGGCATCTGCACCTGGTTGTGCGGCCCGTAGACCATGGGCAGCGCCATGGCGATGACGCCGTTGCGGCCGCTGCGGATGGAGCGCGCGCCGGCGTGCGGGCGGAACTGCAGTTCGTCGATCGCCTGCTCCACCCGGGCGCGGGTCTCCGCGGAGATGGAGCGGGTTCCGCTCAGGACGTAGGACACGGTGCTGCGTGAGACTCCGGCGCGCTTCGCGACGTCGGCGATCGTGACGGCCATACCGTGCTCCCTTCGGATCGGCGGATCGTCGAACTGATTCGATGTGGCGTGGCGTGACGGTAGCACCGGGGTTTCCGATGACGCAATGGTTTGTGTCGGTGGTGTTTCCGCGGGCCCTGCCGGCTCCGCCGGGAAGTCACGGTTTGGGCTCGACTGCCCGTTCGGAATACCGCGCTCTGATACCTGACGCTTACTCTTTGGATCTGCTCAGTCACGGGGAAGCGGGGTCGTCCACCACGTTCCGTTTCGGGTTATCCGGAGGTGAGCATGTTCGCCAAGAACAACCGCGGGAAGAACGCTGCGTCTGACAGGGATCTCTACTCCGCCATGCGGCTGATGGCCCTGGAGTCGGCGCAGCGCGGACCGATCTCGCGTCACCCTGATCACCCGGACGTGCACGGGATCCTGGTCGACGTCGGTCAGGAGAACGGGTATGTCGCGCTGTCGGTGGTCGCCGGCGGTGCGGCGAACCTTTATGTCGATGTCAGCGGGCCGGTCGGGCTGCTGGAGGCGGCGGCTGCGGAATGGTCGGCGCGGCGGCTGCTCACTACGACGCAGGCTTACTTGAAGTTCTTCTCGTCGGCTGATGACGGGGGTCGTCCGCCGCGTGGGACGACTCGCGTGCATGTGGTCAACACCGGTGCGGGGCGCTTTGCCGATCTGCCGACTGAGGCGTTTTGGGGGAGGGCCGGGACGGGGCATCCG
>NZ_JAACYW010000088.1 GCF_015356825.1 Catenulispora rubra | reverse complement strand
GTGGTGGGTGGTGGGTGGTGTCCCGATCACTACCGAAGTCCGATTTCACGCCGTGAAACTGTCCGGCGCCTGCGCCGTTTCACTCCGTTGGTCGCCCACGGCTGCGTGAAATGAGCGTGAAAACCATCGCGAAAGCGTGATCATCGGTCTGATGTGACGCCGCGGATGGAATGGCGCAGATCGGTGAACGGGTGATTCTCGCGCGCTGCGGGTTGACGGTTTGCCAAGCTCTCGGTGAGAGGGCGTCAACGTGAAACGTCCAGGTCCACGTAATCGGGTGGCGTCTCACAGCTTGGCAGTCGTCGAGCTGGCGCCGGGCCTTGTTGTGCAGCAATTCACGATGCGCGGTCGCGCCTGCCACTTTCTCGCGACATATATTTGATCGCCGTGGTCGTAGCTGGAAAGGCAATCAACTTTCCGGCGACCACGGAGGTCAACGAAATGACGGGTACCACCGCTCTTGCGGCTGCGTCGCGCGAATTCGATTCACTGGTGGCTCTTCCAATTCTCCTGGACGGGCGCTCGTTCGGGGAAGATCGGGATCTGCGTCTCGACGAGGTCAAGGAGCTCCTTCTCGCTCGCGCCACATCCCCTGCGATTCGCGATCTGATCTGGCGCGAGATCGTCAACAATGCACGTTCGGGCGACGGAATCTGGACTGCGGTCGCGCTCGGCATGGCGATGCCGGGCCTTGCGAATCTGGCGAAGCAGTTCGCCCGCGACTACGTCGACACGAGCTACGAGGACTTGTGCGCCGAGGTCGTGACGGCCTTCCTGGAAGCGCTTCGCGCGGTCGACGTCGACCGGCCGGCGATTCTGACGCGGATGTACTGGTCGACGTATCGCGCCGTTCGGCGGTCGGCGTACACCGAGGTCCTTGCGGCCAGGGCCGCTGTAGCCGCGGCCACCGAGGCTCGCATCGTGGCCGAGGGCGGCCATCCGGACCTTGTGCTGATCAGGCTCGTCGCGGAGAACGTGATCACTGACGTCGAGGCGAGCCTGATCTCTGCGGTGCGCCTGGACCGGCGGTCCCTGGGCGACGTCGCCGAGTTGCTGGGGATCAGCACGAACGCGGCCCTGCTGCGCCTGCGTAAGGCCGAGATGCGCGTCGCAGCCCATCTGACCGGCACCACGGCATGCACTCGGAAGGCCTTCAAGCAGGGCCGAAAGAGTGAAGCCGCTGGCGGCCCGGACAGTTTCGGGGTCCCCGACCGGACTTCCGTGGTCGAGGAGCCGCCCGGGATCCTCGCCGCCTGAGGCGGATCCGACGAAGGACGTTCTCGATGACTTCGAACCTCGCACCCCGCCCACGCTCACCCCGACGGACACCGAGCGCGGCGGTCTATCACCGGCGCCGCGCGGTGCTGCTGCTGTTCGTCTCCGTCCTGCTGCTGGTCTTTGCCGCGGCGCGCGCTCCGGCGGCGACCACGGAACCGCATCCGGCCGTGATGGACCTGTCGAAGGTCGCGGACAACATCACCGGCTGGGTCGTCGGGATCCTCGCGGCGGTGGCGACGATGTTCCTCACGATCGGCGGGCTGCGCTACGTGATGGCGGGCGGCGATGCCGGTGAAGTCGAGAAGGCGAAGTCATCGCTGAAATCCGCGATGTATGGCTACGGGCTCGCGATGCTGGCGCCGGCCGTCGTGGAGGCGTTGCGGACCATCGTCACGAAGGACTGATCGACCGTGCCGGTGATCACGACCAGTGTGCGCAACCTGGTCCGCTTCATGGCCCTGGTCGTGATCGTGCTGGGAATGGTCGTGGGGCTCGGCGCCGGAGCCGCGTTCGCGGAACCGGCGCCGAGCCCGCCTGTCCCATCCCCTGCGGTGCCGTCACCGCTGCCCGGGATCTACGGCCCCGGCTTCACCCCGGACTCCTCGGTGCCGCCGCCGACCGGTCCGCTGCCTGGTCAGGACGCCCCGGGAGCGCAGGACCCTGGCTTCTTCGACATCCCGGGCCAGATCGAAAAGGCGATCGACACCTGGTTCGGGAACCTGGTCAAGCAGGCCCTGGAACCCGTCCTGAAGCTGCTCGGCAGCACGCTGCTGGCGTCACCGAACCTCACCAACGGCCGGGTCAGACAAATCTGGGAGGGCGTGCTCGTCACGACGAACGTCGTCTACGTCCTCTTCGTACTGGCCGGGGGCCTGATCGTCATGGGCCACGACACCGTCCAGTCCCGCTACAGCCTCAAGGAAATCGTTCCACGCCTGGTCATCGGCATGATTGCCTCCAACGCCTCGCTGTGGCTGATCAACCAGCTGATCGGTATCGCGAACGCGTTGTCGGCGGCGCTGATGGCCGGCCCCGTCTCCGCAGAGGGTGTCGGCAACGTTCTGACCTCGACCTTGATGGGCACCGTGCTCGGCGCGGGCAACCTGTTCATGGTGCTCATCGGCCTGGCGATCGCCGTGCTGGGCGTCGCGCTGCTGATCACGTACCTGCTCCGGTCGGCCACGCTCGTCGTGTTGACCGCCGGTGCACCGCTGGCCTTCGCGTTTCACGCGCTGCCTCAGACCGAGGGAGTAGCCAAGCTCTGGTGGCGGGCGCTCTTCGGATGCGGTGCGATCCAGGTCCTGCAAGCACTCGTCCTGGACACGAGCATCCAGATCTTCTTCGATCCGCAGGCGACGAACGTCATCGGGCTCCCGACCCGCGGTGGCCTCATCGACCTGCTGGTGTGCCTGTGTCTGTTCGTCGTACTGCTGAAGATCCCCGGCTGGGTGCAGCGAGTCGTGATGGGACGCTCGCCCTTTCACCCGAGCATGGCCGGCCAAATGGCTAGAGGCTTCATCTACTACAAGACCTGGGGTTTGCTTCGGGGCGGTGGCATCCGGATGCCACGACGGGGCAGCGGCACGGGTGGTCCCGGTCCCGGACGTTCCGGGCCGCCTCCAGGCGGCGCGATCACGCCGACGCGCGGGCCGCGTCCCGGTAGCGGGGGCGGCGGCCTCGGGGGCTGGCGTCCGCGTCCGCCGACGATGACCGCCACCCAAGAGCCGCCGCCTCCCGGGTCGCCGCCGCCAAGTCCCTCGCGTGGTCCGCGCCCGGCTGGCCCTTCTCCACTGCCGCCGCCCGGCCCGGTCCGCCGGCCGCTGGCTCTGCCGCCCGGCCGCAGCGCGCGACTGGACCAACGGCACCGGGCCACGGTCGCGAACCCGCCGCGCCACGGCGAGCAGACCGCTCTGTTCCCAGCTCCCGAATCCCCAACACGTCCTCGACCGCCGAAGGCGGCGACCCCACCGGTCTCGCCGAAACCGCCGAGCCCACCGACACGGCAAGGAACTCGAACCCGTGGCAGACCATCTCGATGAAGACGCGATCCCGATCGTCCGCATCCCGGCCGACGTCGACCAGCCCGACAAGATCGTGGCCGGACTCACTGCCCGCCAGCTCGCGGTACTCGGCACGACCACTTTGCTGCTCTGGTTGGGCTACCAGGCCTGCCGCCAGGTGGTGCCGCCGATTCCGTACCTGTTGGCTTCGGCCCCGGTCCTGCTCGGCACCGCCGTCGCCGTCACGATGAAGCGCGACGGCGTACCGCTGGACCGCCTGCTCGGCGCCTGGGTCAGGTACAGGCGGACCCCACCTCGGCAGGTTTTGGCGCCCGAGGGGCTTCCGCAGGTGCCCAAGCGCCTCGCGAAGTCGTCTTGCACGGGGCCGGCACCGTTCATCTCGCCAGTACGCGAAGTCGCCGAGACCGGAGTGCTGGACCTCGGTTCCGACGGCGTCAGCGCCCTGGCCCGGTGCTCGACGGTGAACCTCTCACTGCGGTCGCCGCGCGAGCAGAGCGTCCTGCTGGCGGGGTTCGCGCGCTGGCTCAACAGCCTGACTGGCCAGACCGCCATCACCGTGCGAAGCCGACCAGCTGACCTGTCCGGGGTCTGTGACTCGCTGCTGAATCAGGCTGCCAGCCTGCAGAACGAGGCCCTGAGCGCTGCCGCGTCCGAGCACGCGAACTTCATCGCCCATCTCGTCGCTGACGAGCAGCTGCTGACACGCGAAGTGATCGTCGCTGTGCACGAGTCTTCCAAGGCTGCGGCGTCTCGTCTCCATCGCCGGCTCGAAGACGCTGATTCGCTGCTCGGCTGCGCTGATATCGCGGTGGATCCGCTGCCCGAGCACGCCGCCACTGACTTGATCAACGACGCATACAACCCGGCTCCGGCAGGGCTGCGCGATATGGCCTGGGAGGAAGTCCTGTGATCCAAAACCTGCTTTCGACTCGTGGCAGAGGTGTCTCCTCGTGGTTCGGCCCGTCGAGCGTGGGGATCGAGCCGCGGAAGCTGAGCATCGGGGACGGCTTCGCGACGAGCTTCGCTGTCGCGGACTACCCGGCCGACGTCATGCCGGGCTGGCTCGACCCGCTCACCTCCTACGCGGGCCGCCTCGATCTGGCGCTCCACATCGAACCGGTTCCGTCGGGCGAGGCCGCCGACCGCCTGCGCCGTCAGCGTGCCCGGCTGGAATCGACCCGTCGCCGCGGATTCGAGCGAGCGTCGCTTGACGATCCCGACCTGGAATCCGCTGCCGCCGACGCGCGAGAGCTTGCTTACCGGGTCTCCTCCGGGTCGGGGAAGTTGTTCCGCGTCGGGATCTACCTGACCGTGCACGCCGGCAGCGCGGCGGAGTTGGAGGTCGAGGCAGCTCGCGTCCGGGCCGTGGCCGACAGCATGCTGCTCAAGCTCGTTCCCCTGACCTACCGGGCCTTGGAAGGTTGGTGCGCGACCTTGCCGCTCGGGATCGACACCGTTCTCCTGCGCAGAACTTTCGACACGGAAGCTCTCGCGACCTGCTTCCCCTTCGCTTCCACCGACCTGCCGCTGCCCCGCGAGACCGACTCGGCAGTCCTCGTCGGCGCCAACGCAACCGGAGCCGGCGTCGTGTTGTGGGACCGCTGGAGCCTGCCCAACTTCAACTCCGTGACCCTGGCGTCATCCGGGGCCGGCAAGTCGTACGCGACGAAGTTGGACGTGCTGCGCTCCCTTTACCGCGGCGTCCGGGTCTTGGTCGTTGACCCTGACGACGAATACGACCGTGTTGCGGCGGCTGTTGGCGGCACGCGCATCGCGCTCGGCATCGATGGCGTTCGCATCAACCCTTTCGACCTCCCACCAGCCGCGGCCCGTACTGCCGACGCGCTGAAGCGGCGGGCGCTGTTCGCGCAGACTGTCGTAGCCGTCCTCCTGGGCTCAGCGCTCTCGGCCGACGAGCGCGCGGCTCTCGATGCTGCGGTCCTCGACGCCTACGCGGCCAAGGGAATCACCGACGATCCGGCGACGCACGACTTGCTGGCTCCGACCCTCGCCGACGTTGTTGAAGCGCTCCAGACCGGAGACTCGAAGGCAGCTGGCGTGCTGGCAGAGCGACTGACTCCGCACACCCGCGGCTCCTTCAGCGGCCTGTTCAACGGCCCGACGACCGTCGAGACCGACGGCCGCCTCACCGTGTTCGCGCTTCGCCACCTGCCGGACGAGCTGCGCGCGGCGGGCATCCTGCTGACCCTCGACGCCATCTGGCGCGAGGTCTCCGACCAGAACCGCAGCATGCGGCGTCTGGTGGTTGTCGATGAGGCATGGCAGCTCATGGCGGTGCCGGACGGCGCGCGGTTCCTGTTCCGCATGGCCAAGTCCGTGCGCAAGTACTGGGCCGGCCTCGCGGTGGTGTCGCAGGACGTCGGAGACTTCCTCAGCACCGATCTCGGTCTGGCCGTTGTGGCGAACGCGGCTACGCAGATCCTTCTGTGTCAGGCGCCGCAGTCCATCGACCACGTCGCGAATGCCTTCCGGCTGTCGGCGGGGGAGCGCAGCTTCGTCCTGACGGCGGCCCGGGGCCAGGGACTGGTGATGTCAGGGACCACGCGAGCGGCGTTCACCGCCGTCGCTTCGCCCTTCGAGCACGGCCTTGTGACGACAGGCCGCGAGTTCTACGAATCCGAGATGCGTCGTGAGGCGAACTCGACGGGGGACGGGGAACGATGAGCGTGGCGGTTGTCGTGGGTTCGCGAGCTTCGGGTGTCCTGAGGCTGGGGGAAGATGGCATCGATCGCCGTCGTGCTGATTCCGTGCGATCGTCGCCACCAGGCCGCCGGGTATCCGCGGTCTGTGTTGTGGAGGTCCGGCTCGTCGCGGTTGGCGTAGGGGACGAATCCGTTGAGGAATCCTGGGTGCGCCGGATCGTGAAGGACGTCGGCGATGGCGAGGATCTCCATGACGGTCAGGCGCTCGTCGCGGTTGGACGGCATCGCGCGCAGTGCGCGCTCTCCGTTGGTCGCGGTGGCCTTGGGCGGCAGTTCGTCGAGGTCGGACAGGACCTGGCGGAGGATGCGCTGATCCTCCGTGGTGGGTTCTGGCTGGTCCTCGCGGAGGAAGCGGTCCAGGGTGAACCACACGAACACGGGTTCCAGGAGGCGGACGCCGCCCCATTTGAAGCGTTCGAAGTTGAGGATGCTCAGGTCCACCTCGCGGGCAGGAAGCAGGGCGCCGCAGATCTGGCACCCGCTGGGGCCGGGAAGGAAGGCGTGGTCGGGCATGGATCGGGCGATCAGGAAGCTGCTCAGTACCGGTCGGTGGTGCAGTGCCCGGCTCGACAGGCCCGCGACAAAAGCGTCGGAGGCTGTGCGCAGGGTCGTGCGCGTTGCGGCGTCGCGGACTCGGGTGATCAGTTCTTCGTGGCCGATGGTGAGCGGCGGGAACATGTAGCCGGTTTGCTCGGCGTAGGCGCGGTCTTCCGGGGAGGGGCGGTCTGCGGTCGGCTTCAGCCAGCCGTTGGGGCCCCAATACGCG
Source organism: Catenulispora rubra (assembly GCF_015356825.1). Classification (GTDB taxonomy): domain Bacteria; phylum Actinomycetota; class Actinomycetes; order Streptomycetales; family Catenulisporaceae; genus Catenulispora; species Catenulispora rubra. Next base: position 31,418 of record NZ_JAACYW010000088.1, on the reverse strand, counting down.
CTGTTCAAGATCCGTAGGGCGCGGCTGTCCATCGTTCCTCCGAACGCCATGACGGCATCCGCCGCCGACGAAGACCACATGGCCGGGCATGCCGGACTCTACTTTAGGTCTTGACGTGCTGCGGAGCGGTGGGTGGCTGTGCGGCCGAGGAACGGCCGTCAGCACGGCGCCGATCCCTGACAAGCGCTTGCTGATCCACGAGCTCTTGCTCGAACGCCTCCAGATCCTCCGCGTCACGGGCGCTGGACAGTTGCCGGACCGCAGCCAGATCCATCACGACCCGTGGTCACAGGAAGCGACTATGCATTCCGCAATCCGCCGATCCGCCGAGACTCCCGACCGAATCACCAGATGTTTCCACCAGCGAGTGATCCCTGCCTCACCTGCCGTGCAGCACTTCCAGCCCGAAGAGGCCGCTGCACTCGGCCGCGCGGTGAGCAGCGACGAGGAGGCCCTTTGAGCTCTGTGAGCGATCCGCTCGGCCAGCTTTTGGCACGCATCGAGCACCTCACGTCCATCGGCTCGGCGTACGCCGCCGGCTGGTGGCCACAGGCCACTGCGGCACTTGGTTCCGGAGCTACAGCATCAGCTGCCAGCCGTCACTGGGCCCGCCGACTTCGGATCCGTGCCCAACTGCGCGAGGCGCGGCTGATCCGGATCCTGCTGCCGGCTGCGGTTGATCAGCACTCCGGTCACGCATTCTGGGCGAACCTGCACGGCCTGGTGCGTCCGCCCCGGCGCCGAATCTGGCCTGGCCAGCCTCATCTGTCGTTCGAGTTCTCGTTCAGCTCTGCCGGCGTGCAGATCCACATGTGGGTTCCGGGCAGCGTCCCTCCCAGCATGATCGAGCGAGCGATCGAAGCGGCATGGCCCGGCGCGCAGACGGAGACTGTGCTGTCGGCGGGTGCTCCTGTTCCAACTGAGCCGCAGCAGGTCCGGGCCGTCGGCGGCCGTCTTCGCCTCGCCCGGCACGAGATCCACCCGCTTCAGGACCGGTATTCGAGCGACCCACTGCGGGCGCTTCTCGGCGCCTGCGCCGACCTCGGGACGCGCGAGCACGCCGCCGTTCAGGTCTTGGCCCGGCCCGCCGCCGGCCGTCGGCTTCGGAAGTTCCGCAGTGCCTTGCGCTCCTTTCGGAAGGCGCCGACTTCGCGGAACTCGGTGAAGACCACCCTGTTCGATCTGACGACGCCGGGACTGCGGGGCAAGACGACCGCGGTCCGTGCCGACCTGGAGCACTCCGCAGAGCTCCGTGCCGCGATGGCCAAGAGCGTGGGACCGCTGTGGGAGACGGTCGTCTACTACGTGGTCACGACAACGGCTCCGGCGTCCGCGACAGCGGCCGAGCGGCGTTCGGATGTCGGCCGGCTACGAGGCCTTGCACACGCGATCGCCTCGTCCTACGCGGTCCATGCGGAACGCAACTGGTGGGCGCGCAAGCCCATGCCCGGCCTCGTTCGAGCGGTCACCGAGCGTCGCTTCGTCCGCGGAGACCTGCTCAACCTGACCGAGCTGGCAGCGATTGCCCATCTGCCATTCGACCCCGACGCGCCGGGCATCAGCCGAGCCGGCGCGAGGTCGGTCCCGGTCCCGCCCGCAATCCCTGGTCCGTCGTCGATGGCGAAGCCGCTCGGTCGGTCTGACGCGGGCGGGGCACGCCAGATCGGTCTCGGTGTCGCGGAGGCGCGGCAGCATCTGCACATCGTCGGCAAGACCGGCTGCGGCAAGTCGTCCCTGCTGGCGAATCTGGCGCTGGCCGACGTCGAAGCCGGCCGCGGAGCCGTCGTCATCGATCCGAAGGGCGATTTGGTGAGGGCTGTGCTGGAGCGTCTTCCGGAGCGGGCCGTGGGGCGCACCGTGCTCATCGATCCGGAGTACGACGGAATCCGGCCCGCTATGAACGTCCTGCGCGTGGAGAACGACCACGAGATTCCGCTGGTCGTCGACAACCTCGTGGGCATCTTCCACAAGATCTACGGCGCGTACTGGGGCCCGCGCACCGACGACATCCTTCGCTCGACCGCGCTGACGCTGCTCAAGAGCCGGAGTCATGATCACCCGCCGACGCTGATGGACATCCCGACTCTGCTGACCGCTGGCGACGCTGCTCGCTCGGCCATCACGTCCCGAGTCCAGGACCCGATGCTCGGCAGCTTCTGGGACTGGTATTCGCAGCTCTCTGACGGAGCTCGGGCACAGGTCATCGGGCCGTTGATGAACAAGCTGCGGGCGTTCCTGCTGCGTGACTTCGTGAGGCAGACCGTTGCCGCGCCGACGTCGAACTTCGATATGGCGAAGGTTCTGAACGGCGGCGTTCTGCTTGTCCGGATCCCGAAGGGCGTCCTCGGCGACGAAACCACGCGGCTGCTCGGCTCGCTGGCCGTGGCCGGCGTGTGGCAGAAGATCCAGGCTCGGGCTCGCCAACTGGAAGCCGATCGCGCAGACAGTGCGCTCTACCTCGACGAGGGGCAGAACTTCTTGACGCTGGCGCATCCGTTGGAGGACATGTTCGCCGAGGCTCGCGCCTACCGCCTCTCGATTACCTTCGCGCATCAGAATCTTGGCCAGCTCTCGACGGAGCTTCGCGAGACCTTGTCGGCGAACGCTCGGACGAAGGTCTACTTCAATGCCTCACCCGAGGACTCGCGCTTGATGGAGCGGCACACGGTCCCGACGCTCACCGCCTACGACCTGTCGAATCTCGGGGAGTACCAGGCAGCTGCGCGATTGGTGACGGGCGGACAGGAATCCCGAGCCTTCACGCTCAGGACCACGCCGCTCTCGGAGGCAGTTCCCGGCAGGGCCGAGGCCGTCCTGGCAGCTGCCGTCGCGCAGTGGCCAGCGGCAGCGGAGACTCCGACGCCTCGACTCGTTGCCGACCCCCGTGCGCCGCGCGGCCTCGACGACACGCTCGAACTTGACCTCGATCCCGAATCGCTTCGTCAGGCGGGTGGTTCAGCTTGAAGATCAACCAGCAGGCCGTGCTCGCCGCTGCGAACAGGCTCACCGAGCGCGACCGCCAGATTCTGCACCTCCTCGGACAGCATCAGGTGCTCACCACCCACCAGATCACCCACGCGTTCTTCGACAACTCGCGGGTCGCTCGCCGACGGATTCAGGTGCTTCACGAAGTCGGCCTGCTGGACTGCTTCCGGCCGCCGCTGCGGGTCGGGACGAATCCGAAGCACTGCGTTCTGACCGCTCTCGGGGTCCAAGCTGTCGCGCGCCTAGATCAGGAGTGGGACCTGGTACCGCCTCGCGCCGTGTCGGCCGAGAAGATCGTGCTGCGGCCTGACCTCAGACACCTCGTCGGCGTGAACGATGTCTTCTGCGGCCTGCTCGGCTCCGCGCGGGAGACGAGCGCGGCATCTCTGGACCTGTGGTTGTCCGAGCGAGCGTGTGCGAAAGCCTGGGGGACCTACGTCCGTCCCGACGGGTTCGGCCGGTGGCGCGAAGGCACGCGCAGCGTCGACTTCTTCCTCGAATACGACACCGGCGTCGAGAACAGTGCACAGATCCTCGCCAAGCTCCCCGGCTACGAAGCCATGACCGCCGCAACCGGCATCAGCACGCCGGTCCTGTTCTGGCTCCACTCCTCTCGCCGCGAGCAAGGGCTTCACCAACGTCTGGCCCGTGCGGGATCGCCTGTCCCTATCGCCACGGCAAGCGGCGACTCGACAGTGGCTGCCCCTGCGGATGCCGTCTGGCGGCGCGTCGGCGCCGCTGCCGATGCTCCTGTCCGTCTCATCGACCTCGCCAGCGGTGCCGCTAGCTCCGGGACACGTTTGTGACGGCGGGACGTATCGCGGCGGGAGCTTCGGCCGCGCTGCTCCTTCTGATGACTCTGCTGTCTGCCGCAGCGGCTGCCGTCGTCGAGTCGATGGCCTCCTCGCTGGACGTGTTCAGCGTGTCTTCGAACTCCCGAGGCGGTCACATCCCTGACGCAGACGGAGATATCCCACTGCGCATGTATGAGCTCTACCACGATGCTGCGGCGACCTGCTCGGGCCTGTCGTGGACAGTGCTCGCCGGCCTCGGGAAAATCGCATCGGACCACGGCCGTCACCCGACGGACCAGGGACTCATGGGGATCACCACGAGCCAGTTCCAGCAGCACGCCGACCCGATCCCCGCCGGCGGCGTATCGCCTGCCTCTCCACTCGATCCGGTCGACCAGGTCTACGCAGCAGCGAGAACAATCTGCGCTTCCGGACCGGCCACCGACCTCACCGCAGTAGTGCGCCGCGCAACCGCCAATCCTGCCTCCGCGGTCCGGATCGTCGAACTCGCAGACGTCTACAGCCGCGCCTCCAGCGGCAACTCATTCATCGCGGTCGCGGCCCGTTCCGCCCCGAGCGCTGCGGCACGGCTCGCGCTCGAATACGCGGGAGCCCATCTGGGCCTGCCCTACGTCTGGGGTGGCGACGGCCCCGACCGAGGAGGAGTCGGCTTCGACTGCTCCGGGCTCACCCAAAGTGCGTACCAGGCCGCCGGCATCGCCATTCCCCGGACGGCCACGGACCAGTTCAAGACGGGACGCCCGGTCACCAGGGCCGATCTGCGTGCCGGCGATCTGGTCTTCTACGGCGACCCGAACGGCTTCCTGCATCACGTGGCGATGTACGTCCGGGCTGGGCTCGTCATCGACGCTCCCCACCCCGGAGCGGTTGTTCGCCTGGACCCGGTGGCGGCCGACGACTATGCAGGTGCGCGGCGTGAGTCATGACTCTTCGCCAAGAGCAGCTGCGGGCGGCTGTCTGAGATCTTCGGCAGATCTTCTGAGCCGCAGGTACGTTGGTGAGGATCCCGCCGTCGACATATCCGAGGTGGTCCCCATGAAGCCGAGGATCCTGACCCACGAGGTGAAAGGCGAAGGGCCGCCGCTCGTCCTGCTACCTGGTGGCCTCACCGGATGGGTGTCATGGGCGTCCTACGCCGACTCGCTGGCGGCGAGGTGGCAGACGGTGCGCGTTCAGCCGATCCACAACGAGCTCGGTTCGGCCGGCGAGCGCGGGGACGCCGAGTACACCGCGGACATCGAGCGCGATTCGCTGCTGATGACCTTGGACGCTCTCAATATCGCGGCAGCCGATTTCGTGGGCTGGTCTGGGGGTGGGCGCGCGCTCATCGAGTTCGCATTGGCCTATCCCGAGCGGGTGAGGACGCTGACGCTCGTGGAGCCCGCGGCCTACTGGATCCTCGACCAACTCGGCGAGACCGATCCCGAAGTGGCCCACCTGAACCGGTTCTTTCACGACCTGGCCGGCGAGGACGTGTCCGAGGACGACCTGGCCGAGTTCTGTCAGCTCGCCGGACTCGTGTCCTCAGCGGACAAGGCCCGCAGGAATCCCCACTGGGCGAGCTGGGTTCCGCACCGGATGGCGCTGTCCTGGGGCTCCGAGCAGGCTGACCGGCCGCGTCGAGGCGTCGATGAGCTGGCGGGCATCTCGTGCCCGGTACTGCTCGTCCACGGCAACGCGACTACCGATTGGCTCAAGCGCGTCGTCGCCGTCCTCGATGAGCGGCTCCCGGACGCCCGAGTGCTTGAACTGCCCGGGGATCACGCCAGCCATCTTGAGAATCCTGACGTATTTCCCGCTGAGCTGGAGCGGCATCTAGATCGGTGAGCGGCCGGTGTGCGAGATATGCTTGCGACGCCAGTCTCGATAGCGTTTTTATCGGCCCGTTCGTGTGCGCGTGAAGTCGCGTGAATGGCGAACTTCGAACTAGGTTTACTGCCCTGCGCAGCCGTCCAATCGGTCACTGGTCGCTGCTGGCACTGAAGATTTTGACGAGCATCCGGATAGCTTGCTCCGCTGCCCGGTCCGAAGGTGTGCCGATGAGTGTCCGCTTAGACCGGACCACCTAGCGGCAGCGTAAAACACCTGGTCCAGGCCGTCTTTTGACGCGCTCGCGGAACTCGGGCCGATCGTGGCTTCCCGATGGAGTGTTGTCAGCCGGCTCGCCTCGGCTCGCCCCAGCCTCGCCTTGCTTGCCGTCCGGTCTTTTTTCCAGCTTCGTACTTCATAAATAAACTGCGTTTATTTATGAAGTGCTTTCACCTTACCGTTCGGCTATGCGATTGGGTATGCTCTCACTTTGACCTCCGGTGAGTCAATAATTCGTACTCCGAATGGGTGAAGAAAAGGGCAATTTGGGCTTGATTGGGCGGTTTCGATGGTGAATGATGGGTATATCAAGAAGTGAGGGGAACGGGAGAACGTCGAATCCCAGAAAGGGCTCGGCAAGCGCGCGGGAACGCGCTCGCCGAGCGACGGGCTCCCCGACCGCTCCGAAAGACGCCGTCAAACGCCAGCAAGGAGCAGCCAATGAACCCTGACCACATTCTCTCGCAGCTGCGCGAGCTTTCCGCGCAAGCCATGCTGAAGAGGAACGGCTCCGCGTCTGGAGGCTGCAACAGCCTCGACTGCGGCCACAAGTACCGCGCTGAGGCAATGGCCTCGCGCTTCCTTGAGCTCGACGAGTCCCTGTCCCACGGCGGCATCTACCCGACCGATTGGGCCTCCCCGATCATCCCGGCGCAGCGCACCAAGCGCTGACCCCTGCGCGGCCTGAAGCCGCGCTCTTCGACCGGCCGCCGGGTCCATCCCCTTCCCGCCAGGGCCCGGTGGTCGCTCCTCCCAACCACTTCAACGTGCAGCGGCGCAGCCATGCCGGAAACGGCCGGCCGCCGCCGGAACGGAGCTTCGTCATGTCTACTTCCACCCCTGAGCAGCAGCCCGACATCTGGCCCCTGCTACGCGCGGCCGGTTTCCAGAAGCGCTACGTCCCTGCGCGGGACGGAGCGCGTCCCCAGTCGGCGATGCGGATGTTTTACAAGGTCCCGGGGCACGTCGTGGTGCTTCTGGAGTTCGTCATGCAGCGTCCGACGCGAGACATCAGGATCACCGAACTCGCGGTCTACCCCGAGGTGGCCGACTTGCGGGTGGCGACTGCGCCCCCGGTCGAGCGCGCACACGCCCGGTTCTTCGGGATCGCGTTCGAGGAGCGCACGCCGCTCGCGGTGATCGGCGCCGCCACCATCGCGGCGCTGGACGTAGCCGTCCCCCGTCGGGCCGAGCGGGACTGAGGGAAGGGACGAACACCATGACCTCAGCACGCATCGCCAAGACGACCGTGGCGAAGTCCGTCATGCTCGTCGACGAGTTCACCGCACGCGGCTGGACGGCGAATCGACACCCGGTACTCGACAGCGCCGACGTCTCGCAGTCTGCGCTGCTCAGGCCTCCGAGCGGAGCCGTGTCGGTCAAGCTCACGATCGTCACCTATCCGGACGGCGGCACGCTCGCGGAGCTCATCTACGAGCCGTCGCGCGGCAAGGGCTATTGGAGCGGCGGCAACGCACGTTCCTACTGGCGCATGAGCGTCTTCAACGCTCCGGCCTCGGCGATCCTCGCAACCGCTCATATCGCGATCACCGGCGAAAACGGACCGACGTTCGACACCGTCGCCTATGAAGGCTGGGAGACCTGCGCCACCTACACAGCCGGTGGCCATCTGCAATCGACCTCCTTCGCTCACCCGACCGGACAGGTCGCGGCTGTCTACCACTACCCGGACACACCGGGGGAGTGCGGTGCCTGGCTGATCTCCGGCCCGTCCTGCCACGCCGACGCCACCGGACACACTCCCGCACCCGTCATCCGCGCACTCGCGGAAAACCTCCTCGTCCGCTGACCTCCTGCCGCCGGGCGCAGGAGCGCCCGGCGGCTCCTGAACGCAAGGAGCTACCCCGTGTTGGAACTCAACTCCGACGTACAGCGGTACATCAGCGAATCCCTGATGGCCGACCTCTGGCAGACACGCCAGATCGCCCACCCGAGCTACCCCGGGTCGAAGTGGGTCCTTGTGGGCCCGCAGCTTCGCGGGCGCCTGGTGATGATGAGCGATCTCTTCGACTCGAACGCCCGACTGTCGATCAGCAGCGCGCCCCGCTCCGGCCACACTGCACCGGACTGGCAACTCGTCGCGCGGTTCGCGTCAGCCGAGATGGTCCTCGCGATGGCGCGAGTCGCGGAGACGGCTTCGGACGTCGAGCCGGTCGCGTGGTCGCGACGTCTTCTGAACCGGCGCCTGCGCGCTGTGGGGTGGAAGCGCGACACCGGACGTCTTCGGACCCTGTTCAGCTCCACAACGGTCTGGGAGAGCCCGTGCGGCTGCTATCGACTCGGCGTGTCGGCCAAGTCCGGACACCACGTGCGAACTGCCGAACTCTGCGGCCCCGACACGCTGGTCACCATCGGCGCGACCACCCCGGTAGCGGTCGTGGCCAGCCTCGCCGAAGCAGTCGCCAAGAGCCGGTCCAACCTCGGAAAGGGTGTTGCCTGATGTGCTCGGACGCGACTGATCTTGCTCTGCTGAAGTACCTGGAAGGTGAGCCCGAAGTCGTGCGCTCTGCGGCTGGTCTGTGCGGCGCCGCCGCACGGTTCCGGGCAACGCAGGACGCGCTCACCGCCGCCAACACGCGCCTGCAGGCTGCGTTGGCCGAGGCCGGAGTGCCGACGAAGGACCGCGCACAGATCGCGTGCGCGTTCGTGTTCCTCAACCACCGAGTCTGCGAAGTCAGCAACGCGGCCCACGCGGAGGAGGGCAGCGACGATGAACTCTGACCAGAGGGCGAAGCGGCGGACAGATCTCGGCTCCGTTCACACGATGCCCACCCGGGACGAGATCCGCGATCAGCAGCCGACGGCCACGTCGGCTCCGGGCCCCGGTGCCGTTCCGCGCGCTCTGCTCGCCGCTGCCGAGCAAGCGGCTCACGTCGTGCCGGAGAGCTGCGTGAACTTCACTCTGCCCGGCGGCGGTGCCGTGCTCATGACAGTGCCGACGGCGCTGTCGAAGCGTGACGCGTTGTTCGCGGCCGGCATCGTCCGGGACTTCCTCACCTCGCTTGCCGAACGGATGCACGCCTAGCGGTTCCTCGGTGGGCCCGGCCAGACCGGTCGGGCCCACCGATCCCGCCCGCGTGACCGTCCAGAACGACCAATGGCCGGAGGAACCTGTGAACCCACTCGCCCGCTTCACCCGCCGCGCGCCAGCACCGGCGACGCCCTCAGGCGAACCGCTGATTGAAACCCCGCGCTCGGTCCTGATCGCGCTCCGGCTCGGCGGGACGGTGTCGTTGATCGCGATCGCCGTGATCAGCTTCGACGTCCTGACCGATCTCGGACGCCAAGCAGGCCTGCACCGGCTGGCCGAACTCTTCCCGCTCGCCGTGGACGCGTACGCCGCTTCGGCGCTCTACACCGCCTACCGCCTCCCGGGCGGCCATCCCGCACGCGACCAGGCGAAACGCACCGCGCGCTACGCCCTCGCGCTCACGGTCTGCTGCAACGTCCTCGACCACGCCCTAGCGCTGGCCGGTTTCCTGATCCCCACGATCGTTCGCGATCTGATCCTCGTGGCTGTCGCCTCGCTGCCCCAGCTGGTAGCGGATCGAGAGCTCGACCTTTTGGTCGCAGTCACCGCCCACCGGCGACTCCAGGTGCCGAGCGGCACCTCTGATCCAGACCCGGAACCAGAACCGGACGATTTTGTGGACGATACGGCCGGTCAGGAGGACGTTCTGACCGCTCGCGAAGAGGCATGGCTCAAGATCGGCGGCCCGGTCTATGACGAACTGCGGGAGCTGCACGGCCGCCGCCCGAAGGAGAAGGCGTTTCGGGATGCGCTGGCGCAACGACTGACCGTCCAGACTGACCAGGACGCCGGTCTGGACGGCCAAGAGGAGTCAGCGCTCATCCTCGGTGAGGGCGTGTCGCTGTCCACCGCCAAGCGGGTCCGGGCCCTCGTTGAGTCTCGCCACCCACCTGACGTGCAAGTGGCCATCGATAGGGAAGCCTCAGAACCGCAGCGATAAGCCGCGACCCGAAGGACTCGCGACGGTGCCGACCGTGCTGACGGTGCCGCCGTGAGTCCGCGCCGTCGAGCGTGCGCGAGCCCGCCGGCGCGTGAGCCCGCGCTGGCGGGACGTAGCGGCCAGCGACCGGGATTGGCGGGATCTCCTCTCCGCCCCGGGGCTGCATCTCCGCCTCAGAGCTCGAACAGCGGCACGGCAGCTGCGTCCAACGCCAGTTTCCAGCCGTCGGCCACCCGGCCCCCGCTGGGACCTCTCCTCTCGACGCGACAGACAATGCCCTGCTTCTCCAGGGCGGCCAGCATCTCGACAACGCTCGTGCGGGACAGGGCGGTGGCCCACTCGATATCGCCGATCGTCAGCTCCGGCCGGAGTGCGAGGGTGGTCAGAACCTTGTCGCGCGCACAGGGCGCGATGAGGGCCCGAGCCATGGGCAACGCTCCCGAGTTGGCGACCAGATCGAGCACCGTCGCCGAAGCAGACCAGAGAGCGCGAACGGACCGTCCATCGAGACCCGTTCGGTTGAAGCACACCGCGGCGCCCAGCGACTCGAACCGGCGCAGCGCACGCAGCGTCGTGGTCAGTGACAGACGAGCGGCTACCGCGATGCCCGCTGCTGACGCCTCGGGACGCTGGACGAGCGCGATCAGCACCGCCCGCTCACTGGCCGAGAACCGCAGAGCTTCCTTCTTTTTGCGCGTGCTGGGCACAGGGCACCTCTTTCGTCGTTCTGACAGGTGCTCTCATCGGCGCACGTCGTGGTGGCGTCGATCGCTACTCCAGAGACGATCTGTGGATAACTACTGGCCGCAGGGTGACAAGGCTTTGATCTATGCCATCAGCGGTGCGATGCTGGAGGGTTGTTACCTGCTTCGCGGCTCGCCGCGCCCTACCGTTGACGAGTGACGAGTGCGAGCCCCCGAGACGGGGATGGTGACGGGTTCTTACAGCAGCTTGCGGCCGCGAAAGGGCTTCGCCTGGGGCCCTGCGGCGGTCGGGTCAGGCTGCGTCGCTGGGTGAACATGCTCGTCACGCCGATCCGCTTCCGTGGACAGGGCGGAATCGGCTGGAGGACGTTTCTCTTCGTCTCGTGCTTGCTCGGCGGGTATGGAGCGCTCTTGTGGGAGGAACGCTCGTCAAAGGTCACCGTGGTTCTCAACGCTGACCTGCGCGCCGGGCTCGACCTCCGCGCGGCGACGGTCGGTGATGAGTCCACCTGGAAGATCACGAGCTTCTGGGCCTGGCCGACCGGCCGCGGTGGTGGGCTCGACGTCATCGCCGCAGTCCTGGCCGCAGCGGACGCGACCGGGACCACACTGCTGCTGAACGCCGCCAACCGCCGGCTGGCAGTCCACTACTACGCACCGCTCGGCTTCGTCGTACGCCCGGGGCAGGAAGCGGCCAAACGGCCGTGGATGGAGCGGCTTCCCGGTGCGGTGCCTGCGGAGGCGGAGTCGATCACGCGTGCTGCCATAGCCTGATCCTTGAGTGCTCCTAGAGTCTGGAGGATCCGCTGTTCGCCCAGGTGGCACAGGAAGTGCTGGCTGACGCCGTGTCCTGCGCGGGGTTGCCGCAGGATGGTTGGCGTACTGTCCGGATCGGCGAACGCGCCGTTTTCAGGAACGACGCGATAGACCTGATCGCCAAGGTCGGCCGTTTCGCAGAACGGTATGCGGCGGCTAAGCAGGAAGTGCGTGTTGCGCGGTGGCTGACTTCGTCCGGTCTATCCGTCGAACGTCCGTTCGATGTCGTGCAGCCGGACGCCACCTGTGCGCTCCCGGTGACGTTCTGGCACGCGGTAGCCGGCCAGTGGACGGCCCCGGATCGGCTCGCGGAAATCCTCAGGGACCTGCACACGTTGGTCCCGCCCCCATACCTCGCGCTGCCGAAGCTCGACCCGTTCGCCCGCATGCGCCAACGGCTTGCCGGCTCGCCCGGCCTCGATGCTGAGGCTCGCGAAGAGCTGGAGTCGATGATCGCCCAGCGGGAGGTCGAATTCCCGGTCGCTCTGGCTGGGCGGCAGGACGTCGTGCTTCACGGTGATGCGAACATCGGCAACATCCTGCTCACCGCAGAGGACGAGGCGATCCTGCTAGATCTGGAGGGCTTCTGCCTCGGGCCCCGTATCTGGGACCTGATGATCACGGCCGTGTACCGCGACCTCGGTTGGCACACGGAAGCCGAGTACGCCGCGTTCTGTGCCGCCTACGGCGAAGACCCCTCCGACGATCCAGCGTTCCCGACAATCGCGGCGGTCCAGCTGCTCCGCATGGTGTGTTGGCTGGCGCAGAGGGCCGCTGACGATCCCGTCATCAGCGACGAGTTCACGATGCGGCTGGCTGATCTCCGCGATCTGGACCGCCCGCGTCGTTGGCATCCCTACTAGGCGGTTGGTGCAGCACGCCGCATGACTGCTGTCTGGGCGGGGACTGGTGCCAGGCAAGCGGCGACGACCGAGGCTTGATTCTTCCGTGTCCAGGCACGGCCGCTCGTCGAAGCGTGGAAGACTCGGGTCATCTGTTGACCAGGTCTTTCCGCATGGAGGTGTCCGCATGTTGGCGATGCGGCGGGCTCGCCCCGAGGACGTATCCGCTGTGGCAGCCGTGATCGCGGCCCGGTCAGAGTGGATGGAGAGCCGAGGCTTGCCGAGCTGGAGGGAAGCGATCGACGACCTTGCCGGCCAGGCGGCCGTCAACGGAACAGCGATGTGGGTCCTGACCGCCGAAAAAAGGGTCATCGGCTGCACGACCGTCGCCGACGACAAACCGGCCTGGGGCTGGACGTCGGACGAAGCTGCGCAGGACAGCCTCTACCTGTTCACGACCTGCACGGACCCGTCATGGCGGCATGCCAAGCTGGGATCGCTGATCGCTTGGTGGGCAGTGGACAAGGCGGCGCGCGAGGGTCGGAAGTTCGTCCGGCGCGGGACCATCGAGATCGATCTCATGAGGTACTACGCCACGCAGGGCTTCGAGCTGGTCCACGAGGTGCAGCGGAAGAACAACCTGGCTTACCTCATGGCCCGTCGCGCCCAGCGTCTCCCGGAGGTGGAGCGCATGTTCGCGGCGGGCACGGCGGCGCTGGTCAGCTGAGGAAAGCGCGAGTCGCCAGGTCCAGGTGAACGACTTCCAGGAGCTTGGATTCCTCGCCTTCTGCGTAGTTCCCGTCCTGCATCCGCTTCACTGCCGCAGAGACTGCGTCCGGGTTGACGAGGCGATCATCGAACAGCGGCGAGCCGTCAGCGAGCATCCGTTCGAGGAGCGTGACGCCGGAACCGGTCAGGGCCCGTTCGACGATCTCGGCGAACGACTCCCGATGAACGGGCCGGACAACCTCCATGCCCAGCCCGAGGCTTTCAAGCAGTCGGCGCTGCAACTGCTTGAAGTCGCGCCAGTCATACGGCAGCTGCTCCCCGAACTCGACCAGAGCCGGCCACGCGAACGGATGGATCGGCCAGATGCCGGAGCGCAGCAGGGGAGGCGCCGTGGACTCCAGCGCCAGCAGAGTCATCGAGTTGATCGGTGCAGGTGGCGCTGTGCCGACATCGGCGTACTCCAGCAGCGTGGCTGCGGCGGGCCCGATCCATGGAGGCAGCACCGGCATCCGGTTCAGATCCAGGTGGGGCGCCTCCTCCTGCGATAGGGCCACCAGCTCGTCGCCTCCCAAACCAGTCACCACCGCGGTTGCGCCCTTCGCCGCGAGCGCACTGGTGAGCAGGCTGAACGGATAGAACAGCGGCTCCTCGTAAGGGCTGATCAGCTTGTCCTGCACCCGCGTGCACTCCGGATCCAGCGGCAGCAGTCTCGCTGCGTCCACTGTCGTGTCGTCGTCGGCGAACGGAAGCGTGTCCCGCATGCCGGCGCGGCGCCGTTCCTGTTGAGCTCGGCCGGGACCGTCGATCAGCAGTGCGGCGGTGCGCACCTTGTGAGGGCGTCGCTTCGCCGCGGTCGTGCCGATGCACCCGGAGTCGAACCCGCCGGACAGGTGGAACACGGTGGATTCCGCATCCCAGGGATGAGCGTCCAGCGCCTCGTGCAACAGCTCGACGAAGGCACCGAGGACATCGGCGCCTTCGGCCAACTCGCGCGGGTCGTGGTGCAGGGCGGGCTGCGGGTAGCTGATGACGAGGCTGCCGCCGAAGTGTGCGGTTGCGCGCTCGGTGAGCCGCTGGATGCCCTCGAACACGGTCTGCGTCGAATACCTCGGTCGGAACACCAACAGCCGGGCGACTTCCACAGCGTGCAGGCGTCCGGCGAAGCCCTTGAGGTCGGCCATGTCCCAGGATCCGTGCAGGCTTCTCGGGCCGGCGGACAGGTACAGGTGAGTCGTTCGGGCGGCCCCGGCGGTGACCGTGACCGGCAAATCCGGCGCAGTACTGATCACGACCACATCGCCCGGCCAGTCGGCTGCTGTGGCGGCTTGCGCGTCGAATTGGGAGGGCCCGATGTTGTGAACGCCGGGGACGGCGGCGACGCAGCCGGTCATCTTCTCCCGGATCACGATCAGCACGCGCTGACCGTCGGTGTAGGCGGTGTGCTCGACCATCGAATGGTCGATCGGCGTGACGCGGCTGGCGCCGTCGGCGGCGGTGTAAGCGCCGCCGACGAGCGTCCAGGAGGCGTCCGCATACGGCGTGAGCTGGAACGTCAGCACGTCAGCGGCCCTCCTGCCCGATCACAGAGCCGTGGTGTCGTACGTGTGCGCGGTGTCCGACGAGCCGGACTTCTTCTTGTACTCGTGCGACTCGGCCAGGCTCTGCACCCGGAGCCGATCCGGCCCGATGAACAGCGCTGCCTTCCTCGCCTTGGTGACCGTGGTCATCGTGCTCTCCCATCTGCTGAGCGGGGCTCGGAGTCGCCCCGTCATTGCTCATGCAACTGCCGATAGCTGCGGTGGCAGAGAGGGAATACAGGGGACATGGCAGGGGGTAAATCAGGGGACACGCACAGTGATCTCGCGGCGCTGATTCTCGCGCGACGCTGTGAGCTGCGTAAATCGCAGCGTGATGTGGTCGATGAGCTTCGGACCATCCGACCTACCTTCGACCGCTCCGAATGGCGTAACTGGGAGAAGGGCAAAGTGGTGCCGGGCCGGTTCTGGCTGCCGCACGTCGCCGCGGTGTTGGAACTTGAGATCGGCGTGTTGCGAGCGGCGAAATCGCTCCCAAGACAACGCTCAGCTGGCAGGATCGAACCAGCCGAAACCGTCGAGGAGAATCCTGTGCTGGATCGTCGCGACCTGCTGCTGGGTACGGCCGGGCTGTCCGTTGAGGCCGCGATGTTCCGGCCCACTGGAATCACCGAGGCGCCTGAGAAGCTGCGCACGCAGCTCGCCAAGGCTCAGAACGACTTCCGCCTCGGAAAGCACGCAGCGCTGGGCAAGCGTCTGCCGGGCTTGATGGACCGGGCGGTATCAGGGAGCGACAAGCGTCTCACCACGGACATGTGGACGCTGGCGACCGAGTATCTGATCAAGACCGAGCAGGACGACCTGGCTCTGCTGGCCTCCGACCGCGCGGCGACGGCCGCCGCGGAGTCTGGCGACCGGCTCGCCCAGGCCGAAGCCGAGTACTGCCGCTGCATGACCCTGCGGCACTCCGGCCGCTCTCGCACCGCCTACACGATCACGGCTGACGCCGCGAGCAAGCTCGCCGACGGAGGACTCCGCACGTCCGACGATTTCGCCACCTACGGGCACCTCTTCCTGACCGCCGGATACAGCGCCGCCAGCGCTGGCGATGCAGGCCGTGCTGAGGACTACATGCGCGAGGCGGAGTCCATCGCTGCACGCTTCCCCTCGGACGTGGCACATGGGATGTGGTTCTTCGGCCCGGCGCAGGCCGGGCTTTACCGGCTGTCCATGGAGAACGCCCTGGGCAACGTCGGGGGCGGGGTAAATGCGGCTCGGGCGCTGGACCCGGTGAGGCTTCCAACCCCTGAGCGCCGTGCGCGCTACTGGATCGACGTCGCTCGGCTCTACGGCCAGTGGACGGGCCACCACGTCGACGTGGCCGCCGCCGTTCGTCGCGCGTATGTGGAAGCCCCCGGCGAGGTCACCTCCAGGCCAAAGGTATTGGAGCTGGCGCGTGATGCGGGGCTGTCCACGTAGCTTGTCGCCAAACCCATTGTCGGTGTATTGCCGGTTTCGGCTCAAACTGTGCGGGTCGAGCTGCGGGACTCTCTGTGGGTGGCTCGGTTTTTAGGTAGTCGTTAATTTTCTCTAAAAGCAATTTCATTTCTATCCTTGCGGGCTTTAAGCCTGTCGCTCTCCGTTGCGCGTGTGGCGACGGGGGCGTCATCAATTTTTTCTGCAACCCGCAGCCAGCTGTCCCGCTCGTCTAGTCTGTACCTGTCCCATGGGAACTGTTCGCGCCTAGCGGCTTCACGGCTCAAGAAGCTGACCAATTGGAAAAACCATGAACCGAGAGCCCCCTTTTCGTTCGTCGGCGCGTAAACGGTCCCTGTCGAAGGAAGTAGCACTCCGCGATCGAGGACGATCAGTCGATCGAAGTATGCAGTCGGCAGTCCGGCCGCAGCGCAGCATTCGCGGAGTCGTAGCATCTCGTTTGTTGGCCAATTTGACTTAGCTAGATCGGTTGCAAATGCGAAGACGGTCGTAAAGATCCTAGGCAGCCCGTCGTCAGCGGGATGACCGTCGCGTCTTGCTGCGGACCAAGGGGCATCCCACGGGCGTAGCGTGCGCAGCCTATTCATGCCACCAACGGCCTTTTCTATTTCGGTCTTGCTGATTGTCGATTTAATCTCAACCGTTGCCAAAAGCGTTTCGGCTGGAAGTAGGGCGACACCGTCGGTGACGTAAAGCGGGCGGGTGTTAAGGCTGTCGTATATGACGACATCGGTCTGTCCTGAATTATTGCCAGCTGCGTCCATAACCTCCCCGGACGAAATCGCGAACCGAGTAGGAAGCTGATCGCTAAGGAAAGATCGAACTGCTGATTCGCGGGCGCCACCACGGTCACCCATGTGTTTAAAACTCGCCTCCGCCCTGTGGAAGGCAGCCGTCAACTCTGTTTCAGCTGATGCAAGGATCTCTTGGGCTCGTTTGTGTCCAGGTGTTGTCACTACTTGGCGTCCCTCAATATAGATGTGGCCTGTGCCCGCAACGGTGCTCAGTTCGTGCTCGATGGAGATAATACGGCCCTAGCGTGATCATTGCAGGATGGTCAAGTCGCCGTCTTGGTCCGGAACTCTCTTATGCGCGTCTCGGAACTGTTCGGCACGCGGCGTTGGCTGGCCGCACTCTGGAGTGGTGGAACGACGGTTGGAGAAAACGACTTGCATCCGGTCGCCAGGTCAGCGACGTGGGTCCCGATGTACTCGTCAGGAGCGATGACCGCTCGGCCGTGCGCTCGAAGACCGAGCATGATCGGGTAGGGCATGCCCTCAACGGCTGCAGCGTCGTCCTAGCCAGCTACCCAACCGTGTCACTCAACGGATCGACTTGCCAGACCACTTTGTGTTGGCAAGGCGAGTGCAGTAGCTCCGTGCTGGCCGGTCCCGCTCAATCGCTCGGCTTGGCCGAGAGTGACAGCGGTTCTCCAAGTCACTTAGCAGCGGGAGATAAGCCTCGCTCTCGCCGCCGGGTGCGCGGCGCTCTCAGGAATTGGGACTTCGGCCCACACGCCGCGGGCGCGGTAGTCGCCGAAGACGCCCCACCGCAGCGACAGGCTGGCGACCATGGCCAGGCCTCGGCCGGCTTCGTCCTGGTCGTCGTCGACCGCTTGAATCCGCGGCACGTTGAGCCCGCCGGCGTCGTCCACGCGCACGTGCCAGCGATCGGTGAAGACGGAGAGATGCAGCGTGAAGGCGCCGCCGGGGCGACCGCTGGCAGAGTGCCGGATGGCGTTGGTGACGAGTTCTGATGCGACCAGCACCACGTCATCGACCCCGGGATTCTCGCCAAGCCTGCTGCGGACCCACACACGTACTTCGTGGACGCACTCTGCGCTGCCGGAGAGCGTGATGGAGTAGTGGGACACGGCTCACTGCCCTGCGTTCGTTCGAGCACGGATTATGGCTTCGAAACCGTCGCGTTGTCCCTGGGAGACGTGCCGACACCCCCGCCCTCTGGCGCAGCCGTAGACGTCCTGGACGATCGACCAGTTCGGGGCGGAGACTTCGAAGCGCGTACCCGCGCATTCGATATGGCTGTGACCTGCTTTGGCCTGTCGCACAGCCTCGTTGATCGCTTCGGGATCGACGCCGTGGAGACGGAATGTGCCCAGACGTTCGAGGATCTGCCGCTCTGAGCCCCGGAACGCCGCGGACGCGCCTTCGATCTGCTCACTCATGACCTCACCGCCGCTTTCCTTGGACGACCCAGACATGGGCGCCGGTCTCGCTCTGGATGTGCTGACGCATGGCCTCTTGGAGTCCGGGAAGCCGAGCGAAATGCCATAGCGACGGAACGAGTACGTTCCTGGTCTCAGACCTCTTGAGGCGTTCGATCAGACCATCGAACGCCGGGTTCTTCGCTCCCAGGTGTTCGATGAACACGTCTTCGAGCGAGAAGCCCTCCTGCCGCGCGAACGTCTCCAGCTCTGCTGTGACGCGCTCGGTCTCGGCCGGGCAGTCTGCGTCTGTCGCGATCCGCATGTAGCCGTAGATGGGTAACGCCATGGCTGCCCCTTTGTCATCGCTGACGTTGGTCGATCGGGGCCGGGCCGACCTTCTGGGGGATGACGAGTCGTCGGCCCGGCTGCCACCCAGCAAAGCCCCCTGATCAGCGGCGTCCCACAGCGACGATGCCGCACTTCTGAGGCGTTTTTGAGGCATCCTTCGGTTTGACCTGCGACTACGTAATGAAGTGACTACGCTACGGAAGGGGCTGGATGAGTGAGGTGATGAGGTGGCGAGCAGGCGGGTCAAGTTCGCGAAGCGTCGCAAGGCGGCCGGATTCACCCAAGAGCAGCTGGCGCTGCACCTGGGCGTCGAACGTTCGACCGTCGTCCGATGGGAGGCGGCGGAGAACGAACCGCAGGCCTGGCTCCGTCCCAAACTCGCCCGTGCGCTCCGGGTGTCCGCCGACGAGCTCCAAGCCCTCTTGGACGGCATCACGATCGTTCAGAGCGAGCCGGGCGAGCGACTGGCCTATGTTCTACAGCACCCGTCGAGCGTTGATCTGGTAGCCGTGGCGCATCTTCACGAACGTATCCGCCAGCTCGATGAGTCGTACGACAAGTCGCCGTCGACCGCGCTTGTCGGAGTAGCCGGCCATGTCCACGGGCAGATCACGTATCTTCGCCAGAGCGCCACGGGAAGCCGCGTCCGGAAGGCACTCGGCGAGGTCGAAGCCGAATCGGCGACCTTCATGGGTCAGCTGGTGTGGGATGTCAGCCAGCGACGTGATCACGATGGCCCGGTCGAGTACTTCGACCAGGCTGTGAGCGTTGCGCGCCAGGTTCGCGATCCGCTGACCGAGTCCTACGCGGTGCTGCGGAAGAGCTTCGTCGCGCTTTACGGAGAGAAGGACCCCATCAAAGGGCTGACGCTCGCCGACGAGGCCGCAGAGGTGGCGAGCCTGTGCAGTCCCGCACTTACCGGGCTCAGCCTGCTACACGTCGCGGAAGGCAGCGCGATGGCCGGCGACCGTAGGGAGGCTGAGGCCGCTCTTGGGAAGGCTGAAGCCCAGTTCGACCGCGTCACGCCCGACGACACCGTCGCCGACAACTTCAGCCCCAACGAGTTCAACCGGCTCGCCGGGTCCTGCTTCCTCTCCCTGGGCCTGCCCGATCTCGCTGAACCGCTGCTCCGCAGGACGGTGTCAGCGCTCGTGGCGAAGAAGAAGAGTCAATCGATCGCGCTCGGCAACCTGACCCTGAGCCTGATCCGACAAGGAAAACGTGACGAGGCCGAAGCCTCGATGCACCAGACGATCGACGCCGTCGAACTGACCCGCGGCGGTGGCGGGCTGAACATCGTCTTCCAGGCGGGCCGGGAGTTGCGCCCCTGGCGCAGCGAGCCGTCGGTGCAGGAGATCAACGATCGGCTACTTGCGCTGATGGCTGCCATCTAGGTAGTGGTGGACGATGACCGACGTTCTTGGAGCCAAGCAAGCCGTTCGCGAGCGAGTCTGGCGCATGCTCATCGACGCGTCGGCTGTGCCGGCCGACTCCTACGGCAAGATCCCGGGCTTCTACGGCAGCGAACGTACGGCTGAGCGTCTGGCGGAGACGCCGGAGTGGCAAGCGGCGCAGGTGGTCAAAGCCAACCCTGACTGGGCTCAACTGGCTGTCCGAACGCGCGCGCTCGAAGATGGCAAGCTGCTCTACATGGCTGTGCCGAAAATGGCGACGGCTGAGCCGTTCTACCTCCTGGACCCCCAGACGCTCACGGTCTCGGCGCGAGAGGCGGCCGAGAAGAGACAGACTGCACAGCTTGCTCCCCACATCGGTACGGGCGCCATGCGACCCATCGACATGGTCGTCTGCGGCAGCGTCGCTGTGAACCGGTCCGGAGCCCGGATCGGCAAGGGAGCTGGCTACTCGGATCTCGAAGTGGCTCTGCTTACCGAGGCCGGACTGGTGACAGCCGAGACAGTGATTGTGGCGCCCGTTCATGCTCTCCAAGTCATCGACGAACTGATTCCTGAGACCTCGCACGACTTTCGTGTGGACCTGATCGTGACGCCTTACGAAGTGATTCGTAGCGAAGAACCGCGGCGGCCGACTGGCCTCGTGTGGGAGGACCTTCGCGACGATCAAATTGCAGCAATACCAGCACTCTCCTTGCACAGGCATCGGGGCGGCAATCCATAGCCTGGTCACGTCGCGCAGCTGACGGCGTAGTTGCCGGAATCAAAATCTCCCGTCACTCGATCGAGTGATATTGACCCTTCTGTCGCGTCAGTCCTTTACTTCATGGATCGCTCTGGAAAGTCTAGATCTCTGCGAGGTGAGAGCGTATCCGTTGATGGCGGATACAGGAGGTGAAGGAGCGTCCCGGCTTGGTTTCGTCGAGACTCGTCGCGTCCTGTGCAATCGCAATCGCTTCGATGACTGCCGGGTGCTCGGCATCCGGGCCGAAGCCGCCAGTGACGGCGACTCCAACACCTGCCAGTTCGCAGCCATCAACTGTGTCCCCTCCGACGTACCAGGCACGCGATGCTGCCCTGGGCGCCTACACCGGTATGTGGGCCGACGCGGCGGTCGCGGCTCGGACGGCGGATTGGCAGGATTCCGTTCTCACCCACCACGCCACTGACCGGGCCCTGGCCGAGCTTGTAAAGATCTTGTATCGGGAACAGGCTCAGGGTCTGGTCTCCCGCGGTGCTCCGGTCATCCATGCTCAAGTGACTCAAGTCTCGCCAAGCGCCGCGCCCACGGCGGCCATGATCGAGGACTGTGCGGACACCTCGACGGCTCCTGAAATCGATCCGAGAACCGGCCGCCCTCCGGCCGGAGCGGCACCCGGTGGCCGACGCCTGATCCGGGCGCGGGTGGCAGAGTCCGATCTGGTGTGGCGGGTTACTGATCTGGCGATCTTCCCGATTGGCTCATGCTCGTGAGAGGGCTGCCGATTCCCGTCGTCGGTCTGCTTGCCGCAGTGGCAGCACCCTCCGGCTCACCGGCTCCAGCTCCGCCCGCTGCCCACGCGTCAGCAGCTGGCGATTGGGTCGTGGGCGCGGATTGCTCGACGAACCCCGACGCCCCAGAATGCCATTTCAGTATCGACGGCAGGTCCTCGACCAAGTCGGCGAGCATCCCGAAGGCCGGACCGGCGAACGTATCGAACGTGCGCGTCTGCCAGGAAGTACCCGTCTTCATTCCCCTGGTGCAGCGTGTCGTTACGGTCGGCGATCCGTCCGTGCCAGAGCGAATGACGCAGCAGGAGTGCACCGTCAACGGACACCTGGTCGACTCCTCCCTCCTCTTCTCTCCGATCGATCCTGCTGCTCCGACGGTCAGTGCTCAACAACTCGCGCAGCACGCGTATCAGGCCTTGGTGATGCCCCGACCCGACGTCGGGATGAGCCCGAGGGCTGATGTGCCGCAACTGGCGGGCTTGCCGGTGTGGCTGTGGCTGAAGCCTGGTTCGTGGAGTTCGAAGTCGGTGACGCTGACGGTCGGCGGCGTGACAGTGACCGCGACGGCCACGCCACGGCAGGTCGTGTGGTCCATGGGGGATGGGACAACTGAGACTTGCGCTGGTCCCGGCACCCCATTCCCGGAACATCCGACCGGCGATGGGATGGCACTGTCACCGGATTGCGGCCATATCTACCGCCGGACTTCTGCGATGGAGCCCGGCGGAGCGTTCCATGTCACGACGACGATCACGTGGCGGGTGGACTGGACCGGGTTCGGGCCTGGCGGGACGTTCCCCGACGTGGAGTCTTCTACCGGATTCCCGGTGCGGGTGATTGAGGCCGCAGCGCTCGTAACCAACAGCCATTGAAGATCGTTCTCGATCAAGATCACTGAGTTCTGATATCCATTCTCTGGCGTTAGGCGAGTTCATCGTGCGTTCCGTCATTCCTGGCCAGGCCCCGCCCGCAGAGGCGCAGCCTGAAGAGGCATCGCGCCCGAAGACCAAGTCCGTGCGTCGGCTGGGATCGACGCGCCGGGTCCGCCCGGCGTACGTGAAGGCTGGGGCTGGCCTGGTCGCACTGTGTGGCGTGGGTGGCGGTGTACTGCTGTCCTCGATCGACGGCCGGGTTCCGGTGCTGCAGGTCGCCACGCCGGTTCCGGCAGGGCAGAAGGTGGTCGCCGAGGACTTGCGGACCGCAGAGGTTGCCGCTGATTCCGACGTCGGGCTGATCCCGGAGTCTGAGGAGAGCCAGGTCGTCGGGCATATCGCGACTGTTCCGCTGGTAGCTGGGGACCTGATGACCGGGAGCAAGATCGGGACTTCGGCAGTCTTCCCGCCAGTCGGTCAGGCAGTCGCGCCAGCTGAACTGAAGGCGGGCGCGTTCCCTGCGGAGCTGAAGGCCGGCGATCAGGTGGCCGTACAGATCAACGCTCAGGACCAGGTAACCGCTCCGGTCTCTCAAAGACCCGCCGATCCGCTGAAGAACGCGATGACGGCGACGGTCATGTCGGTGAAGGACGCTCAGGAGACCGGCTCGGTCGACGTGTCGTTGCTGACCGATGAGGCCTCGGCAGCCCGAATCGGGCAGGCCGGGAGCAATCCCGTCTCGGTGATCGTGCTGGCTCCCGGCAGCGCGGGTGGTTCCTGATGCTGGTCGCGGTCGCGTCGGTGAAGGGCGCGCCCGGGGTGACGCGGCTGGCGATGACGTTGACGGCGCTATGGCCGCACGGCGCCTCGGCGACGCTTGTCGAGACGGATGCTGTCGGCGGAACGATCGCGGGCCGATTCGGCCTGGCAGCGTCGCCGTCTCTGACGACCCTCGCAGCGGCGATGTTCCCCTCAGTTCAGGGCGTACGCATCGGCGAGCACACACAGCAGCTTCCGTCAGGGCTGCCAGTGGTGGTCGCGCCGACCGATCCCGCCGGTGTGCAGGCGACGGTCGCTGACCTCGCGGCGGCCGGCGGCCTGCTGGAGCAAGTGTCCGCCGATCCCGAAACGGTCGTGGTCCTCGACTGCGGTCGCCTTGATGTGAGGCGCCTGTCTCCCGTTATGACCGTCGCCAATGAGGTCCTGCTGCTGGTGCGTCCGGTGCCGGAGGAGATCGGGCTGTTGGACGTGGCGATCAAGTCTCTCCAGAGGGTCGGAAGCCACGTGCGCCTGGTCTTGCGCGGGGCGGGCTACACCGCTGCGGAGATGAGTCGCACGCTTGGCGTTGAGGTGGCAGGTCGTCTTCCGGAGGCGCCTGACGCGGGTCTGCTCGCCAGGAGCCGCCGGAACGTCTACGCGCGTTCGGTGGAACAGATCGCCCTGGGCATCATCGGCCGCGCTCGGCCATCTACAGCGGCTGTCGCCGAGCCGGAGGTAGCGGCGTGACGGCGATGCTGGACACAGCCATGGTGGCGCGGGTTGGAGACCGTGTCGCCGCCCGCCTGGTTGCCGAATCCGAGCAGGATTCGTGGAACCCGGCGAATCGCCGTGCGGCAGTGAATCGGCTCTGCGTGCAGGAGTTGCAGGCCGAGGTAGCCGCTGCCTTGTCTGCTGGCCTGCCATCGCCGCGACGGGAGGTCACCGACCTGGTGGCTAAGTCGGTCGCCGACCGCCTACTCGGCCTCGGCGGCCTTCAGAGATATCTGGAGCTGCCAGGGGTGGAAGATATCGACGTCCTGGGTCACGACGTCGTATTCGTGAAGTACGCCGGTAAGCGCCGTGAGCGTGGTCAATGGCCGGTCGCCGCGAGCGATGCGGAGTTGATCGAGCTGGTGGGGACGATCGCCGGGAGAAGCGGAATCGAGGAGCGTCGCTTCGACCGAGGCTCCCCGATCCTGTCGATCGGACTTCCAGACGGGTCGCGGATGTCGGCTGTCACGGCGGTCAACAAGCGCCCCAGTGTGACAATCCGAAGACATCTGCACCGCGACATCGACCTCGACGAGCTGGTGAAGCTCGGGACGATCGACGTGGCGCTGCGAGACTTCCTGACCGCTGCGGTTCAGGCTCGATGCAACATCCTGATCGCCGGCGGCATGGGCGCGGGCAAAACCACGATGCTGCGGGCTCTCGCGACTGCCATCGACCCTTGCGAAAAGCTCGTCACGATCGAGGATGCGTTCGAACTCGCCTTGGATGCCGCCCCCGAGCGACATCTGATCGTGGACGCACTTCAGTCCCGCGAGGCCAACGCCGAGGGCAAGGGCCGGCTCAGCGCCGCTGACCTCGTCCGTGCCGGGCTTCGACTGTCGGCCGGCCGTGTGATCGTCGGCGAAGTCCGTGGTGACGAGACCCTGCCGATGCTGCTGGCCATGAGTCAGGGCAACGACGGGTCCTTGTCCACGGTGCACGCGGAATCCGCAGACGCGGCGTTCGATCGCTTGATCACCTACGCACTCCTCGCGCCGGAACGCGCGCCGGCCGAGGCTGTCGCACGGCTCGCGGCGCACGGTATCGACCTGGTGCTCCACGTCGCCGAGCTGGCCGACGGTCGCCGTGTGGTGCGGGAAGTCGCCGAAGTCACCGGGTCTGACGGCGACCGGGTGGTCACTAACAGGCTGTACCAGCCGGGGCCGGACGGTATGGCTGTGCGCGCGACCCCGCCGTCCACCCCGCTCACTGAGCGTCTGGCCACGGTCGGGTACGACCCGTTCGCCGCGCACAAGCAGGAGAGGCAGAGCTGGTGAACGGCACGCAGCTACTCGGCGGGCTCTTCGGCACCGGTATCGCGATCGGACTGCTCACGATCGTCAAGGGTCTGCGATCCGGTGCGGGAGAGCTTCCTGCGGCTCCGTCCCGATGGGCGTCGCTCGCCGCGAGCCTGAGTCCGCGCCGACTCACTGGCCAGAAACCGCGTGTCGCAGCCTGCGTAGCTGGTGCGGCCGGACTGGTGACATGGACCGGTTGGCCAGCGATGGCCGTGATCGGCTTCCTGGCGCTGTGGCACCTGCCGCGTATCCTTGGCCCGGACAGAGTGTCGCGGCACGCGATCGAGCTGTCAGACGCCGTCGCCACGTTCGCCGAGATGCTCCGCGACACGTTGTCGGCTGCGGCCGGACTTCAGCAGGCAGTATTGGCCGCTGCTCCCCTGGCACCAGAGCCTATTACAGCACCCTGTACACGGTTGGCCGAGCAGATCGATTCCGGGACGCCACTGGCGCAAGCCGTCGCGGCCTGGGCCGATCAGGTCGCCGACCGCCACGCTGACGTCGTCGCCGGCTGCCTGATTATCGCCTCCCGCAGACAGTCCGGGAACACCGCGGCGGTACTGAACAACGTCGCCGCCTCCGCCCGCGAACAGGCATCGATTCGGCGCCGTGCCGTCGCCTCCCAAGCGAAGCCGCGCACGTCGGTCCGGGTCACCATCTGTGTGGTGCTGGCGCTGTTCGGCATGTTGATGTTCGGCGATCCGCCATTCATGGCTCCCTACAACACCCTCCACGGACAAGTCGTGCTTGTCGTCGCCTCCGGGGTGTTCGGCGTGGCGCTGCTCTGGATGGACAAGATCCTGCATCCGGATCCGGAACCACGAGTTCTTACGCACCTGGCGACGATCGCGGACTCCAGGCAGGCGGTGGCAGCGTGGTAGCCATCGTGCTCG
The DNA here is from genome assembly GCF_015356825.1 of Catenulispora rubra. Taxonomy (GTDB): domain Bacteria; phylum Actinomycetota; class Actinomycetes; order Streptomycetales; family Catenulisporaceae; genus Catenulispora; species Catenulispora rubra. The sequence continues at coordinate 5,404 of NZ_JAACYW010000088.1, read as the reverse complement.
GGGTCGGGATCGGCACGGGACTATGGCTCCTGCTCGCCGGTTTACGCCCGCCCACCCCGTCGGCGGCCACAGTGCTGGCGCGTCTGTCCACGCCCACGCCCGTTGTCCGGCCCGCTGCCCCATCGCAGGAATCTGCCAGCGGTTGGGCAGCACGAGCAGGCCATCGTTTCGTTCCCCTGCTGGCCAAGTTGGGTCTTCCAAACGCCAAGGCGGGCCGTGACTTGATGGTTCTCGGTCGTAGCGCCGAGGATCTGCTGGCGCAGCAGGCAGCGAGTGGTGCGGCTGGGCTGATCCTCGCGCCGGTGTCAGACCTGTGGTTCAGCGTGCTCGGCCTGCATCCTCCCGGCGCCGTCCTGGCGGTTGGGACCGCAGCCTCCGTCGCGGTGATGTTCTGGATGCCTGTGCTGAGCACGGCCGCCGCAGCCAAGGCCGCGCGCGCTGAGACTCGGGCTGCCTTGACGATGTTCCTAGAGCTGGCCGGAACATCGTTTGCGGCCGGGGGCGGCGTCGAGCAGTCGCTCCACGATGCTGCTGCGATCGGGGACGGGCCGACGTTCACGAAGCTGCGCGCCGCCCTGGCCGAAGCTCAGCTCGCACGCACCCCGATCCCCGCGGTGTTCGCCCGGCTCGCCCACGACTTGGACTCGCCGGACCTGGCGCAGTTGGCTGCCTCGCTGGCGCTGACCGGTTCCGAGGGTGCACGTATCAAGGACGCGCTAACTGCGAAGGCGCAGGTGTTGCGCGCCAGTCAACTCGCCGACGTCCAAGCCGCTGCGGAGGCTTCGACCGAACGCACCGGCGTGCCGATCGGGCTGATGTTCCTCGCCTTCATGATCGCTATCGGTTTCCCATCGGTGATGAAAGTCCTCGCCGGACTCAACTGACCTCGCTTTCTCCCTCCCACCCAGCAAAGGAAGAACACCCGTGATGTCGAAAATGACCGAACTGACCATCCGCGCCTGGAGCCTGCTATCGTGCGGCCAGCGTCCGCGAAGCTTCCGCGAGCTTGCGCGCGACCTGCGGACCGATGACCGCGGCAGCGTGACCACGGAGATCGTCATCGCTATCGCGGTCATTGTTTTCATTGCTGTTGGAGTCGGGGCTCTGCTCACTTCGAAGATCATGGGCAAGGCTGAGAGCATCCACTTCTGATGCACCTGCGGTTACGCAGACCTGGCGGTGATGCCGGCTCCGCCACCGTCCAGATGGTGTTCGCGATGCCGGTGATCGGCCTGATCATCTTCAGTACGTTCGCGTTCGTTCTCTACTTCCATGCTGAGCAGATCGCGCACTTGGCCGCGTCTCGAGGCTTGGAGGCAGCTCGAGTCCAAGGCGGCACCGAGGCGGTGGGCCAGAACGCGGCCGAACGTTACCTGGCCGAGTTCGACAAGAGCACGCTGCACGAGGGGCGTGTGACGGTGCAGCGCGGTGCTAGGGAGGTCCGTGTCGAGGTGAGCGGATACGCCGAGCAGATCGTGCCGTTCCTAGACCTGCCCGTGCACGTCACGGTCACCGCGCCGACCGAGACGATCGGGGACCGAACGTGAGCAGCAGGTGGAGATCCCCGCGATCGGACACCGGATCCAGCATCGTCGAATTGGTGCTCATCGCACCGTTCCTGGTGCTGGTGATGGTGTTCGTCGTGCTCCTCGGACGGCTGGCGATGGCCGACATTGACGTCAACACCGCCGCGCACGCCGCCTCCCGGGCCGCCTCGCTTGCGGCAGATCCTGCTCGGGCTCGTGTCGCCGGCCAGGGCTCAGCCGCGAGCATTCCGGCTGGCGCGGCTTGCAATCGGAGGGATGTGAAGGTCGACACTGCCGCGTTCAAACCCGGCGGGGTGGTCAGGGTCACGATCTCCTGCCAGATCTCGCTGGAGGAGATCACCGGGTTGGTGCCTGGTACCCAGACGTTGACTGCCTCGTCGGTCAGCCCCGTGGACCCGTTCCGGAGCACGCCGTGATCGTGCTGGCAGTTCTTCTTGTTCCGGTCCTGCTCCTCGCTTCCGGGCTGGTTCTCGACGGCGGCGCGGCGCTGTCCACCAAGGACCGGGCTCTGGGCGAGGCGGCCGAAGCTGCCCGAACAGGTGCGGACGCCCTGGACGTGATCGCCTACCGCCAGACCGGACGGGCGGCCCTGGACCCGGTGCGTGCCCGGGCCGCCGCCGAAAAGTACCTCGCGGCGACCGGCGACGGCTACACGGTGACGGCTTCCGGCGATGCCGTGACCGTCACCGTAAGGGCTGACTACCGAACTCAGCTGCTGAACGTCGGCGGCCTAGACGTGATCCACGTCGCTGGCCAGGCGACCGCACACCCTGTCACCTCGGATGCGAGCACACCATGAGAACCCTGACCCGCGCCGTCCGTGGGCTGCTCGCGCTTGCGCTCCTGGTCGCAGTCGTCTGCGGGATCCCGTGGTTCCTCGCTGAATCACTCGGCATCCCCTTCCCCCGACCGCTGCCCACGTCCCTGAACCAGGCGGGCCCGTGGCTGGCCGTATGGCGGATCGACCGGGCGCGCTTCGTCCTGGACCTGCTCGGGATCGTCGGGTGGTGCTACTGGGCGGCGTTCATCCGGCAGCTGGTCGTCCAGGTCCCGGGTGCGCTGGCCGATGCCATCGCGGTCGCACGCCAGACTGCGCCGGCAATTCGTGATCGGCAAGCAGGACCCGCTGCCTCACTGGTGGCCGTGCTGCTGACCGCTCTAGCCGTATCCGTGCTCACGTCCCGGACACCAGCAGTAGCCAAGACTGGCTTCGCGACACCCACCAAGTCCGCCGCCAGTTCCACCGCGCCGGCCATCCCCGCCGAAGCGACTGCCACAGCCACCACATCGACGTACACAGTCGTCGCAGACGACACGTTGTGGGACCTCGCCGCGCGCCACCTCGGTGACGCGGAGCGCTGGCGCGAAATCTACGACGCGAACGACGCCCGAGTCCAGGCCGACGGGCAACGGCTGTCGGACCCCGACCTGATCTTGCCCGGCTGGATTCTGGAACTGCCCGCGTTGAGCGCAGCAGCCGAAGTCCCTGCCGTGCCTCCGATCTCCGCAGCTCCACGGCCGACCGATGTCACTGTGCCTTCTATCGCAGCTCCGCAGCCCAACCGCGCCGGTGCCGAGTCCTCCCGACAGTACTTGCCGAGTTCCCCCGTACGGACCGCTCCCAGCACCAGCGCAGTAGCTGCGAATGCTCTCGTACACGAGGCCGTCGCACGGCCAAAGGCGTACCGCGACCGATCGTTCGTGAACCTCCCCGACGGGGGAGTGGTCGGCATCGGCCTTGCTGGTGCCCTTGCCGCTGCGATCGCGCTGGCTCGTAAACGACGCCGTATCCGCACCACCGCACGCTGGCCGATCCCTATGGACACACCGCAACCGGCGGTCCCCGAGTCGGTCGCCGAGATCGAGCGGGCTCATCTGGCGACGCTGACTCCGCCGGCCCTCGGCTACTTCCAGGACGGCGACCTCGGTCCCGAAGACGATGACCCGTACCTCTCCGGGCTCGACGGTCCTGAACGTGACCGCCCTGACGCCCCGCTACCGAACCAGGCCGTCACCACTCTGGGGACCCGGCCCCAGGCAGGCCTGACCGGGCCGAGCATCCCTGCGTCGTACGCGGAGTTCACCGCGCCGGGCTCTCTGACGTTCGGCACCGACGGTGACCACGAGATCGAACTGACGCTGCGAGACCATGCTGGCCTTGGCCTGAATGGCCCAGGCGCGTTGACCACGGCCCGAGCGCTCCTCGTCGGAATCCTCGCGAACGGTGGACCGCTGGCGAGCCTTGACCACATGCGGGTCCTCATTCCTTCGGCCGATCTCGCGACCTTGCTGGGTGACGAGCACTCATACGGTCCGCGCTTGGAGATCACAACGGACCTGGACGACGCCGTAGACATGCTGGAGGCCGAGTACCAGGACCGGCGCCGCACTGTGGCGGATCTCGGCGTCCGCAACGCAGCGGACGTGCGTCGCTTCTACCCGGAGCAGACGCTGGAGCCGCTCGTCCTGATCGCAACACCCGAGCCAGCCGTCACACCGCGCTTGGCCGCCCTGCTGGACGTCGGCCGGACCGTCGATCTGCACGCGGTCCTTCTCGGGCCGTGGGGCTCGGGGACGACAGCTGAGATCGACGACGATCAACGCTCCCGCAGCGCGGACAAACTGCTCGACGGCTTGCAAGCCTTCGCGCTGTCCGCTTCAGAAGCGCAGGCACTGCTGGCACAGCTGGCTCCCGCTTCGGACACCGGCCAGGACACGGTTACCGACCAGCCAGCCGAACCCCCCGCTCCGCGAGAAGCCGCCATCCCCACGCAGACCACGGCGACCACAGCCGTTCCGCCGGTCCCGCGAGTCCTCGTCAACGTCCTGGGCCCGGTCACCGTCACCGTCGACGGCCACGAAGTCGTGCTGAACAACAAGGAGACGTCGATCCTGACGTTCCTCGCACTGCACCCCGCAGGCATCGCCCGCGACGAGATCATCGCCGCCCTGTGGACCAACCCCGACGGCACCAACAACGGCAGCGCCGAGACCTTCCGCTCCACCGTCTACCACGCCAGAACCCGCATCCGCGCCGCCACCGGCGAGGCCAAGACGATGTACATCACCAACCGCGGCACCCGCTACCTGCTCGACCCTGCCGACATCACCACCGACCTCGCCCGCTTCACCAACCACCTCGACACCGCAAACCGCACCCGCGACGAGCCCGAACGCATCACAGCACTCGAAGCCGCCATCGACAGCTACCGTGGCCACCTCGCCGGCGGCATCCACGCCGACTGGCTCATCGTCGACCGTGAAGCCGAGTCGCGCCGGTTCGGCGACGCCTGCGCCCGCCTTGCCGACCTCACCGCCGACACCCGCCCCGAGTTCGCCCTGCACGTCCTGGAGCGCGCAGTCGCCGACGCCGACTGCAATCAGGAGCTCTACGCCAAGATCATGAAGATCCAAGCGCACCTCGGTCGGCACGCCGAGATGTGGAAGACGCTCCGGCTGTTGGAGGTACGACTCGCCGTGTTCGACGACGAGCCAGACCGCGACCTGTACGAACTCGCGGACCGTCTGACGGGCCAGCGGGCTGAGCGCTTCTGATCGCCAGGCCGGGCTACCTCAAACTGCTGCAAACAGTCGTCGGGTGCGCGGCACGTCTCGCACCTGTCCGACGATTGGACGTCGAATCCGGCCAGCAAACTAGTGGTGCGGATCGCCAGGAGCGCGCACCATGCACGACCGACTTACATACGCCATAGTGCGCCTCACTGAGGTTAGGGCCCACGCAGAAACAACTTCCCTCAGTTCGGGTGTGTCGTGTCGGTGCGCGGTGTCGTGAGGACTGTGTAGTTCCAGTCGGGATGGAAGACATGGCGGTTGAGCAGGGTTTTCTCGAAGGTCTT
>NZ_JAACYW010000871.1 GCF_015356825.1 Catenulispora rubra | reverse complement strand
ACGCCCTATTCGGACTCGCTTTCGCTACGGCTACCCCACCCGGGTTAACCTCGCCACACAACGCTAACTCGCAGGCTCATTCTTCAAAAGGCACGCGGTCACAACCCGTAACAGATAAATCTGCACGAGCGTAGCTCCCACGGCTTGTAGGCACACGGTTTCAGGTACTCTTTCACTCCCCTCCCGGGGTACTTTTCACCTTTCCCTCACGGTACTAGTCCGCTATCGGTCACCAGGGAGTATTTAGGCTTAGC
>NZ_JAACYW010000870.1 GCF_015356825.1 Catenulispora rubra | reverse complement strand
CGTCGCCCTCAACACCGCCGCCCACCGCGGCCACATCACCAAAACCGCACCCGGCACCTACACCATCACCCCACAACAAGCCTTGACACCGGCCACAAACCCTTAACTACCCGATCTTGCTGTCCGATCTGATTGGCAGAGCCCGCCGACAGCGACAGTCAGTCCATGATGGTCGTGGGCGCCACGGTCTGGGTCTGACCCGGACAGCGACCGACACCCCGGGTGTTGCGGGGTTGTCCTTCCCTCGATCTGTCG
>NZ_JAACYW010000087.1 GCF_015356825.1 Catenulispora rubra | reverse complement strand
GTGGTGGCCAATCCGTGGGTGACGCCGCGGCAGCTGAATCGGCTGCTGCGGATGTTGTTGATGACCGTGGCGGCCACCATGTTCGCGGTCGGGGTGGTGCTGGTGCTCATCCGGGGGCACTTCAAGACGTCGTCGCGGGACGTGGTGGTCGAGGTCGGGGTGAACCTGGCGTTGTTCGGCTTCACGACGTTGCTGGTCACGGTGATCGCCTCGCATCAGCTTGAGCGCCGCATGCTCGGGGCGCTGACCGACGAGCTCAACGCGCACGTCGACCGGGTCAAGTCGACGATGGGTGCGGTCGAGGTGAGTTTCAAGGACTCCATGGACACCCTGGTGCCGCTCCTGGGCAACTGTCGCCAGCTCGGTCTGGAGAACGTGTACCTGACGCGCACCGACGCTCTGATCGACATCGAGTCCCACCTCCACGAGGAGCTCAAGAACGCGAAGGGCCAGGACGCCGGGGAGGAGGCCAAGGCCGCCGACGGCGAGCGCCCTCCCCGGCTGTGGTTCGTGGGGACCTCGCTAAAGGGCGTGCTGGAGGCCTCGGCGCACGGCTTCGACGGCGCCGGAATCCTCGCCTGGGCGTCGGATCTGGCGGCGCAGGGCCAGCTCGATCTGCGGGTGCTGCTCACCCATCCCGAGTTCGCCAGGATCCGCGCGCGTCAGGAGCACCGCGCGGGGAGCGCGATCCCCGAGGAGATCAGCGAGGCGTTGGAATTCCTGCACAGCCACGAGGTGAAGGCGAAGTGCATCAGGATGACGCAGGCCTCGCCGACGGTCTTCGCCATCGCCACCCGCGAGAAGATGCTGCTGAACCCCTACCCCTACGGCGCGGAGGCGCACCGGAGCTTCTCGCTGATCGTCAAGCGCGAGCACCCCGCCCTCAACGACCACCACTCGCTCCACCGGGACATCTTCGAGCAGTACGAGCAGCGCCACTTCGAGACCCCGTGGAAGGACGGCATCCAGGTGCTGGACGAGGGCGGACGGTTCGGCATCCCGCCGACCACGCTCGACCCGCGCGGCGGGGACGAGGACGGTGAGGTTCCGGGGCGTTGAGGCACGGTTCGCGCGGTTCGCAGGTCTCGATGGTTGGCACGGGAGCGGTGCAGACGGGATGTGCGCTTTGATGCCGCAGGCATTCGGGCTTACCGCATAGTGCTGGGCTTGGAGGCATTAGGGGATCTGGGTAAGAAGAAGGCGTATTAATTCCTCAGGACCGCACAATCATTCGGAGCGCACGCACCGCAAAACACGGCAATAGCAGGCATCAGCTGCTATCGAGCAAACTCCCGGATCCCACACGCACGCCTTCGAGCCGCTTCAGCACCGCCAGCGTCCCGTCCATGCGTCGCGTGAGGAAGTGCACGTGCCACCCTTCGAGCAGGTCCCGCTGTGCCGTGACCGCCGCCCAGATCCACGCGAAGCTCACCGCCGGGTCCAGGCCGCCGCGGCCGGCGCCGAAGAGTGGGATGCAGATCGAGGACAGCGGTGGGTCGAAGTCCTCGCACTCCGCGCGCGCCAGCGCCAGGGCGTTCTGCGTGGCCCGGAACACGGCCTGGGGGTCGATGTCGTAGTTGTTCGTGGCCGGGCGGGGTGCCGCGACTGCTGCGTGGTAGATGCGGCGGACGCCGTGGGCGGCCAGTTCGCCGGCGTCCGTGGGCGCGACGGTTCCGGGTTCGACCGGCAGGCCGGCGCGGCCGTGGGAGCGCATCCACTCGTCGATCTGGCGGCCCACGATGTCGTCGACGATCTCGCCGGCCTGGTCTCGGCGGGCGGCGATATTGCGCAGCCGGGCCGACAGGGAGGCCTTGAACGGCGCGGGCAGGGCGAAGTAGATGTTCTCCGGCGCGGTCACCACGTCCACGCCGGTCAGTGCGTCGACCATGCCGCCGTGGACGCTGATCGTGGCGTGGCTCCTGCCGACGGGAAGGCGGAAGGGGCCGTAGGTACGGAACTCGGCTGGCGTGGTGCCGCGGGCGTCGGATGCAGGGGTCTGCGACTGTGCCGTGAGTAGCAGGTTGCTGCCTTCGGAGGGTTCACGGTGTGGGGCGTCGGCTGCCTCGGACGTCGTTCCCAGAGGACTGAGTTGCTGGCGGCGGTGGCGTAGGCAGAGCTTCAGTATCTCCTCGGCCGTCTGCGCGACGAGCAGTCCCTCGCGTTCCTTGCGGAAGGTCTCAGCGCTCACGCCGTAGAAGCCCGCGGCGTGTTCGCGCAGGTCCTTCGGCCGCCAGCCCGCGGTGCCGCGGACCAGGCCGAACAGGTACTCGGCGGCCTGTCCGACGATGTCGTCGCCGAGGGCGTCGACGGCGTCGCGCAGCAGCTGGTCGACGGCGGCCGGGTCGGGGGCGGTGCCGTCGGTGTAGCCGGCGGCGTGCGCGGCGGCGGCCAGGGCCGGCAGCTCCAGGCTGCGCAGGCGGAGCATGCCGCGCTCACGCAGCACTTTGAGATCCGCGACCAGCTGCTCGTGCGCGGGCGCGGCCCCGGCCCGGGCATCGCCCGGATACTGCCCGGACTGGGCCCGGTCTGCCACGCGATCTCCCGACAGGTCAGTTGGTTTCGTGATCCCCGTCGGCCGCGGGTGGACGGCGGATCGGGGCAGGAGCCCGGTGCGGTGCCCACGGCGGCGGCGTCCGTCGCCCTCGATGGTAGTCGCATGGCTGCCCTCGTACGAAGGCCCGCGGGCCGCGTCACGCCGGTGCAGCTCATGACCTGAGTAAAGGAATAGTCGCTATAATTGTGATAGTCAGTTCTCGTAGATCGGATCGCGGGTCGCGGACACACCGACGAGCCGCGAGTGCGGCGATAAGGGTGTCCGCCACTTGGCGCTACCGTAGCGGGCACCATCGACGATCACGGAGCGGAACATGCCAGGGCACCACGTCGCCGCGGACTCGCAGGACGCGCGTCTGGCGGCGGTCGCCGCCGCGGCGGCTGCGGCGTTCTCCGAGGCGGAATACCACCAGGTCCGCACCGCCGACGTGGCCGCGTTGATCGACCTGGAGGGCGGCGACGGCCGTTCGGCGAAGGGCCGTCGCAGCGCGGTGTGGCTGTACGGCACGGTGCGCAGCCGCCGCGCCCTGGTGGCCCTGGCGGCGCTGCACGCGTGGGAGGAGTTCCGCGCCGGGCAGTCCGACGCCGCGGTGCCGCCGGAACCCACGACCCTTGAGGAAGCTCACGCGGCCGTCGCCGACGCGTTGCTGACCGTGGCCCGCTTCCATCGCGCCGCGCGATTCCTGCTGCGGCAGGTGGAGCTCGGCCTCGGCGACATCGCGACCTCGGAGAAGCGGGCCGAATCCGGGGACCAGGCGCCGGTGAGCTGGCCCGGCTCGGCCTGGGGCCGGGTCGCGGCCGAGGGCTACGCAGGGCGGTTCGGCGTGTACGCCGACCACCTCGGGCCGCGTCTGCTCGCGGCGGCGCGCGCGGTGTGCCCGATGACCGCGGCGCAGGCCGCCGAGCAGGCCGTGACGCTGTCCGATCTGGCGTTCCGGGCGCTGTGCGGCGACCCCGACGGTCCCATCGATCTGATCGCCGAGGGCCTCGCCGCCTACTGGGCCGAGCGCGACCTGGTCCGCGTCGCCGGACGCTGGACCCGGGAGCTGGCCGCGGCCGAGAAGGCCGTGGACGGCGCGGTCCGGTGGTCGGGCGACGTCCGGGCGGAACTGGCGGCGCAGGGGTTCCTCACCAGGGTTCTGCTGGACTCCGGGGCGCTGTATGAAAGGTGCGCCCGCGAGGAGGCCCGCCGGATCAAGATGCTGTCGGCGGCCGGTGCGCCGGTGCCGGCGCCGGAGGCTGCGGCGGCGGGGTCCGCGGGTGAGACCACGGGGTCGGAGCAGGCGCGCAATGCCGCGGGTAACACCGGCGGCATCGGCAGCATCGGCGACACCGGCGGCTCTCGCGACACCAGTGGTATAGGCATCGTCGCCGATCTCCAGACCCTGTGCGACGCCGCGAGCCGCCGAGGTCTCGCCCTCCAGCGGTTCGGCGACCTCGCCGGCGCGGAGGCCGCCCACCGGCAGGCCCGGTCGGTGGCGGAGATCGGCTTGGCGCCCCTCGGCGCGGACGAGGTCGCCTCCTATGTCGCGCGCAGCGATCACAACCTCGCCGAAATCGCGCTGGAGCGTCGCTCGCCGGTCGCAGAGAGCCTTGACGAGCGCGCGTTGGCGGTGCGGCAGAACTTGGCGCGCGGGGGGTCCTCCGCGTCGTGGCGACGTTTGTCTCTGACCATGGAGTTGCAGGTCCGCGTCGTGGGCCTCGGCGGCGGCGCGGTCGCGGCCGTGCGGTGCGCCGACGCGCTGCTGGACGACCGGATCGCGTCCGCCGGCGGGCCCGACAACGCCGGCGTCGCGGCCGCGCGGGTCGTGCTGGGGGAGGCCTTGACCCGCTGCGGCCATCCGCTGGAAGCCAGGCACCATCTGGAGATCGCGCGCCTGCTTCACCTGGAGCGCCTGGCTCCGTTCAGCTACGCGGTCCACCGGGGCGCGTTGCACCTGGCGCGAGCGTGCCTGGCCCTCGACGATCCCGCCGGTGCGCTGCGCATCCTGCCCGACGGCGACGCGCTCGCGTGGTTCGCGGTGCGGGGCTCGGCCCGGTTGGCGGCGCGGCTGGGGGTGGCGCGTGCCGTCGCGCTGGGCCGGTCCGGGCGACTGGACGAAGCTGACGCAGAGCTCGACGTCGTGCTCCGGCTGGACGCGGTCGGTGACGGCGCAGGCGCCGGTGTCCTGGCTGACGGCTGGGCCGCCAGCGACCCGCTCTTCCTCGCAGCCCAGCGATGCCGCGCCGAAATCCTCCGTCGCGGCGGGCAGATCGCTGCCGCAACCGACCTGGCGGCCCGAGTCCTGACGGCCGAGCGGGACATCGACGCCGGGCGCTTCTCCGCCGCCACCGCCGCGACACTGCGGGATCTGGCCCGCTGCGCAGACGCCGACCGCGCCGTCGATCTCGCACGGAGCCACTACGAGACGCTGCACCGCGAGGTCGGGACTGCCCTGGATCCCGCGCACGCCACCGTGTCGAGCGCCCAGCTGGATCAGGCCCGGCGTCTGTACGCCGCAGGCGACCTGACCGGCGCCGGCGAGCTGGTCTCAGTCCTCGTGGACCGCAGCCCACTCGGCCACGGCAGACCCGTTCTGCAAGAAGGACATCCGGTCCTCGGCGCGGCCCGCGATCTCGCGGCGCAAATGGGCCTCGCCGCCCCGACCGCCGATGACGACTGGGACGAGGGCTAGCCCGACGCGGAACTGCCCGGAAACCGACCGGATTCCCACCGGCCGGCGCCCGGGAAACCCTCCACCTCGGCCTGTTGCCTGGGGGAAACCGGCGGGAACCACTCGCCGGACTCTTCCGGGGAGTGAGTCCGATGGACCTGGTGACGGCTCGCAGAGAGCTGCGGGATCAAGGCTGGACCGTGGTGCGCAAGCTGCCGTTCCTCGTGGACGGCAGGGTCAGGGTCAGCGGGGTCGGCGTCGGCGAGGAGGTGGACAGGTCCGCCGTCCTGGCGCTGGCGCTGGCCGCCGAGTTCGGCCGTCCGTCGCGGCGGGACGGTGGCGCGGCGGTGTGGCCCGTGCAGCCGGCGGCCGACGGGAACGGCAGCACCTTCTCGGTGACGGCCGGAGAAGCCGGTCTGCACACCGATTCGCAGTACCACGCCAATCCCGAGCCGCTGGTCTGCATGTTCGCGGTGCGGCCTGCCGAGGACGGCGGTCACACACGCCTACTGACCGCAGCGGACGCGGCCTCGGCGCTCGCCAAGGAGCCCGACAGCTCGAACCTCCTGCACGCGTTGGCCGCTCCGGTCTGGCAATGGCGCGTTCCCCGGGAGTTCGCGGCTGGGGACCGGACCGTCAGCCCGGCTTCGGCCGTCCTTCCCGGTGACGGAACCATCCGCTGGCGTGCGGACAACGTCGTCTGGCGGCACGGCGGACCGGCTCCGCAGCTCGTCGCCCGCGTCGCGCACGCACTGGACACGGCGCCGGAGGTGCGGACGTTCCCGCTGGAAGCGGGGGACGCGCTCATCCTGGACAACCGCCGCGTGCTGCACGGCCGCACCTCGTTCGCCGACCCGCGTCGGCTGCTGCTGCGCGTCCGCTTGTGGGAGCGCTGACATGCCTCGCGTGTTCCCGCTGAACCTGCGGATCGACGACGACGCCGCCTACCAGTGGGCCCGCCGCTCCGGTGAGGCCGCCGCGGCCGTGCCGGCTCTGGGCCGGGAGGCCCGGGACTGGACGCTGCGCGGGTGGGCCGAGGTCATGCTCGGGTGCCTGGTCCTCGGGGTCGATGCCGCCGTCCGAGGGCTCGATGACGTGGTGCGGGAGTCGGGTCTGGCGTGTGGGGGCCGGTTCGCACAGCGGCTGCGTGCGTTGCGGCAGCTCGCCGGACGTCTGCCGCAAGCCTACGGACAGGACGGCGCCGACGAGCCCGAGCCGGTCGTCACGCCGTCGGCGCGGACCGAGGCGGCCTGGCGCGCGATCGGCCGGTTCTGCGACTCCCTGCTGGAGGTCCGGCGGATCCAGACCGACGAACCGCCCGTCTGGTCCGGCGTGGCCGACCACCTGGGGTGGGGGAGCAGGTGGCGTCCCACGCCGCTGGGCTACCCCTACGAGGTGGTGCAGGCCCCTGCCATGACCCGCGGGCTGACCTGGCGCTGCTGGCTGGCCCTGCCCACCGGCGGCCGCTCCCGGCTGGTGCTGGTGGCCGGTGAGCCCGGTCGCGCGCCCGGCTATCGCGGCCGGATCTGCCACGGCGTCCACAACGGCGCGCACCTGGACCACCTGGCCGCCGTCGTCACCCGAGGACCGGTCCCGGCCCCGATCGAATTCGGCTCCGGCCTGCTCGCCGCCGAGGCGTACGCGATGGCCGTGGAACTGCTCGCGGCCGCCGAGTGCGCCGCCGCAGGCCTGGCCGGCGAGGCGGCCCAACTCCGCGCCGGCCTCGTCGAACGCATCGGCCGCGTCCCGGGCTACCGCCAGTGGTACGACTCCACCGCTGGCGGCCACACCAGCCCCTCGCTCATCGAAGCGGCGAGCGTGCAGGTCGGCGAGTTCCAGGCCCTACCGGCGCTCGCCGCGAACTACGTCGTCGGACCGCTGGCCGTACTCGCCGGCCAGGTCGCACCGGACCTGCTTCCCGAACGGCTCGCCGGCGACTTCCACTGGCGCTGGACGCAGGCCGAGCGGCGGTTCCCGGCGGCTGCCGTGCTCGCCGAGAGGGCCGGCGATGTTTTCAGCTAGTGCGCGGCCTACGGCCTAGCCCTGCAGCCCGACCTCCCTCAGCAAACGGCTGCCGTCGTAGTTCGTCGTGAGCTGGAGAGCGGGGACGACCGGGTGCAGGTTCAGGCTGTTCAGGCAGGCGGCGATGGAGTTCGCCACGGGGAGGAAGGCGGTCAGGGCGCCGTTGGCGCGATCGGCGTTCCAGAGGCGTTTGAGCTTGAGGGGGACCACGAACAGGCCGGCCGGGTAGTAGATGCTCAGGGCGGTGGTGGCCCACTTGGATTTCAGGACCTTGACGTCGCCGGCCTGCTGGGTCAGGGAGTCGATCACCAGGCGCGCCGACTGGTAGGCCTGCTCCAGCCAGTAGCGGGCGTCGTCGGGGCGGGCGAGGGCGAGCCAGACGAGCGCCAGGTGCAGCTCGACCAGGGTGCGTTCCTGGACCGAGGAGGCCAGGGGCTGGGCGTCGTAGAAGCGGTCCTTGGCGGTCTCCAGGAGGCGGTGGCTCTCCTTGGCGTGGTCGGCGAGGCGGTGGGCTTCGCTCAGGAGCAGGCGGCCGGCCCGGTAGGGGCCCTCTTTCAGGAGTTTGACGTTCGTGTCGATGCTGTGCAGGACCCGCGACTGCTCGTCCTCGATGGCGTAGAGCGACTTGACCAGGTCCAGGATCTGGTCCCCGCCGGGGACGGCCGAGCTGAGGGCCGAGTGCACCGGTCCGAACTTCGCGACGCTGGTCGCCAGGCCGAACCACTTGGCTGCCGGATCGGGGCCGGAGAACGCCACCGCCGGGAGGTCGTCGTGCTTGCCGGTCCGCTGGCGGGCCCACTGGGCGACCTTCAGCAACTGCTCGTCCAGCTTCGAGCCGGCGGCTGAGGGCGGTGGCGGTGGTATTGGTGGTGGCGGCGGTGCCGGGACGTCCACCCAGAACTGCCATCCGGGAGGCGCCGGCGGCCAGGTGTTGTCCGGCTGCCAGCCGGGATCGGGGATCCAGCCCTCCGGGGGAGTCGGCCAGCCGGGCGGGACATTGAAGCGCATTGACGTGCTCACTCTCGCGACGAGACGCTCCGGCGGTGTCAGGCTGGCAGTCAAGGTAGCAGGAGTCCCCACCGGTGTCGGCGCATGCGGGGGTTCACCCTAATCGCTTCGTGACCTGGCGTTATTCACTGGTTGAGGGCTCGCCGGGCGACGCTACGACACAGGCTTCGCCGGCCTGACGCGTTCGGGCGCGACGGCGACGTGGAAGGTCTTGCCCACCTCCCTGACAAGCCGCAGTCCCTTGCCGGCCCTGAGGTCCAGCGGGTCGGCCTTGCCCGGGCTCAGCACGCCCTCGCCCTGATCGAGGCCGGGGAACCGGTCGCCGAACAGGATGCCGGTGGTCGCCGGGGGATTGCGGCGGGAATGCCAGACGAACCCCTGCGCCCACGGCACCATCTCCCTGATCCAGTGCCCGTAGCGGCGGGTGAACGCGTACTCCTGCTCCTCGGCCGTCACCAGCCACGCGTCGGTGTGCAGGCTGGACAGCGACGGGCCGGACACCAGGGAGACCAGCCGCGCCGGCACCTCCAGCACGACCTCGGACAGCCGCCGGTCGGCCACCCGGACCCGAGGGGTGGACTGCGTGTCGTCGGTGAAGATCTTGTCGCGGAAGATGGTCTCGGTGATCGCGGTGGCCGGGTCCAAGGACACGTACGAGTACGGATAAGGGGCGCCGTACCGGGTCGCGTCGAACCGGCCGCCCTGGAAGTGCGGGTCTGCGGGCACGGGGTTGAACTCCTCGGCGGCGCGCGTGTTCCGGTGGACCCGGTACAGGACAGTGCCCGCGTCCCAGATCTCGGATACCGGCTCGCCTCGCAGGGCGTCCAACAGTCTTCGCGGCCGGGGCATCGGTCCGGCTCCCTTCACTCGGTGTGGGCCGGCCGGACCCCGGCCGGCGCGGGGTCAGTCCCAGTCGACGACGGCTCGCGCGGCGTCGACCAGCGTCTCGTCGGACACCGTGCCCAGCGCCACGACCGGCGCCGACTCCAGCCACGGGTTGGTGAACAGCCACCAGTCGGCGACCGCCCAGGGGTCGTCGGCGGCGCCGAGGATCTCGTTGACCGCCAGGACCGCCGGCAGCGGCACGCCGGACCCGTCGAACTGGAACGCCGGGAACCGGACGGCGCCGCCCGGCAGGTCGAGCCGGATCAGGCGGGGGTCGTCCGGATCCTGCCCGAAGGTCTTCCACAGTGCCTGGCGCGAGTACGAGGGCGCGGCCGAGACGCGGTCGACGACCGCCTGCCACAACGGGTCCGGCGGCTCGGGCGACTCCAACGGCTCGGGCGGCTCCAGCGGCTCCAGCGGTTCGGGGGCGGGCGGCTGTTGTCCGAACAGCAACAATCGCAGATGGCTGAGATCCTGCGCCTCGGCCGTCCCCGTGCCACGATTGAAGGGCCCGTACTCGCCGGGATCCAGCGTCGCCCGCAGCTCCCCGGCGATGAACCGCGCCAGGTCCGCCTCCTGCTCCGACCCGGGGTCCGCGACCGCGAGCAGGGCCAGGGCCTCGTCGACGGCGGTCGCGACCGACGCCGGCAGCAGGGCCCGGATCCGTTCCCGATCGCGCGCGTAGGCCTCGATGGCGGCCCGGTCCGCCTCCTCCAGCATGGCCCCTCCCGGCTCCGGCGTACGAGTCGTACTCAGATTCACGATTATGTGTTCTGAGAACAATAGTCAGCTACGATGTCGTCGGCAATCGCCTCCGCCGTCCGTCAGATGTCCGTCCGTCAGATATGAGGTGCGGGCTTGCCGGCGAGCACCGCTGGGAGGGGGATCCCCGTGAGTTCCGGGGTGGGTTACTCATACAGCTTCCGCGATGTGGAAGCCGAAGAACGGCGACGCCAGCGCGGTCAGGAAGCCGAGCTCATCGCAGAGCTCAGACGCGTCCGTACCCAGGCCGCGGCAGCCGCCGCGCTGGGCGGAAGCCGGGTGGCCGTGCCCGACGCGGCTCCGGCGCGCGACGGCAGTACGTCCGCCGACCTCGCCCAGCACAACCAGAGGCTCGCCGAAGCGCTGGCCACCTCGCGCGCGGCGGTGGAGGACGAACACCGGCGCGTCGGGGAGAAGCGCCTTCGCAAAGCCCTGTCACGGGCGTCGACCCGGCGCGAGGGCGCCGGCCGGCTCTCGGCGCCGGTCGCGGCACCGACCGAGGCCGAGGAACTCGCCGTCGTGGCCGCCGAGCGGGAGGCGGCGCTCATCGAGGCCGAGGCGCTGGTCGACGACTATCGGGCGCGGTGCCTGCCGGACGCTCTCGGATTCGTCGAGGTCTGCCAGCACCAGATGGCCGAAGCCGAGACCAGGCAACAGGTCCAGGCCGCCCTGCACAGCATGAAGATCCAGATGAACAAGGCCGCGATCGCCGGCGACGCGGCCCGCGAGGCCGACATCCGCCGGGCGCGCCTGCTGGCCCTGATCGCCGACGCGCCGGAGGCCGAGCAGGAGCAGCTGCGCGACCTCGTCACCGGGGCCGCGGATCTGAAAGTGGCGGGCCCGGCTGTGACCGAGGCCGTCGGCCGCGCCGACGCCGCCCGCCGGACCGCCGCCGTCGCCGCCGTCGCGGTGAACGCGCTGCGCGATCTGGGATGCCGCGTGTCCGAAGGCGCGGTGCTGGACCTGGCCGGGGCCAAGTCCGTGGTCGCGCCGTTCGCCGACGGCCCCTACGGCCTGCTCGTCCGCTTCCAGGACCGCGACCGGCTGGTCACCGCCGTGGTCCGGCGGGACGACGTGGCCGCGGACCGTGAGCGGGACACCGCCGTCCAGCAGGAGTTCTGCGACAGCGGTCTGCCCCGGTTCACAGAGTCCTTCGTCGCCGCCGGCGTCGCGATGCGGCCCTTCCACCGCAACGACCCCGGCCACCCGCCGCCCGGCACCGGCGCCGCGCACGCCTGGGACCGCGGCGAGGGCACCGTACGCCGCAAGGACGAAGGGAGAGCCCGGCAGTGAGCGAACCGACAGACCACGCCGCCGTGTTGCCCGCGTGGTACCGCGAGGTCGACCTCGCGCTCCCGGTCCAGCCCCAGATCCTGTTGTCGGGCAACGTCCGGGACGTCTTCCTGTTGCCTCCGGCCGTCGACGACGAGGCCGAGAACGACAGCGAGCCCGACGAGGCCGACGGATCTGAGAACTCTGAGAACTCTGAGAACTACCAGGCCGAGAACGACGCCGAGGCTTCAGACCTGGCCCCGTACTCGATGGTCGAGGCGATCGAGCGCATCTGCGAGGCGCGCGGCTTCGGCGCGGTCGCGGTCCACGACATCGTGCGCGACGGCTTCCAGATCACGACGTTCACCGATCGTCTGGAACTGCCCCCGGCTCTGGCGGCGCTGGACGTGGCCAGGCCCTCGACCGGCGGCGGCGCCCGATTCGGCGAGGCCCCCGGCTCGATCCCCTACGGCCGGTTGCGGCAGGCGCTGGTGGCGGCCGTGGGCCACCGGGGCCCGGCGATCGCGGTGGTCTTCCCCTACACCTCCCGGCTCGGCTCGCCGCGCTCCGAACTCAGCGCCGACGGCCGTGGCTTCTTCGCCGCCGCCGAGGCGCTGGGCCACAGCGCCTCGGCCGTCCCCGGCCCGGAGCCCGTCACGCCCTACAACACCGTGTTCTGGCTCGTCGAGCGCCAGGACGAGCTGCCGGCCGAGTTCGACACCGCCAACCACCGCATCCGGGTGGTCAGCGTCCCGGCCGGCGACAGCCGGCAGCGCAAGGCGGCGTGCGGGCACGTGGTCGCCCAGCTCTTCGCCGCCAACGGCCACACCGGCCACACCGGCCACACCGGGGACGCCGCGGCGCGCGAGCAGGCGGCCGACAAGCTCCTGCGCTCCACCGCCGGACTGAGCAACGACCAGATCCTGTCCGTGGCCAGGCTGGCCCAGGACCGGAAGCTGCCGCCGGAGCGGCTGGACGACGCCGTGCGGCTCTACCGCATCGGCGTGGTCGACAACCCGTGGAACAGCGACGTGCTGCGCACACGCATCGCCGACGGCGAGGCGTATCTCAACAAGCGCGTCGTCGGTCAGAAGGCCGCCGTGCGCAAGGCGGTCGACATCTTCATGCGCTCGGCGACCAACCTGACCGGCGCACAGTCCAGCAGCTCCCCGCGCCGGCCGCGCGGCGTGCTCTTCCTGTCCGGGCCCACCGGGGTCGGCAAGACCGAGCTGGCCAAGGGCATCACCACGATGCTGTTCGGGGACGACGCCCTGCCCCTGCGCTTCGACATGAGCGAGTTCAGCCAGGAACACGCCCGCGACCGGCTCATCGGCGCCCCGCCGGGCTTCGTCGGCCACGAGTCCGGCGGCGAGCTGACCAACGGCGTCCGGGCCGACCCGATGAGCGTCGTGCTCTTCGACGAGATCGACAAGGCCGACAATCGGGTCTTCGACATCTTCCTGCAGATCCTGGAGGACGGCCGGCTCACCGACGGCCGCGGCGACACCGTGTACTTCACCGACTGCGTCCTGATCTTCACCTCCAACCTCGGCGTGTTCGACAAGAACGGCCAGCCGGTCCTGACCGCCGCCGTCGAACCCGCCACGGTCTCCAGGCTGCTGCGCAAGGCCTTCGAGGACTTCTTCGACAAGGAGATCAAGCGGCCCGAGCTCCGGAACCGGTTCGGTGACGGGTTCGTCGACATGGGCTTCATCGACAAGGAGAGCGTCGAGTGGATCCTGGACAGATGCCTGGCCGCGGTGGCCGGTCGGTTGGCGGCGGTGCACGGCGCCGTGCTCGAAGTGAGCGCCGAAGCCCGCGCCACGCTGCTGGACGTCGCCCTGGAACGCGCCGGCACCCAGGGCGGCCGGGGCATCGGCCACGTCGTCGAGGCCGCGCTGATCAACCCCCTGTCCCGCGAGCTGTTCCAACGACCGGCCGGTGCCGGGGAGACGCTGTCGATCCTCAGCGTCACCGAAGGCGAGTACTGGACCGCGGAGGTCGACCGATGACCCTTCAGCTCAGCCGCACCGCACCCGGACTGGTCGAGGTGCTCGGCCCGGGGCGCCGCTTCGTGCTGTGGGTGCAGGGCTGCCCGCTGGCTTGCCCGGGCTGCATGTCGCGCGACACGTGGGACGCCGACGGCGGCCGCGAGGTCACGCTGGAGGAGCTGACCGCCCTGTGGCGCGACTTCCTGGATCTGGGCGCGACCGGCATCACGGTCAGCGGCGGCGAGCCCATGGAACAGGCGGCGGCGCTCGCCGACTTCCTGGACTCGGCCCGCGACGAGGCGACCGCTGTGGGCCGCGAAGCCGACGTGCTCGTCTACACCGGCTACGAAGAAGACGAACTCGCCAGCCTCGGCCCGGCCGCCCGGCGTCTGGCGGACAGCGCCGACGCCCTGATCACCGGCCGGTTCCGGGTCGCGGAGCCGACCCGGCTGGCCTGGCGGGGCTCGGCCAACCAGCGCCTGCTGCCCCGCACGCCGCTGGGCCGGCGCCGCTACGCCGGCAACGCCGACCGCCTCGTGGAGAACACGGAGATGCAGGTGTTCGCCGACGACCAGGCCCTGCTGCTGGTGGGGATCCCGGACCGCGGTGTGCTGACCCAGGCGGAACGACGCATGCGCGGCGACGGGCTCACTTTCGGAGGCGGTGTCTCGTGGCGGCCGTGACCTACTACTGCGAGATCGACCCGGACTGCCCGCCGCAGAGCAAGCCCGGGTTCTGCCCGCGGCACCCGTTGGAGAAGCTTCGCCGTAGGCGCGTGAGCGCGCCGGACGACGCGGGCCCGCAGAGCCAGGACGGCGCGGCCGGCGACCTGGACACCCGCTACCAGGTCCGTGTCCTCGGCACCTCCGTCGTCGTCCCGCCCGAGGGCCTGGAACTCGGCCGCGGGTGCGCGGCGGTGCCGGGCCTCGCCGACCGGGCCGGGATCGACGAGCACCATGCCCGGATCCGCTGCCACGACGGTGGCCTCACGGTGCTGGATCTGGGCTCTGACACCGGGACCTTCGTCGACGGACGGCGCATCGACCCGATGGTGGAGGTGCCGGTCGTGCTCGGGACCAGCCTGCGGCTGGCCGACCGCGTCGCCGTCGTCATCGAGACGGCGGACCTGGACGAGTTCGGGCTGCCTCGCGACACCGGTGCCGGAACGGAGCCCGAACCTGAACCTGAAGCCGAGGAAGCCGCTCACGGCTCGCGTGTGTCAGGTCCCTGGTTCCCCGACGAACTCCTCGACCGGTACGTGCCCGAGGAAGTGGCCGGCGAGGGCATCGAGGCGTTGGTGTGGAAGGCCCGGCCCAGAACCGCCGACGGCGGCGAATTCGTGGCCGTGAAGGCGTACAACGCCGGGCAGCCCATGAGCGACGAACTCGTCGAGTACCTGGGCTCCGACCCCGCCTTCATCCGCCACGTCCCGAAGATCCTGGAATCCGGGCGCTCCCACACCCCGGGCGGCTCGCGGAACTGGCTGGTCATGGAGTTCTTCCCGGAGTCGCTGGCCGACCTCGTCCACCGCGAGCGGGCCCAGCCCGGCGGCCTGTCCGACGTCCGCGCCCGGGCCCTCGTGGCCGAACTGGCCAACCTGATCACCTTCTGGCAGCAGAAGGTCGAGCGCAATCCGCTCGACTTCTCCCCGGACAACATCCTGGTTCGCAGGGGTCTGCCGAACCCGCAGTTGGTCCTGGCGGACTTCGGCGGCGTGGTGGCCTTCCGGGCCAGCCAGCTGCTCAGCCAGGCGCGCTACAAACAGGCCTACGCGCCGCCGGAGGAGCACTGGAACGACCGGGCCGTGCCCTGGCCGTGGTGGGGACTCGGCGAGATCGTCTACGAGATCCTGACCGGCCGGCACCGGCACGAGGGCCAGCCCGACGAGGTGGTCTTCCGGGCCCGCCATGTCGGAGACCTCGACCTGCGGGCGATCCCCTCCGAACGCTGGCGGATGCTGCTGCGCGGCCTGCTGGCGCGCGAGGACCGGTGGACCGGCACACAGGTGCGGGACTGGCTCGCCGGCGGGAGCCCGCCGCTGCCCCGGCAGACCAGCGGGACCGGCGCCGGACAGCCGCAGGGCAAGGAGCTGAAGTACCGCGGCGTCGGCGTGCGGCAGACCGAGGACCTGGCCCGGCGGATGGCCGCCGACGGCATCGGCGCCGACGAGTGGATGGCCGACGGCGGCGCGGCCCGGCTGGCCGCCTGGCTCAAGACCGCCGGCAGCGGCTACGACACCGACGACCTGGCCGCGGTGGGCCGGGACCCGCTGCGCGCTGCGGTGGCCGTGACGTCGTTCATCGCCACGTTCGCCCGCGACGTCGAGCCCCGGTTCCAGGGCCGGCGCGCCGACGCTGCGGGTCTGGTCGAAGGGCTGGCGCGGGAACCCGGCGGAAGCTTCGCCAAGACCCTGATCGACAACCGGATCCTGTCGGTGGCGGCGCTGGCCGACTGCCATCACACGGAATGCGCGGACCGGAGCACGTGTGCCGTCCTCGAACGGGCCTCCGCACTCGTGAACGAAGCGGTGCCGCTCGCACAGCGGACCGCTGCCCGCGCCGTGAGGGACGTCCCGGGGACCGGAACGGGATCGGGAGCCTGGACGGGCACGGGATGGGGAGCCCCGAGCGCGGCGAAACCGGACGAGGACACGATCTACGCCACGGCCCTCATGCTCGCCCTGGAACCCACCGCCGTGCCCGATCTCCGTATCGGCAGAGCAGGTCTCGGGCCGCGTCCGGCGCGTTGGTGGCGCGAGCTGGCCGCCGACGCGGGCCGGGCCGACCTCCGGACCGCGCCGGGGATCGCGGCGGTGGCCGCCGCCGTGTCCGTCCAGCGGATCGCCGCCGAGGATTTGCAGGCCCGGAAACAGAAGGACCCCGCCGCCAGGACCGCGTCCGCGAGCCCCTGGCGTCCGCTGCCGGGCACCGGCGCGCTGGTCGGCCAGGTGCTGCTCATGGCCCTGGCTTGTGCGCTGCTGAGTTGGTGCGCCTTCGTAGCACGGGGGTTCTTCGAGATCCTGACGTCCGACGTCGTCGACAAGGGCCACCAACTCTGGCTCCGGATACCCCTGATCGCCGCCGATGCCAGCTCCACGCAGCTGGGATACCTCGGGTTCTACCTGGTGGCCGCGGTGGTCGCGGTCGCTGCGGCGTATGGGATCGGGACCGCCGCACCGCTGCGGACCGTCCCGCCGGGGGTCGCGGTGATCGCCGGGATGGTGGGTCTGGTCCAGCCGCCGAGCCCGGTCGGGCTGCCGCAATCGACCGAGCAGTCGCTGAACCGCACGCTGACCCATGCGGCCGGCTCGATGAACTCCGGCTGGGTGATCGTGCTCTCCCTCGCGGCGTTGGCCGCCGGCGCGGCGGTGATCAGAGGCGCGGAGTCGGTCAGCGGTCTGTCGGGGCCTGCTGGAGCCCCGTACACGGCTATGCGGAACATCGCCGCCTCGGCCGGAATCCCCGGCTGGTTCGGCGAACGCAGCAACCAATACCGCACGCGAGCGATGGTCATCGGGGGAGCCGTGTTGTTCTTCGTCCTGTCCGCCGCGGCGTGGACAGGTGCGGTGGCACAGCGCGAGATGTTCCCCGCGACGCCGGCCCGTACGGTGCCAACGGCTCCTCGCGGCGCGGTCCACGCGGCGGCGGTCCCTCCGCTGCCTGATCCGTCGGCGCTCGTCGGCCGCTACGCCCTGGTCCTGGCGGTGCTGGCGGTTCTCATCACACTGCTGAGCCGGCAACGGCGCGGCTGGGTGGTGTGGCCGGCGGCGGTGGCGGTCGGCGCCGCGGCGTGGCTGGTCTCGCCGAGCCTGCCGCTCGCGCTCGGCGGACCGGTGTTCCCGGCCCTGACGGGATGGTTGTGGCAGACCACCGCCACCGCAGCCGTCTGGTACGCGTGGGTGACGGCGCTGCTGCTCGTCTGCCTGCTGCTTCCCACACTCCGCAGAAGCTTCGACAACGCCGGCCGCACAGGCCTGTGACCCTCTGAACGGGGAACCTCGCCATGGACGAACGGTACGAGCACTACGAGGGGCTGCTGGAGACCACGCGCCAGATCCGGCTCGCCCTCATGACGGTTCCCGCCGACAGCCACGACGCGAAACAGCTGCGGACCGAGCTGTGCGACGTCCTGCTCGCGCGGGCCGACATGATCATCGAGACCGCCACCCTGGGGCTGCCGCCGTTGGTCGAGGACGACGCGGAACCGTTGTGGCGGGAGGCCGCGGAGCTGGTCGAGGAATTGCTGCCCGAGGCTCCCGAGGGCAGCGGCCGCCGGCACCGGCTGTGCTGGCTGGCCGCGCAGGGCCTGCGCATCGAGGCGCTGCTGTTCGAGCGCGCGCTGCCCCTCGACGACCTGATCAGGTGGCTGGAGGCGGCGTTGGCGCCGCCGATGCCGCCACCGGACATGTGGTGGGACCCGGATGTCGACCGCGAGACCCGAGGCCGGCTCGGGTTGCTCTACTCCCAGCGCTTCTCGGTCGGGGATGCGGCCGACGACCGCGGCCGGATCGTCGAACTGCTCGGTCCGCTGGCCGATGTCGGTGCTGGTGCTGGTGTCGCTGATGCCGATGCCGATGCCGAAGCCGAAGCCGAAGCCGATCCGGCCGACCGCGACGAGGAACTGCTCGCGCTGGTGTGGACGGCGCTGGCCTCCGCGCTGGCCAGCACCGCGCGCGACCCCGAGACCGGCGAGGTGTTGCCGCCATTGGACGAGGTCCGCGCGGCGTATCTGTGGCAGAAGGCTGCCGAACTGGACGTCGACCCGGAACTGAAGTGGGAGATGCTCGCCGAGCAGGGCCGGTTGCGCTGGAAGCTCCTGGACTGGTCCCGGCCCGACGCGTCAGAGGAACTGCACGCGGTGCTCGCGCTGCTCAGGCCGCTCATCGACGAGGCCGACGCCAACGCCGACATCGACGCCGGCGCCGAGGTCCTGGAGTTGTGCACGGTGCTGGTCCGCGACCTCCTCCACCACGATCCCAGTCCGGAGCACCGGATGCTCGTCGTCGAGTGGTACAGGCTGACCGTGAACCATCCCGGGTGGACCGCGGAGGAGCTGCGCGGCTACCGGGAGGATCTGGCGCTCGCTCTTGTCGAGATCGTGATCGAGGAGGAATGGCCGGAAACCGATCCCCGGCGGCTGGCCCTCCTACGTGAGGCCTTGACGTACGTGGACGCCGTGCACGCCGAGCTCGTCGCGACGCTGCCCGACGGCGACGAGATGGACCATGTGAAGCCGTTCCTTTTCGACGTGCTCGCGCGCCTCGATCACAACGGTGTCGAGGCTGAAGTCACCGACCGGGCCATCGCCCTGGGATCGGAACTGCTCGCGACGGTGCGGCCCGAGGACAGCATGCGTGCCGAGCTGTACATCAGGGTCGGAGGTCTGATCTTCCAGCGGTCCTACCGTCGGCTCGTGCCGTACTTCGACCCCTTGCGGTACGACACGGGGTTGCTCGCCAGCCCGTACGTCATGACCGTGGGGTCGTCGCATCCGGAACTCGTCGCGGACTTCGCTCGGGCGGCCGACCTGGTCCGGACCGGCCTGAGCCGGTATCCGGTCCAGGACGAGTTCTACCCGATGGGAGCGCTGATCATCGGGTACAGTCTCCCCCTCCATTTCCTGATGTTGTTTCCGCACGGCGACCGGGCGCTCCTTCGCGAGAGCCTGGAGTGGCAGCGCAAGATCCATGATCTCAACCCGCAGGACTGGGTGGTGAGCCTCGCAGAGCGGCAGCAGATGCTCCTGCTGACGGTCTCAGCCCTCCTCATGACGGACACCTCATTGCGCGGCATGGAGGCACCGCCCGGGACAGACGCGGACTTCTCCATCGAGGCGATGACTCCCGCCCTCGCCGAGGAGCTGTTCCTCGCGCGGCGCCTGATCGAGGCCATTCTCGACGAGACCGCCGATCCCGACCCGGCGTTCGTCTTCCTCGGCTTCTACATCGACATCCGTGGATGGAACGTACGGCCGCCCTCGCCGGAGCAGCTGGACATGTGGGCCCGGCGCCTGCGGCAGGCCCTGCACCGGGCCGACGAGTCGGAAGCAGTCCAGCGCCTCATCCTGCAAACCATGATCGTGATGGTCGAGGCCGCGCGGGAGTTGGCCGCCGGAGCGGACCTCGCCGCCATCCGGTCGGCCGCGGCCGAAGTGAGAGCCGTCCGGGCGGTCGTGCCCGAGGGCCTCGGCGCGCAGCACCTCGACCGCTTCCTGGCCATGATCGAGGATGAGCCGGCGATCGCCATGACGCAGTTCGCCGGGATGGTGGAGACGATGCTGCGTGGTCCGGTCGAGCCCGTGCCCACGGCACCGCGACTTCCGGTCCTCGAAGCCGAACCGGTCCGGCCCGGGGTCTTCGGCGTGGTCGCGGCTTCGGCCGCGCCGCTGCTCGGCGACGGGTCCGAGTCGCCGTTCATCCACCCGCCGGGTCTGGTCGTCGAGACGGTCGATCGCCTCTACGGACCCGCCGACGCCGACGGTGCCGCCGACAATACCGCGGATGGTGCCCGGGAACCGGTTCCGGCCACGCTCACGGCGCTGGCGCTGCACGTCCAGTGGCTGCGTCAACGCGACCCCGCCGACATCAGCCTGGCGGTGCGGCTGGCCGGGAGTGCGGCGTCCCGTTTTGTTGCGGCCGAGCCCGAGCTGGCCGATCGTGTCAACGCTGTGCTCGCAGGCCTCCTCCATGACCGCTACCTGCTTTACGGCGACCATGCGGATCTGGAAGCCGCGCGTTCGCTATGGAGCGCGCTACTGGAAACGACCTCGGATGGACCGCGTCCCGGCCTGGCCGTGCTGCTGAACGCCGCCGCTGCCGAGGACGAGGTCCTGGGTGTGCGCGAGTTGTTCCGCGCCGACCTTTTCGACGACGGCCCGTTCCGTGCCGAGTTGCTGGCCTTCGCCGGCCTGGCCGATCTGGCCGCCGCCGACCTCGCGGCCCGGGACGACGGCGCCGAACTGGTCGCCGAGGACGGCGGGCTGACCGCCACGCAGTTGCGTGCGCTGGGCCTGGATCGGCTGACGTCCGCCCTCGCGGGGCTCGGCGCGCGGCATCCGCTGCGGCCGGCGGCGCTCGGCGAGAGCGCGCTCGTGCGCTGGACGGAGGCCGGCCGCCGGTCCGACGCCGCGGCGCGGATCGTCGCCGCCGCCGACATCGCGGCGGCCGCCGCGGCGTGCGCCGAGTCCAGCCAGCATCGCCCCGGCCTGTTGTTGCGGGCCGCGGCGGTGGCGGCCGCGCACCTGGCCGACGCGCAGACCCGGGAGTCCGGGCTGGTGCTGGCCGCGGACATCGTGCAGGAGCTGTCGGAGGTCACCCGCGGCTCGTCAGCCCTCTACTACGGGGGCTGGGCCCGATGCCAGTACGGACTCGGTGAACTCCTGGCCGCGCGGCACCGGGTCACCGGCGATCCCGAGGACCTGGCGCGCGCCATCGCGGCGCTGGCCGAGGCCGAGAACGTTCACGGACCGGCTTCCGCCGACCCGTTCGCGGCGGCGTTGAAGCGCTCGCTGGCCTCGGCGTACCGGATGGGGGCCGAGGACCCGGCGCACCGGCGGCGGTCGCGGGTCGCGGCCCGGTCGGTGATGTGGGCCCACGGCCGCGCCGTCCTGCTGCAGAGCGGCACGCGCAGGGCACTGGAAGCCGCGCGGCGGGCCGGCGACGACGCCGCCCGGCTCGTGCGCTGGTGCCTCGCGGACGACGACACCGCCGGCGCGCTGGAGGCGGTCGAGCTCGGGCGCGGGCTGACGCTGCACGCGGCGACCGTCGCCTCGACCGTGCCGGCGCTGCTGGTCGCCGCCGGGCATCCGGGGCTGGCTGCGGAGTGGCGTGCGGTTGATGCTGCGGCTACGGGAACCGCAGACATCGCGAGCATCGCAGATGCCGCAGACAACGCAAGCACCGCAAGCACCGCAAGCACCGGCTCCGCGGTGGCTGGCACCGCGGACATCACCATCGCGCCCTCGCCATCCGACAGCGTTCCCGACGATCTGCGGCGCAGGGTTCTGCTCGCGGTCGAGGGCAGCCCCGCCGAGCGCAGGCTGCTGTCCGCGCCCTCGCCTGCCGAGACCGGCCGTGCTCTGGTGGCGGTCGGCGCGGACGCGTTCGTCTACCTCCTCGCCGACACCGGCACCGACACCGGCGGCCGCAACGGGCACGCGCTGGTCGTCGACGCGTCGGGCGCGGTGCGGACCGTCGCGATCGCCGGGCTGAGCGTGGACAGCCCCGAGCTGACCGCCTACGCGGCGGCCGTGCGCGCTCGCGACGCGACGGCTCCGGCGGCCGGCGTGGAAGACCGCTGGCACCAGGCACTGCTTCACCTGTGTGCCTGGACGGGGCGGATGATGGCCCCGGTGTTGGAGAACGTCCGCGCGTCGGTGACCGGCCGGGCCCCGCGCCTCGTGCTCGTCCCGGTCGGGCCGTTGGGCATGGTGCCCTGGCACGCCGGAGCGCTGCCGACGTCGACCGGGCCGACCCGCTACGTCTGCCAGGACGCCGTGGTCTCGTACTGCGCGACGGCCCGACAACTGGTCGAGGTCGCGGACCGCCCGCGGATGCCGGTCACCGGCCCGGCGGTGATGGTCGTCGATCCGGAGGGCTCGTCGATCGCCAAGAAGGAAGCGGTCCTGATCCGCTACCGCTTCTACCCCGACGCCGAGGTCCTGGGCTCCCTCGGCTTCCACCCCCATCAGCGCGACCCCGCGTGGCGCCAGCCCGAACCCCGACCGGCGCTTGCCGACGTCCTCGACCCCTACCTGCCCGGCCGAGGCCCGACGAGCGCGGCGGTGACGATCGCCAACTGCCACGCGGTGTCCACGGTCGACGCCTCCAGCTCCCGCCTGATCCTCTACTACGACCGCCGCACCGAACCCGGCCGCGTCCTGACGGTCGACCGCCTCCTGTCCGGCGCCCTCGGGCGCGACCCGCAGGCCCCCGGCGGCCTGGTGGTCCTCGCGGACTGCGTGACCGACCTGGCCGTGGCGCGCTACGACGAGTCCGTCACCCTGGCCACCGCCGTCCTGGCCGCCGGCGCGTGCTCCGTTGTGGGCTCGAAGTGGGCCATCGCGGACCAGCCCCAGACAACCGTGCTGATGTACATGTTCCACCACTTCCTGCACGACGCCGGCGGCGAGTCGGCGGGATCACCGGCCGACGCGCTGCGAGCCGCCCAGATGTGGATGCTCGACCCCGACCGCGTGACCCCGGACGGAGCCGACGAGGCGGCCTTCGCCCGACTGGAGGAGAAGAACCTCGCCGACCCGGTGTTCTGGGCGGCGTTCACGCACCACGGGCACTGACGAAGACGATGCGGTCACTCGGGCAGCGCGAACCGGCGCAGCGTCGCCACCGGGACCGTGCTGGCCAGCGCGGCCACGTGGAGGTCGGGCACGTCGGGAACGTCGGGAACGGTGAGGCCGAGCAGGTGGATCGGGCGGTCCGGCCAGCGTGGCACCTCATCTGCGCGGACGACCGGGCCGCTCACGTCCACCTGGCGCGGTGGTGCCTGCAGTCCGAGGCCGGTCAGCTTCATGGCGGCCTCCTTGCGAGTCCAGGCCCACAGTAGCCAGGCGGTTCGGTCGGTGGTCGGCAGCTGCGCGTAGATCTGCGCCTCGGTGGCGGTCAGGATGGTCGTGGCCAGGCCGTCAGGGTTCGT
Source organism: Catenulispora rubra (assembly GCF_015356825.1). Taxonomy (GTDB): domain Bacteria; phylum Actinomycetota; class Actinomycetes; order Streptomycetales; family Catenulisporaceae; genus Catenulispora; species Catenulispora rubra. The sequence goes on along the minus strand of NZ_JAACYW010000087.1, from coordinate 15,559 downwards.
GATCGAGGCCGGGCTCTCGATGTCGGCGCCGAGTAGGCCGCTGCCGGCGACGGCCATGATCAGCCAGTGGTCGGTGTGCGAGACGGAGTAGTCGAGCGTGCTGTCGCGCAGGCGCGGCTTGCCGTGGGGGGCGCCGCAGTGGTCGCATTCGCGATTGAAGCTCACGTCGTCTGGGGCGATGCCCAAGTACCGGGAGGCGATCAGGCGTTGTGCCGCGCGCGAGGTGACGTGGACGTCCCCGGCCCGCGTGCCGCGGAGCCGTTCGGCGCGCTGCTGCTCAGCGGGGTCCAGCAGAGTGGGCCAGGCGGGGCGGCGGCGGACCGGGACCAGCCAGAGGTGGCACTCGCCGGCCTCAGGACCGGGCGCGCGTGGGTTCGGCGTCCGAGGCGATGGTGAGGCGCAGGATGTTGCTGGTGCCGTCCATGAACTCGAACGCGCAGACGTCACGGCACCACTTCTCCAGCAGGGGGTGATCCAGCAGCGAGCCGGGGCCCAGCGCCGCCTCCGCCCAACGGTTCGCCTCTTGCGCGAGCTCCGTGGTGTGCAGCTTGGCGATCGACGGGGCCAGGCGGTCGTCGGGCGACAGATCGACCTCGATCGCGTACCGGTGCAGAAGCGCGCGCGCCGCTTCCAGGCGTGCGGACATCAGCTCGTGGCCCGACCAGCCCGGTCGTTGCACGCAGACGTAGTCGCGGATCGCGAAGGCCGCGCCGAGCGCTTGGGCTGCGATCTGGAGGCGGATGACGTTGAAGGCGCGGATCGCGCCCCACATGCCGCGCCGGGACGCCGGCAGGTGCCGGCCGAGCAGCATCTCCCGCGCGATAGGCGTGTCGTCGAACTCCATGTGGCCGATGCACGCGCCGCGCAGCCCCGTCATCTCCAGCGGCGTGCCGGTGAAGCCCGGGGACGGACGGCGCAGGAGCACCGCCCGGATGGACAGGGGAGTGCGGCCCGTCCGGGCGAACACCACCCCGATGGCGCCGCGTTCGGCGTTGGCGACGTACCGCTTGGCCCCGTTCAGCCGGAGGCCGTCGCCGTCCGGGTCCGGATCGAGACGGGTCTCCATGGCGGTGGCGTCGCTCCCGTGGTCCGGCTCGGTCATCCCGAAGAAGGTCCACGACCGGTGCTCCGCCAGGTCCCGGTAGAACAGGTCCTTCTGCGGATCGTCGCCGAGCGCGTCGACCGCCAGCCCCGCGAGCGACGGCGTCGCGCAGGCGTTCACCATGCCGACGTCGCCGCCGGCGGCCAGCTCGATGTTGGCGACCACGCGCCCCAGCGCGCTCCCGGTGAACTCGTCGGCGCACGCCGGCACGTCCCGAGTGCGGTAGGCCGCCGGAAGGCTCATCTCGCGCAGCAGTTCCAAAGCGTCGCACTTGCGCAACCGGTCGCGGTCAAGCGGGTCGGCGTCCAGGGCAAGGGCCTCGCGGCGCAGATCGCCTGCGAGCGCTCGGCAGACCTCGCGGAATTCCAGCAGCGTCGGAGTCAGGATCCCCACCGCGCTCATGCGGCTTCCCCTCTCGGCACCCAGCAGTTCGCGACCAGGCGGGACACGTAGGCGCCGCACGCCGGATTCCGGCCGACATAGCCGCTGGCTCCGAGCATCCTGGCCAGCTGCCAGTCGACCTGCGTCAGTCGGTCGTGCACGTCCACGATCGCGGTACGGCTCTCCGTGGCCAGGCCGCAGCGTGCGGTCTCGGTGGCGACCAGCGCGTCGGCCAGCGTGCCCTGGACGAGCTGCTTGGCCAGCACCGGCTCGCCGCCGAAGAGCCGGCGCGACAGGTGCCCGGCGACGCGCTCCAGCAACCGCAATGTGGCCCCGATCCGGACCGCCCCGAGCCGGGCGGCCAGCGCGGTGAGCTCGTCGGCCGGAACCTCGCGGCGGGTCGCCGGACGCACGAAGCCGATTCCCTCGGCGAGCGCCATATCGTGCCGGATCACCGCGGCCCCGGCAGGGACCGCGGCCGCGGGGAGCGCCGCGATGCCGCCCGGGGCCGCTCCGGCGTCGAGCGCGGCCAGTGCCAGCGCCAACCCGGCCGCCAGGCCGTCCCGGCGTCCGGCCTGCTCGCAGGCCGTGATCGTGTTCTGCATCGGTTCCTCCGTCCTCCGCCGAAAGAGTCACCGTCCGTGAACGCGCATGTCAAGGCTCTGAGGACGCCTCGCAGGCGCGCCGCGCTGGCAGCTTTTCGCGGCCGAGGAGGCCACCGCCGGGCTCTGGCAGCCGCGGTCCGGGCCCGGCGATTATCGCTGCGGCGAGCATCACCGACAGCGACCGACAGCGACCGGAGGGAGCCCGATGACAGTCATCAAGAGCGCCCGGTTGTGCTGGGGCCAGCACTACCACCTCCTGCGGTACCACCAGGTTCCGGCCGCGTCGAGGCACGAGGCGCACATCACCGCCGACTTCCCGCTGCCCGCCGGCTGCACGACCGAGGACGTCGGGCGGGCCCTGAACCACCTGGTGCGCAGGCACGAAGGGCTGCGGACGGTCTACGACCTGCACGCGGGGCCGTGGCCGATGCAGCGCGTCGAGCTCCCGGCCCCGCTCCAGGTCGTCGAGGCGACCACCGAGGACGACGGCACGCCGTCGCCGATGGACGTGGTCACGCGGATCACCCGGGCCCCGTTCGACGTCACCCGCGAGTGGCCGATCCGGGCCTGCGCGGTCACCACCGGCGGCCGCCTGCGGCGCCTGCACCTGGTCTTCAATCACCTCTCCTTCGACGACGTGAGCCTGGGTGTGCTGGGCCGCGACCTGGACGCGATCCTGGCCGCCCGCGTCGAGCGCCGTCCGGCGGCGCTGGATCCGGTGCCGCAGCAGCCGGTGGACCTGGCCCGGGTCGAGGCGGCCAGGGCGCCCGAAGCGGTGGAGGCGTCGCTGGAACACTGGCGCGGCGAGGTCAGGGGTCTGCCTGCCGACGTTTTCGCCCGGCGCCGCGACCCGTCCGCGTCCGGCTGTTACAGCGCGTCGCTGACCGTGCCGTCGCTGCTGGCGACCTCGCGCGGCATCGCGGCGCGGGAGCGCTGCTGGCCGGCCGCCGTGCACCTGGCCGCCTACGCGGTGGCCGTGGCGGCGTACACCGGCGAGCGGCGGGTCGCGCACCGGCTGTACACGAGTCAGCGCACTGCCAGCGGCTTCCCCTCGGTGCTGACCTGCCTGTCGTATCCGACGCCGGCCTCGCTCGACCTCGCCGACGACCCCGTCTTCAGCACGGTGCTGCGGCGCGCCGCGAATCGGATCGACGACGCGATGAAGCACGCGCACGTCCCGTACGACCAGGTCGCCGAGTTCGTCGCGCAGGAAGGGGCCCGGCGCGGCCAGCCGCTGCGCGTCGCCACCGAGGTGAACTTCCTCGACAACGCGCCGCGCTCCTGCGGCACCCGGCGGGAGCGCCTCACCTGGAACGCCGCGCCGACCGACTGGGAGCAGGCCGGCTCGGACCTCTACCTCCGGATCTACGAATGGTCCGACGGCGTCACGCTGGCTCTACAGGCCACGGCCGAGATCATGGACCGGGACGCGGTCGAGCTGTTCCTGCGCGGATACGCGCGGCTGCTGGAGGCCCATCGGGAACCCGGCACCGACCTGACGACCGGTCAGGCCACGGACCTCATGGGCTTCGCCTCTTCTCTGCGTCCTGCTCCGCCGACACAGGCTCCTGATCCAGTCACCGGACCCGCCACCGAAGCCGAACAAGCCCTCGCCGCCATCACCGCCGAAACCAACGCCCTCGCGCACGTCGATCCCGCCACCAGCTACGTCACCGCCGGCGGACGCCTCCTGCGCCTGCCGCGCGTACTCGCCGCGCTGCAAGACCTCGGCTGGACCGGTGTCTCCCTCGACCAACTCGCCGGGGCCAGTCCGCTCCGGGCACTCGCCGCAGGCATGACGCGCTCGCCGCAGATTGGGAATCCACGATGAACTTCGTTGAGCGTCTGAAACAGGATCTGACGGGCGACCCCTCGGCCCGCTTCGTCTTCGTCAACAACTTCGAGGTCGAACGCAGCTGGGCCCTCGGCGAGCCGAAGCTGCCCGGGGCCGGCGTCTCCTTCGCGGGTGCGACGGTCAACCGCATGGAGGAGATGGGCGTCCTGCTCGCCGGCGAGGGCGACGTCGTCGTCCTCAAGGACGACCTCGACCCGGAGTTCGCCGCGTACCTCTCCGCTTTGGGCGCCGCGGCCGGACACACCGTCGCGGCCGAGAACCACGAGCCGGAGCGGATGGTCACCGAGGACGCGCTGGCCTCGCCGCTGCTGCTGGAGAAGCTCCGTGCGCTGGCCGACGGGAGCACCTACCTGATGCCCCTCGGCGTCTCCTCGGCGGAGGAGGAGCTGGCGAAGGCCACGGGCCTGCCGCTGGCCGGTCCGAGCGCGGCCACCTGCAAAGCGGTCAACGGCAAGGTGTTCAGCCGGGAACTGGTCGACCGCACCGGTCTGCGCGCCGTCCCGGGCCGGACCTGCCGCACGGTCGGCGAGCTGCGCGCGGCGCTTACCGAACAACTGGCGCTCACCGGAGAGTTGGGGCTCGGCGGCGGCGTGGTGGTGAAGGAATCGCTCGGCGTCTCCGGGCGCGGCATGGTCCGCGTCGCCGACGAGCGCGGCGCCGAGCGGCTGCTGCGCCTGATCGAGCGGCGCGGCGCGGACGCCCCGGCCAACCTGGTCGTCGAATCCTGGATCGAGCACGCCCAGGACCTCAACTACCAGTTCGTCGTGTCCCGCACCGGCGGCGTGCGGTTCGAGACGGTCAAGGCCGCGGTGCTGCGCGACGGCGTGCACCAGGGCCACCGCTTTCCGGTCGAGCTCTCGCCGGCGGTCACCGAGCAGCTGCACGACGCCACCGCCCGGATCGGCGCGGCGCTGCACGCCGAGGGCTACTTCGGGCTGGTCGGCGTGGACGCCATGCTCGGCCGGGACGAGACGTTCTACCCCTGCCTGGAGATCAACGCCAGGTTCAACATGTCGACGTATCAGAGCCGGATCGCCGAGCGGCTCATCCCGGACGGGACGCACGCGATCGCCGCCACGATCGGGCTGCGCCTGAGCCGCCGGCACACCTTCGGCGAGGTCGCGCGGGCGCTCGGTGAGCTGCTGCTGGACGGACCGGGCCGCTCCGGCGTCCTGATCAACAACTTCGCGACGCTCAACGCGGCGGCCGCCGAGGACGGCAGCTTCCACGGCCGGCTGTACGCGATCTGCCTGGCCGAGTCGGCCGACGCCGCGCTGACGGTGCGCACCGAGGCCGAACGGCGGCTCAACGAGATGACGGGAGAGCGGGCATGAGGATTCAGGGCATTGAGTACGAGGAGCTGGCCGAGCGGTTCGGAACGCCGCTCTACGTCTACGACGGCGACGTGCTCACCGCGGCGATCACCGGGCTGCGCCGAGCGCTGCACCCGGCCCTGGAGTTCTTCTACTCGCTGAAGGCCAACCCGAACATCAGCGTCTTCGACGTGCTCCGGGCCGGCGGCGCGCGTGCCGAGGTCTCCTCGCTCGTCGAACTGCGCACGGCGCTCGCGGCCGGCGCGCCCGCCGGGGACATCATCTTCCTCGGCCCGGGCAAGAGCGAGCGGGAGCTGATCGCCTGCCTGGAGGCCGGGATCTACGCGATCGTCTGCGAGTCGTTCGCGGAGCTGGACGAGATCGAACGGCTGGCCGCGGCGCGCGGCGTGCGCCAGCGGGTGCTGCTGCGGGTCAACCCGGAGGTTGCGATCGGCGGATCCCGGCTGACCATGGGCGGCAAGCCCCGCCAGTTCGGCATCGACGAAGCGCAGGTGCTGTCCGCCGGCAACCTGGCGAAGAAGTACAGCCATGCCGACGTCGCCGGTGTCCAGGTCTACCTGGGCACCCGGATCCTGGACGCCGAAGTGGTCGGCAAAAACACCCGCTACATCCTGGACCTCGCCGACCGGGTGGCGGACAGTACCGGCATCCGGCTCGACACGGTGGACATCGGTGGGGGCCTGGGCGTCGCGTACTTCGACGGCGAGGAGGACATCGACCCCGCCGACGTGGCCGCTCACCTCAACCCGCAGCTGGAGGCGTTCGCCGCGAGCCATCCGGACACCCGCCTGATCATGGAGTCCGGCCGCTACTTGGCGGGCCGGGCCGGGACCTACCTGATCGGCGTGCGCTATGTGAAGGAGTCCATGGGGGAGCGGTTCGCGGTCGCGGACGGCGGGACCCACCACCACATGGCGGCGGTCGGCATCGGCTCCTTCGTCAAGCGGAACTTCCCGGCGGCCCTGCTGAGCCGGCGTGCCGACCAGACCGACCAGGCCGACCAGGCCGACCAGGCTGATCAAGCTGGACCGGTCGAGCCGTGGAACGTCACCGGTCCGCTGTGCACGCCCAACGACTCGATCCTCAAGCACGCGCAGCTGCCGGCGCTGCGGCCCGGCGACCTGCTCGGGATCCAGTGCTCCGGCGCGTACGGGCCCTCGGCGTCGCCGGGCCTGTTCCTCAGCCACGGGTTCCCCGCCGAAGTGCTGGTCGTGGACGGCACCGCGCACCTGGTGCGCCGCCGCGACGAGCCCGAGGACCTGATGAACCCGCAGTACCTCTATCGCAGTGCGCTGCCGGCCCAGGGACGCGAACCCGCCGAGACCGTAGCGGTGTGAGCTGTGTTGCTTCCGCCGTCTCCGGAAAGCGCCCTCGGCCTGTCCAGGGTGTCGGTGAGCCTGCCCCGGTCGGCCGATCCAGTGGAGGACCTGCTGGTCCGGGCCGGGCGCGGGCCCATGGAACGCAGGATGTTCGCCAAGGTCTTCGGGCTGCGCGACAGCCCGACGCTGGCCGAGGACGAGCGCCTGGAGGACCTGCTGGTCGAGGCCGGTCTGGCGGCGCTCGGCGGCGAGCCGGCGCAGCTCGTCCTGTACGGGCACACGCTGCTGACCTCCGACCTCGACAGCGCCGACGCGCGTCTGGACGGGCTGCGTTCCCGGCTCGGGCAGTCCGGCACCGCGTTCTACAGCGTGTCGCACATCAACTGCGCCGCGATGCTGCGCTCGGTGGAACTCGCCCGGCGCTTCCTGACCAGGCCCGGTGCCGGTCCCGCGGAGCGGGTGCTGGTGCTCGGCGGTGACCAGGCCAGCAGCCACCAGGGCCGGGCGCGGGTCATCCCCGGCATCGCAGTGCCCGGCGACGCCGTCGTGGGCGTCGTGGTCCACGCCCCGACCACGCGGCGCCGGCCGCGCTACCGGTACCTGGGCGGCGCGTCGTCCCGGGACACCCGCTTCCATCGCAACATGCGGATGTCGCCGCCGGAGCTCGCGCTGTTCCAGGAGGCCAGCTGCGAGCAGACAGTCAGCACCCTGCGGCGGGCGGTGGACGCCGCCGGCCTGACCATGGACCGGATCGACTGGGTGCTGCCGCACCTGACCAGCCGGATGTTCTGGGGCAAGGTCAGCCGGAGCTCGGGCATCCCGAAGGACCGGATCTGCATGGACCTGATTCCGGAGCTGGGACACAACTTCGGTGCCGACGCGCTGCTGGCCCTGGAGCACGCGGACCGCTCGGGCCGGCTGCGGCCGGGGGACCGCTGCGTGCTGTTCGCCATCGGTCAGGGCGCGTACTTCCAATCGATGGTGGTCGAGGTCGAGGAGGATTCATGAGTACCAGTACGTTGCCGCGGGCCGGTATGGCGGACTGCGAAAGGACTGGACGCGAAGCCGGTCTGGCTGCGGGCCTGGCCTCGGCACTGTCGGGAATCTCGGTCGTCGACACCGCGCCCGGCCGGTACGCGGCCGTGCCCGCGAGCCCGGATGACGGCGCCGCTGTGTTCCGCCACCGCCTAGCCGACGCGGAGGGTGTCGTCTTCCTGGAGTGCCCCGGTCAGGGCCCTGAGGCCGGGCCGACGTGGACCGAGGTCGGCCGGCTGCTGGCCGCGGTCCGGCTCGGCGTGCTGCGCGGCGCCCTCGACCGGGCGGTCGAGCACCTGTCCGGCCGGCTGTCGGGCGGCGAACCGCTGGTCCGCAAACAGCTGATCACCGGCGCGATCGCCGATGTCATGGCGGGCACTGAGATGCTGCGCGCCTACGCGCAGACGCAGGGTGGGCCGGCGGCGCTCGCCGACGTCCACACCCGGCTCGACGTCCTGGGCTGGGAGGTCCTGAAGCTCTTCGGCGCCGCGGGCTACCTGGCGGACAGCCCCGGTCGGGCGCTATACGTGTCGGCGCTTGTCGCCGGTACCTGGGTTCCCCGCGAAGAGGTGTCGGAATGATCGAGCTCGATGATCACCTGCGCGGGGTGCGGGACGCCGCGCGGGAGCTGGCCGAGGATCTGCGCGGCCGGGCGCTGGCGATCGACGCCGACCCGGAAGCCATGGACCAGCATCTGAACTCCGACGTCTTCGAACTGCTCCGGATCGGTGAGACGCCCGCGGAGTTCCGCGAGTCGCTGCCCGGCCGTTTGAAGCCGCCCGGCGGGGCGTCGATGCCGGACCGCTGGACCTGCCTGATGAACGCGGTGAGCCTGATCGAGGTCGCCCGCGGCGACCTCGCGACGGTGCTGGCCTGCCCCGCCCCCGGCCTGCCCGGGGTCCTTGTCGACGTGCTCGGCGATCAGGCGCAGCGGGAGGTGTTCTTCCGGCGGTTGCGCGGCGGGCGGACGTGGCCGTTCTTCGCGATGACGGAGGCGACGCACGGCAGTGATGCCGGGGCGATGGACACGCGATTCGAGCCTGATGGTTCGGGAGGCTGGTTGCTGTACGGCTCCAAGCGGTTCATCGGCAATGCTGCGCGCGGTGGCGTGGGAGTGGTGTTCGGTCGCACGGGGCGTTCGGCGTTGTCGATTCGGGCGGCGCTGGTGGAGTTGCCGGCTCCGGGGTGGTCGGGGACGCGGTTGGAGACGGTGGGTCTGCGGGGCGCGTATCTGAGTGAGTTGGTCTTCGAGGGTGTGCCGGTGGCTCCGGAGATGATGCTGGGTTCGCACTTGCCGGTGGCGCAGCGCGGGTTGTGGGGAGCGCTGAAGACGTTCAACCAGGTACGGCTGCGGGTCGCCAGTGGTGCTGTGGGCACGGCATTGGCGATGGTCGAGTACGTCGGTGAGCATCGCAAAACCGCTCCCGGCCTTGATGTGGCGATCGCGCGCGCGGAGGCGGGGCGCGAAGCGTTGTACATCGCCGCCGCGCGGCTGGACCGCGACCCGGAGCGGGCGTACTGGTCGAGCGCGGTGAAGCTGGCGGCGGTGGAGATGGGCGTGGCCACGGGTCGTTGGGCGGCGCGGGTGATGGGGCCGGGCGGGTTGCTGGAGCATCCGCTGCTGGAGAAGTGGTGCCGCGATGTCTGCGCGTTCGAGTTCATGGACGGGACCAGCAACATGCAGCGGCTGCATGTCGAGCGCGGATATCAGACAGGAGACGCAGATGGCTGATTCCGGCGTCCTGGCTCGGCCCGGCGGTCGCGATCACGCCTACGACCACGCCTTGGCGCCGCCCGGACCCGTGGGCTTGTCACGCGTGGCGGTGAGTGTGCCGCGGCGGACCGAAGCGGTCGACGACGTACTGGCGCGCAGGGGCTGCGGTCCGCTGGAGCGCAGGATGTTCGCCAAGGTCTACGGGCTGCGGGACAGCCCGGCTCTGGCCGAGGGCGAGCAGTTGGAGGACCTGCTGGTGCGGGCCGGCAGGACGGCCCTCGAGGGCGGCCCGGCCGACCTGATCCTCTACGGGCACACTCTGCTGATGCCCGAGCCCGACGTCGCCGGGGAGTTCTCCGAACGGCTGCGCGAGCGGCTCGGGCTGCCCGGCAGCGACTTCTACGGCGTCTCCCACGTCAACTGCGTGTCGGTTCTGCGCTCAGTGGAACTCGCCCGGCGATACCTGTATCGGCCCGGTGCGGATCCCGAGGAGCGGGTGCTGGTGCTCGGCGGCGACCAGGGCAGCGCCAACAACGACCTCGACAGGTACATCGCGGGCACCACGGTCACCGGGGACTGCGCGGTGGCCTTGATGGTGCAGCGCGCCGAGGGCCGCCACCGCCATCGGTACCGGTACCGGTACCTGGCGGGGGCGTCCAGCCGGGACACCCGCTTCTACGCGACCTCGAAGATGTCGCGCGAGGCCGCGGGGCTGTTCCAGAAGCTCTGCTCCGAGCAGGCGGTGCAGACCCTGGACCGGGCCGCGCGGGCCGCCGGCCTGTCCATGGACCGGCTCGACTGGGTGATGCTGCACTTCTCCAACCTGATGTTCACCCGCGCGTTCAGCAGCCATTCGGGCATCCCCAAGGACCGGATCTGCATGGACCTGCTGCCGGAGCGGGGGCACAACTTCGGTGCGGACGCCCTGATGGCGCTGGAGCACGCGGACGGTGCCGGACGGCTGCGTCCGGGCGACCGCTGCGCGCTGGTGGCGATCGGCCTGGGGGCCTACTTCCAGGCGACCATCGCGGAGGTCGTCGAAGACGGCCGAGCCTGAGCCCGCACCGCCCGCCGGCCGGCGCCCCGGGTGCCGCAGGGCTCGAAAGGGCGGCAGAAAGTTGTCAACGGCCTGGTCATTGACGCCCTGCGAGGCGGGCTGGCTAGATGAGAACGGGCCCGCAGAACACTACAAAGTCGGCCCTATCCACCTGTCGAGGAAAGCGAGTTTGTGATGGACCGTGCCGAGACTCTCCTCCAGCTGCGCAGCAGCCTGTCCGAGGTGCTGAACCGCGAGGTTCCCGAACTGCGGGAGGACGCGCGGCTGTTCGACGACCTCGCGCTGGACTCGACCAGCGTCATCGAGCTGCTGATGAGCCTGGAGGACACCGTCGGGCTGGAGATCGACCCCGAGGAGCTGGGGCCCGAGGTGTTCAAGACCGTCGCGAGCCTGGCCGAGTACGTCGAGGCCGGACTCGCCAAGACCGCGACGGCCTAGCCGCCATGCCGGCCGGTCTGAGCGTGGAGGCGGTGAGCGCCGCGACGCTCCCGTTCGAGAACTACGTGCCGCTGGACTCCTCCGAGCTCGCGGTTCCGCGCTCCCGGCTGGAGCGGGAGCACGGGATACCGCCCGAGCACGCCCTGGTGCGGACCTTGCAGGACTCTGTCTGGGACGGGCCCGACGTGAGCTCGTTGGCGCTGGCCGGCCTCGGCGTCCCGGCGGTGGCGCAGCCGCTGTTCCTGGTGCGCTCCGGTCCGCTGCGCGACTCGATGGTGGCGGCGCTGGCCCAGCTGGTGCACGAGTCCGGCTGGGCCGGTGAGGACCTGGGCATCACGCATCTGGAGGAGTTGGGCGGGACGGCGGTCTTCGATCTGCTGGAGTGGGCCGTCCCGCCGAGGACCGGGGCGACCGTGGTGGTCTGCGACGAGCCGCTGTTCGCCGACGTGCGCGTTCCGGGCCGGTTCAAGGCTGTCGGACTGCGGCTGCGCCAGGGTCCCGGTCCGCTGCGCGTCCTGGGCTGCGGCGAGGGCGGGTCGGCCGCTGCGGGCGGTTCGGGCGGTTTGGGCGGTTCGGGCGTTGCGGACGGCGCGGAGCACCGGTTCTCCGGCCGCGGCCCGTGTGACGGCTGGCTGGCGTTCCATGAGGCGCTGGCGGCCGGGAAGGTGCGCGACGGAGAACGTGTGCTGATACACGCGCGCGGTCCGCTGCGCGAGGGCTGGCTGCTGCTGGACGCGGTGGACGTCGGATCCGTGCTGCGGGCCGACAGCACGCCGTACGAAGGCGCCGGGTCGCGATGAGGATCGGCGTCGACCTGATGTCGGTGTCCCGCTTCGCGCGGGTCGCCGGGCATCACCGCTACCGCGCGCTGGTGTTCACGGAGCGCGAGCTGGCCGAGGCCGGGCAGCTCGGTTCGGCGCGGTACGTCGAGCGGCTGGCCGGGCGGTTCTGCGTCAAGGAGGCCACCTGCAAGCTGCTCGGCCGCGGCTTCGGGCAGGGGCTGCGGTGGCAGGACATCGAGGTCTGCTCCGATGACTGGGGCGCTCCTTCGGTGGCGCTGTCCGGTGGGGCGCTGCGGCTCGCCGGCGAGGCCGGGGTCGGCGAGATCGCCGTGACTGTGACGCACCAGGTCGATCTCGTGGTGGCGATCGCCGCCGCGGCGGAATCGTTCGCCGGCGACCTCGGTGCCGCGTCCGCGCAGATCATGGAACTGCTGGCCCGCCATGAGGAGCGCCACGGCGTGCGGATCCCCGACTCGGATTTCTATCAGATGACTGATCTGCCCGGCACCGGCCGGGCCGTGGCGCGGGTCGCCTCGGCCGGCTCAGAGCACGCGAGGGAATGACGATGAGCAGTCTCGCGGCGGTGACGGAGCCGAGTGTCTCCGAGGACTGCCTGCACGGCTGGTTCCTGCGAAGCGCGCTGGCCGCCCCGGAGGCGGTGGCGCTGCGGATCGGCCGGGAGCACTTCAGCTATCGGCGGCTGCACGAGCGGGCGCTGGCCCTGGCCGGCGAGCTGACGGCCCGGCACAGCGCGCACCGGCCGCGCCGGGTCGGCGTGCTCGCCGCCCGCAGCGAGCAGGCGTACGCCGGGATCCTGGCCGCCGGCTACGCGGGAGCCGCGGTGGTGCCGCTCAACCCGGGGTTCCCGGCCGAGCGGACCGGGCGGATGATCGCCGCGGCCGAGGTGGACGCGCTCGTCGTCGACGAGCACGGTCTGGCCGTTGTGCCCGAACTCGCCGACGTGCTGTCCGGAGTGCCGGTCGTGCACGAGCCGGGTGGCGCCGCGCCGCTGGAGCGGCCCGGCACGCCGAGCCCCGAGGAGACCGCCTACATCCTGTTCACCTCGGGATCCACCGGACGACCCAAGGGCGTGCCGGTCCTGCACCGCAACGTCTGCGCCTACCTGCGCTTCGTGCACGACCGCTACCGCTTCGGCCCGGACGACGTGTTCTCCCAGACCTTCGACCTCACCTTCGACCTGGCGATGTTCGACCTGTTCACGGCGTGGGGCAGCGGCGGGACCCTGGTCTCGGTGCCGCCCCGGGCCCTCGCCTCGGTGGCCGCCTGGGTCGCCCGGCACGGCATCACCGTGTGGTTCTCCTCGCCTAGTGTGATCCCGGTCCTGCGGCGGCGCGGCGCGCTCGGCCCGGGCTCCCTGGCCGGGCTGCGCTACAGCCTGTTCTGCGGCGAGCCGCTGCTGAGCCGCGACGCGGCCGACTGGCAGGCGGCCGCGCCGGACTCGCGCGTGGAGAACCTTTACGGCCCCACCGAGCTGACCATCTCGTGCAGCGTGCACCGATGGGATCCGGCGACCTCGCCGGGTCGGTGCGTCAACGATGTCGTGCCGATCGGCTCGCTGCATCCGGGCAGCGATCACCTGCTGCTCGGCGCCGACGGGAAGCCGCACCCGGACAGCGGCGAGCTGTGCGTCACCGGCGCGCAGATGTTCCCCGGCTATCTCGATCCGGCGGACGACGAGGGGCGCTTCCTCGACCACGAGGCGCGGCGCTGGTACCGCACCGGCGACCTGGTCCTGCGACTGCCCGACGGCGAACTGGGCTACCTGGGCCGCCGGGACCACCAGGTGAAGATCCACGGGGTCCGGGTGGAGCTCGCCGAGGTCGAGGCGGCGCTGCGGCGCTGCGGGGGGATCACCGACGCCGTGGCCGTGGCGGTCGGCGGGGAGCTGTTCGCGTTCTGCATCGGCGAACCGCGCCCCGCCGCCGACCTGATGGAGGAACTGGCCGCGTTCTTCCCCCGGGCGCTGATCCCGCTGCGCTACGAGTACGTCGAGGAGTTCCCGCTCAACGCGAACCGGAAGACCGACCGGCCCGCGCTCGCCGCCCGGGCAGCGGGCAGCTCTTCCCGAACGGAAAGTGAGTTCTGATGCGCTTGTCCGAGACCGCGCGGCTTTGGCTTTGGCTTCGGCTTCGGCTTCGGCTTTGGCTTTGGCTTTGCGCCGCGCCGCAGTCCATGATCGCGGAGGGCTGACCCATGGCTTACTCCGCGACCGCTTTGGGGGCCGTCGGCCTGTCTCGGGTGGCCGTTCGGCTGCCCGGCCGCGAGGAGTCCGTGGCGGATGTCGTGGCGCGGGCCGGGTACGACGAGCGGGAGGCCCGGATGTTCAAGGCCCTGGGCCTGCGCACCGTCCTGAGCCTGGCCGACGGCGAGCGGACGGAGGACCTGCTGTTCGACGCGGGCCATGCGGCGCTCGGCGGCCGGTCGGCGGCGCTGGTCCTCTACGGGCACACGCTGCTGACCCGGCGGATCGACCTGTGTGACGGCGCGTTCCGGGAGTCGCTGCGTGACAAGCTCGCGCTGCGCGACGCGCCCGTCTACGGCCTCTCCCATGTGAACTGCGTCGCCGGGCTGCGCTCGATCGAGTTCGCCCGCCGCTTCCTGGCGCGGCGCGGTGGCACGACGGACGATCGGGTGCTGGTGCTCGCCGGCGAGCAGGGCAGCGTCTTCGAGCGCGCCAGGGTCTACCCGGGCCGGTCGGTCTCCGGGGACGGCGTGGCCGCCGTCGTGGTCCAGCACCCCGACGCCGCGGAGCGGCCGCGCTACCGGTATCTCGGCGGCGCCACCAGCAGGGACACCAGATTCTATCGCAATCTGCGGATGACACCGGCGGAGTTCGCCACGAACGCCGAGGTGATCCGTGCGCAGACGCTCGAGGTGGTCCGGCGCGCGGCCGATGCCGCGGGCGTGGGCCTGGACGGGATCGACTGGCTGATGCCGGGGCTGGGGAATCGGATGGTGTGGACCAGCTTCTGCGGCCGGTCGGGGTTTCCGTTCGAGCGGATCTGTCTGGATCTGCTCGCCGAGCGGGCGCACAACTTCGGTGCCGACGCTTTGATGGGGCTCGAGCACGCCGAGCGGGTGGGGCGGTTGCGTGCTGGGGATCGGTGCGCGCTGGTGGCTACTGCTCGGGGGGCCTATTTCCAGTCGGTGGTTGTTGAGGTTCTGGAGGACGCGCTGTGACTGCGGGGATTGGTGGGATCGGCGCGACCGCTGGGACCGCCGCGACCGCCCGGATCGGTGGGATCGGTGGGATCGGTGGGATCGATGGGATCGATGGGATCGGCGGGATTGCCGGAGGAAGGACCGGCGTGATCGAGCTCGATGGCCGTTTGCGTGCCGTTCGCGATCGTGCGCGCGAGGCGAGTGCCGACCTGCGGGCCCGGGCGCTGGCGATCGACGCGGATCCGGATGCGATGGAGGCTCATTTCGACTCCCCGGTCTTCGCGGCGATGCGGGAGGGCCAGACTCCGGTGGAGCTTCGCGAGTCGGCGTCCGGTGGCGCGCCCCCCTCCGGCGCCGGCGGCTGCCTGGAGACGGTGGTGGCGTTCACCGAGACCGCGTGCGGTGACGCGGCGACCGCGCTGGCCTGCCCGGGGCCGGGCTTGGCCGGCGTCATGGTGTGCCTGCTGGGTGATCAGGCGCAGCGGGAGTTGTTCTTCCGGCGGTTGCGTGGTGGGCGGACGTGGTCGTTCTTTGCGATGACGGAGGCGGCGCACGGTAGTGATGCCGGGGCGATGGATACGCGGTTCGAGCCCGATGGTGCGGGGGGTTGGTTGCTGTTCGGCTCCAAGCGGAGGGGATCCCCGTGTTCCGTCATGCGATCCGCCAGAAGTGCCCTGGCGACCGATTATCCAGCCTAGCCAGCATCGAAGAGCTTTCCGACGAAGCCGACCGTTTTCTGCACCAGTGCTACACC
>NZ_JAACYW010000869.1 GCF_015356825.1 Catenulispora rubra | reverse complement strand
CGCGCAGGGCCCGGGTCACGGTGCCCAACACGACGCCGACGAGCCGCTCGGCGGGATCCCCCGGCCGCACCTCGCCGCCGATGTCGCTGGCCCAGCGAGTGCCCTCGGCGTTGCCCGCCGCGCGCCCCGCTTCCTCCGCCAGCGCCACCCGAAGCTCGGCGTATCCCGTGAACCCCAGTGCCCGGCAGAAGCGCGTGATCGTGCCCGGCGACTTGCCGACGCGCTCAGCCAGGTCCGTGATGGTGCAGCGGGCCG
>NZ_JAACYW010000868.1 GCF_015356825.1 Catenulispora rubra | reverse complement strand
CCGCGGTCAGATAGGCGCCGTCGCCGGTGTCCGCGTACAGGTGGACGAAGGCGAGCCCGGCCCATGCCTGGTTGCCGGTGTAGGTGGCGTTGGACCCGACATAGGGCGCGCCGGTACTGGTGATGAAGGGATCGGGCTGGTACGACGCGCGCAGGCGGCCGTCCGGCGTGACGTCGTGCTGCTGGGCGTAGATCAGGCTGTTGCCCAGGACCTTCGCGTGGGCGAGGTCGGACGCGGTGGCGCGCTGCAGATAGG
>NZ_JAACYW010000867.1 GCF_015356825.1 Catenulispora rubra | reverse complement strand
ACACCGCCGCCGCCTTGCACCGCACCCCGTCCGGCGACTTCACCAGCACCGCCCACAGTTCCCGATAGCCAGCCGGCAGCGCCCGCTCATCGAGCACCACGCTCCAGAACGGGACAGCGGCCCGCTCTGAGGCGGCCTGCCGGCCGGCGGCATCGCCATCAGGCCCGCCACCGGCCAGCACCACCGCCAGCGTCGCCTTGGTGATCGCCACGTGCTCCAACGCCAGCTCGGCCTCGCCGAGCTCCGCCCCCACCC
>NZ_JAACYW010000866.1 GCF_015356825.1 Catenulispora rubra | reverse complement strand
AGACAGTCGAGAAGTCGTTACGCCATTCGTGCAGGTCGGAACTTACCCGACAAGGAATTTCGCTACCTTAGGATGGTTATAGTTACCACCGCCGTTTACTGGCGCTTAAGTTCTCAGCTTCGACCTTACGGTCTAACCGGTCCCCTTAACGTTCCAGCACCGGGCAGGCGTCAGTCCGTATACATCGTCTTGCGACTTCGCACGGACCTGTGTTTTTAGTAAACAGTCGCTTCTCGCTGGTCTCTGCGACTCCCC
>NZ_JAACYW010000865.1 GCF_015356825.1 Catenulispora rubra | reverse complement strand
GGATCCTGGTCCTGCTGCTGGCCGGCATCGTCGGCACCATCACCGCCGTCGTCCTGGCCTCGCAGGCCTCGGCGAACATAGCCGGGGTCAAATCCTTCAGCGGGCTCAGCCGCAACCACGTCACCACGCCGGTGACCTACCCGCAGACCCCGCCGGTCGGCGGCGACCACGCCCCGGTCTGGCTCAACTGCGGCGTCTACACCGCGCCGGTCGCCAACGAGAACGCCGTCCACGCCATGGAGCACGGCGCCGTCT
>NZ_JAACYW010000864.1 GCF_015356825.1 Catenulispora rubra | reverse complement strand
CCAGATCGACGCCATCCGCGCCGAGGCCGCGAAACGGAACGCGCCGATCCACATCCTGATCGACGTCATACACGTCCTGCAATACCTGCACCACGCAGCCCACATCCTGCACAACGACGACACCGACGCAGCGGTCGCCGAATGGGCCCTGACCATCCTGAACGGCAGATCCGCGGACGTTGTCGACCACCTCGCCGCCGCGGCCGCAACTCGGAACGACCCCGAAGACCGCAAGAAAATCGGCGAGACCGTCAC
>NZ_JAACYW010000863.1 GCF_015356825.1 Catenulispora rubra | reverse complement strand
CGAACAGCGGGACGTCGGTGTTGCCGACCTCCACGACGTCCGGCGGATTGCCCTGTGCCAGTGCCGTGGCGATCTTCGTGTTGATCCCGTCCCACTCCTGGACCTGGATGTTCACCTTCGCACCGGTATCGGCGGTGAACTTGTCGCCGATGGCCTTCTGGACCGCGTCGGACAGGTCGCCGTCCATGTACCAGACGGTGATCGTCTTGCCGGCCCCCGACCCCGACCCGGCGATCTTCGAGGTCGAAGCCGCCG
>NZ_JAACYW010000862.1 GCF_015356825.1 Catenulispora rubra | reverse complement strand
TGGCCACGCGTTCGACGAACCTGTCGGCTCCCGGCGGACCGTCGGTGGCCGACCTGGTCGCGGCCCAGCCGTCCGGGCGCTGGCAGCGCAGGTCCGCCGGGACCGGAGCCCACGGCGAACGGTTCTAGGACTGGCTGCGCGTGGGCGTGCCCTGCGATACCGATGGCCGCAAGCGGTGGGTGCTGGCCCGCCGGTCGATCAGCGACGGCGAGATCGCCTACTACCACTGCTTCGGCCCGGCGGCCACGACGCTGA
>NZ_JAACYW010000861.1 GCF_015356825.1 Catenulispora rubra | reverse complement strand
GCCCCTTGCGGGGCCTGCTCGATGCGGGGCGATCCCCCACTGTGCCTCCGACTTGGCCGAAGTCGAAGGCGTTTCTATCGCCTCGCTTCGAGCAGTCGACGACGCGAGGTCATCGAGGGCGTGGCGGCCGGCCCCGGACCGGCGCGGTGAGCTCTGTCCGCGCACGACCGGTGTCGACCGTCGATCCGTCGGCCGCCGGTGGTGCATGTGGCGTTGGGTGGCGGCTTCTGGACTGTCTCAATAGTCCGCGAAGAC
>NZ_JAACYW010000860.1 GCF_015356825.1 Catenulispora rubra | reverse complement strand
TTTCTTCTCGGCCTTGGCCAGGGTGATGATGTCGTGCGGGCGGCGGGGTGCGGGGTCGGCGTCGTAGACGGCGCCGATGGTGGCCATGCGCTTGCGCCCGGCGTGCCCGTCCTCGCCCAGGCGGCCGACGGCCTTCTCGCGCTCGGCCTTCTTGCGGGTGGCCTCGCGCAGGTCGGCCGGGCGCATGACGATGCCCTTGCCGTCCACCGACAGCACCAGCAGCGTGGCGGCGTCGCTCATCATCGGCGGGGTGTG
>NZ_JAACYW010000086.1 GCF_015356825.1 Catenulispora rubra | reverse complement strand
GCTCCGGCCCCCGCCGCCCCGGCTGCTCCGGCAGCCCCGGCCGGCGGCGCCGCCGCCGGCACCCCGGTGTTCCTGCCGGCGATGGGCGAGTCGGTCACCGAGGCGACCGTCACGCGCTGGCTGAAGGCGGTCGGCGACACGGTCGCGGTGGACGAGCCGCTGCTGGAGGTCTCGACGGACAAGGTCGACACCGAGGTGCCCTCGCCGGTGGCCGGCGTCCTGCTGGCGATCAACGTCGCCGAGGACGAGACCATCGACATCGGCGCGCAGCTCGCCGTGGTCGGCGCCCCGGGTGCCGCTCCGGCCGCCGCTGCTCCGGCCCCGGTCGCGCCGCCCGCGCCGGCTCCGGCCCCGGTCACCCCGCCGGTCGCTCCCCCGGCGCCCGCGCCGCTGCCGGCCACGCCGCCGGTCGCGCCGCCGGCTCCGGCTCCGGTCGCCCCGGCACCCGCTGTGGCCGCCGCGCCGTCGTTCACCGCGACCGCTCCGGCCCCGGCTCCCGCCGCCCAGGCGCCCGCTCCGGCCCCGGCCGGCGAGTTCCGCCCCGGCACCCCGGCGGTCGTCGCGCAGGCCACCACCGCCGCGCGCATCGACGCCCCCGGCGCCGGCTCCGAGCCGGCCGCGGCCTACGTCACCCCGCTGGTCCGCAAGCTGGCCGCCGAGCACGGCGTGGACCTGGCGAGCGTCACCGGCACCGGTGTCGGCGGCCGCATCCGCAAGCAGGACGTGATCGACGCGGCCAAGGCCAAGCCGGCTCCCGCCGCGGCGCCTGCTGCCTCGGCCTCGGCTTCGGCCCCGGCTGCCAAGGCCCCGGTCACCCCGAGCCCGCTGCGCGGCCGCACCGAGAAGCTGACCCGGATGCGCGCGCTGATCGCCAAGCGCATGCTCGAGTCGCTGCAGACCTCGGCGCAGCTGACCACCGTGGTCGAGGTGGACGTCACCAACGTCGCCCGCCTGCGGGCCCGCGCCAAGACCGAGTTCGAGGCGCGCGAGGGCGTGAAGCTGTCGTTCATGCCGTTCTTCGCGCTGTCCGCGATCGAGGCGCTCAAGCAGCACCCGAACGTGAACGCGGTCATCGACACCGAGGCCGGCACGGTCACGTACCACGACTACGAGAACCTGGCCATCGCGGTGGACAGCGAGAAGGGCCTGATGACCCCGGTCATCAAGAACGCCGGCGACCTGAACCTGGCGGGCCTGGCCCGCGGGATCGCGGACCTGGCCGAGCGGACCCGGACCAACAAGGTCCTGCCCGACGAGCTGGCCGGCGGCACGTTCACGCTGACCAACACCGGCAGCCGCGGCGCGCTGTTCGACACCCCGATCCTGAACCAGCCGCAGGTCGGCATCCTGGGCACCGGCGCGGTCGTGAAGCGCCCGGCGGTCATCAACGACCCCGACCTCGGCGAGGTCATCGCGGTGCGCTCGATGGTGTACCTGGCGCTGACCTACGACCACCGGCTGGTGGACGGCGCCGACGCGGCCCGCTTCCTGGTCACGATCAAGGAGCGGCTGGAAGAGGGCAAGTTCGAGGCCGACCTCGGGCTGTAGCGCTCACGAGCTCGCAAAACTGCCCCGGTCCGTCGGACCGGGGCAGTTTTGCGTCGTCGATACTTTCCTTCGAGCCATGGACCTCCCGTAGCCGCCGTCCCGCGCCGCTCAGCGCGAGTAGAACTCGACCAGCAACTGCTCGTCGAACGGGACCGGCACCTCGGCCCGCTTCGGCTCGCGGGTCAGCGTCACCGCGAGCTCGTCCCGGCGCACGTCCAGGTAGGCGGCGCTCCGCTCGTCGGCATACTGGCCGGCCGCGGCGGCCTGGAACGCCGGCATCAGCCGCGACTTCGCCCGCACCGCGACCACCTGGCCGGGCCGCACGGCGTAGGAGGGGATGTCCACCTTCGCGCCGTCCACGGTCACGTGGCCGTGGTTCACGAACTGGCGCGCCGCGTAGATCGACGGTGCGAGGCCGGCCCGCAGCACGACCGTGGCCAGCCGCGACTCCAGGGCGGCGATGACGTTCTCGCCGGCCCGCCCGGAGCGCCGGCGGTTCTTGTCGAACAGGGTCCGGAGCTGCCGCTCGGACAGGTCGTAGTACCAGCGGATCTTCTGCTTCTCGGCCAGCTGGCGGCCGTAGTCGCTCTGCTTCCCGGCGCGCGGGCCGGCCGCGTGCTGCCCCGGGGGCAGCGGACGGCGCACCATCACGCGCTCGGCCTTGGCCGTCAGCGGCACCCCGGCCCGGCGGGACCGGCGCACCTTGGGGCCTGTGTACCTCATGAACCACCTTCTCTGTCGTCTCGCCTGCTTCCGTCGTCCTGCACGGAACTTAGGTTAGCCTAACTTAACTTCGAGACGACCCTCCTCCCGGGATGGCGAGGATCACAGGTCTATGCTGCTGATATGCGGATCGCCATCACCGGCTCCACGGGAATGATCGGCACGGCGCTGTCCGCCGCGCTCACCGAAGACGGCCACGAGATCGTCCGCCTGGTCCGGCACACGCACCCGGACGAGGCCGCCGGAGAACGCCACTGGTCGCCCTTCGGCGACCCGGACCCGAAGCCGTACGAGGGCTGCGACGTCGTGGTGCACCTGGCTGGCGCGGGCCTCGGCGACAAGCGCTGGTCGGCCGCCTACAAGCGGGAGATCACCGAGAGCCGCGTCCACGGCACCGACACGCTGGCCCGCTCGCTGGCCCTGCTGTCCGACAAGCCGAAGGCCCTGCTGTCCGCGTCAGCGATCGGCTTCTACGGCGACACGGGCACCGCGCCGGTCACCGAGGAGTCCCCGGGCTCCGAGGACTTCCTGGGGGCGCTGTGCCGGGACTGGGAGGCCGCCACCAAGCCCGCAGAGGACGCCGGGATCCCGGTGGCACACCTGCGCAACGGCGTGGTCCTGGGCGGCTCGGGCGGCGCGCTGGCCCGGATGCTGCCGTTCTTCAAGGCCGGGATCGGCGGCCCGATCAACAGCGGCCGACAGTACTTCTCGTTCATCGGGATGGCGGACTACCTGGCCGTGGTGAAGCACATCATGACCCTGACAGTGGACGGGACCATGACCGGGGCGGTGAACGTCACCGGTCCGCTGCCGGTCACCAACCGCGCCTTCACCAAGGCGCTCGGCCACGTGCTGCACCGCCCGACGGTCATGCCGGTGCCGGGGTTCGCGCTGCGGGTGCTGTTCGGGCAGATGGCGAACGAGCTCACCGGCAGCCAGCGGGTGCTGCCGGCCCGGCTCACCGACTCCGGGTTCGCGTTCGAAACCCCGGATCCGCGCTCCGCTCTCGCTGCCGCGATGGGCTAAATCAGTTCCCTTAAATGCGTGACGGTCCGAACACGCTGAGTTCTCGAATGCTGAGACAGCAGGCGTTTCGCAAGAGTACGCCACCGGCGCAGGGGTAGGCGTTCCTCCACAAACGCCGACGCTCGGCCGGCTTCGCCGTGCCCAGCGCAAGCCGCGCGGGCTCACAAGGCGCGCCGGGGAGATCGGCTCTAGAGGGTGGAGGGGCTCCTGTGACAGTGCGAAGTCCGAGCCACCGGCATCACTCGGACGCGGACGTGATCGTCGTCGGCGCCGGAGTGGCCGGATTGCACGCAGCGGGACGGCTGCACGAGGCGGGTTTGGACGTCCTGGTCGTCGAGGCATCCGACCGGGTGGGGGGCAGGGCCGGGACCGAGCGGGTCTCCGGGTTCGTCGTCGACAAGGGGTTCCACCTGGTGAACTCCGTCGAGCACGGCGAGAACGCGAAGCTGGAGCTGGGGTGTTTCGCGCCCGGCGTGGACCTGCAGCTGGACGGCAAGCGCATCCGCTACGGCGACCGCGCCGGCAGCGACGGCGCGGTGAGCGCGGGCACGGTCCTGCGCACCCCGCTGGGCTCGCCGGCCGAGCGCCGCCGGCAGTCCGGCTGGCTGCTGCGGGTGGCGCAGAGCCGCCCGGAGACGATCCTGGCCGGCCCGGAGCGTTCGGCGGCGGAGCTGGTCGCCGAGGTGGGACTGTCGCGGCGGGTCGTGGACGGCTTCCTGCGGCCGTATCTGGAGGCGTTCGCCGCCGAGCCCGATCCGGGGATGTCGGTGTCGGGCCGGGCGATGGAGCTGGCACTGCGGCAGCTGGTGCGCGGCCGGTGGTGCCTGCCGTCGCAGGGGATAGCGGCGATACCGCAGCGGCTGGCCGAGCGGCTGCCGGCCGGGGCGGTGCGGCTGGAGACCGAGGTCCTGATGGTGTACGCGAACGGCGTGGTCACCTCCGACGAGGTGCTGCGCAGTTCGGCGGTGGTGGTGGCGACGGACCCGGCGACGGCGGTGGAGCTGCTGCCGGGGCTGCACGAACCACAGCTGCGGTCGGTGACCACCTTCCACCACGCGACCGTGCTGCCGCCGCCGCGCTCGGAACCGGCGGTCCTGGTCGACGCCGACCCGCGCTCGCCGGTGGCGCGCACGGCGGCGGTCAGCCAGGCCGCGCCGGGCCGGAGCCCGGACGGCCGGACGCTGGTCTCCACGAACGTGGTCGGGCACACCGGGACCCGCACCTCCGACCTCGAAGGGGAGGTGCGGGCCCGGCTCAGCGAGCTGTACGAGGCCGCCGACGACCGGTGGGAGTGCGTGGCGGTGCACCACTTCCCGTACGCGGTGCCGGCGATGACCTCGCCGCACAACTTCCGGCGGCCGGTGCGGCTGATCCACGGCCTGTACGTCTGCGGGGACCATCGGGGAACCGCCGGGATCGACGGGGCGATGGAGTCGGGACAGCGCGCCGCGCGGTCCGTGTTGGCTGATCTCGGGGTTTCCTTTCGAGCCGGGGAGCTGGTGACCGCCTGAGATATAGACGGTCGGTCCGGCCATGCGATCCGGCGGCGGCTTGTCAGGCCACGGCGACCATCTCGCGCGAGCGGGTCGGCGCCGTGGCCTCGTCGACGAGCGCCAGGGCCAGGTCGGCGTAGGCGAACTTGTCGGCGCCGGGGATGGCTTCGACACCGCCGAGCCGGTAGGCACCGGTGCCGGGGCCCTCGTCGAGGAACACCAGCGGCGGGGCGAGGACCACCCAGTCCAGGTCCGAGTCCCGCAGCAACGGGAGCTGCGCGGCGTGGTTGCGGGAGAAGGCGCGGGCTTCCTCGGGAAGCCCGTCGCTGTCGTAAGCCGGCACGCCCGGCGCCACTTCGAGGGCGCCGCCGATGCCGACCGCGACCAGCCGCTGGACTCCGGCTATGCCGAGTCCTTCGACCAGCGCCCGGGCGGCGGCTACAAAGTGCCCCTCGTCCATCGCTGCGGCGGTATTTACTGCGACGTCGTGGCCCTTCGCGAGGGCGGCGACGCTCGCGGCGTCGGTGACGTCGCCGGGGACGACGGTCACGCCGGTCACGCCATCCGCCGCGAGGTCCCGGTACTTGGCCGGGTCGCGCACGACGGCCGTGACCGTGTGCCCGCGCCGTGCCGCCTCGGCCACCGTGGGCCGTCCGGCGCGACCGCCGGCTCCGAAAACGATGATGTTCGCCATGTCCGCGACGGTAGGACCGGTCGCCCCAGTCACTGCAACGTAACTAGGCTCGACCTGTGGATGAGCGTGCTGCCCTGAGCCCGGAGATGTTCGACACCGCTTGCCCCTCGGCCGAGTCCCCGTTCCGGATCGCCGACAAATGGGGAGGCATGGTCGTGCTCTGTCTGGAGGCGGGGCCGCGCCGCTTCACGGAGCTGCGGGTGCCGCTGCGGCGGGTCGCGCCGAAGGTGCTCACCGAGACGCTGCGCTCGCTGGAACGCGACGGGTTCATCACGCGCACGGTGTTCGACGAGAACCCGCCGCATGTGGAGTACGCGCTCACGCCGCTCGGGCGCAGCCTGCTGCCGGCGATCGAGGCGTGTCGCGAGTGGGGGTTCGCGAACCTGGAGAACATGCGCGAGGCGCGGGATCGGTACGACGGGACAGGCGGCCCGGAAGCCGCCTGAGACCGCCTGAGACCGCCTGAGACCGCCTGAGGCGTGCCGTCGGCCAGCGCGGCGCCGGGCCGAGCAGCCCGGAGCCGGCCGACTCCCCCCGCCTACTCCGCCTACTCCGCCTACTCCCCCACCGGGAAGTTCGCCACGAACCGCCCCTGCGGGTCCCACGTCTTCTTCACCGTGCGCAGCCGCTCCGCCTCGGCGGCCGACACCGTGTCGGCGAAGGTGTCCGTCGGTCCCAGGAACGTCGCCAGCTTCCCGCCGGTCACCGCGTCGCCGAGGGCCGCGACCAGCTCCGCCTGCTTGGCCGCCACGGCGGCGCCGCCTTCCGGCGTGATCGCCAGGCCCAGCAGGTAGAGCAGGTACTCCTCCGCGACCGGGCCGCGCGGGCCGGGGCGGGCCCCGGCCAGCGCGCCGCCGAGGTGCCGCACCTGGACCACCAGCAGCGGCGCGACCGGCTCGGCCAGCAGCGCCGCGATCTCGTCGGCGTCGAAGCGGCCGAGCAGCTCGCTGCGCGACACGCTCGGGGCCGGGTCGACCGGGTCGTTGGTGATGGCGGCGATCTCCTCGAACGGCAGCGCCTTCCACTCCCCCGACAGGACGCCGTCGATGGCGTCGAAGGGCTTCAGCAGGGCGCGTCCGTCGCTCTCCGAGCCCAGATACGACACCGTCACCGCCACCATCGCCGGGGCACCGCCCGGGAACTGCGCCCGCGAGATCCACAGGCTCAGCTCCTCCGGCGCCGTCGCCGTGACCGTGCGGAAGGCGGCGAACAGCTCGGCTGCGCGGGCGTCCGGCCAGAACGTCGTGCCGCCGAACAGCTCACTCTCTTCGTGCAGCCGGACGGTCAGCGCGGTCACGATCGCGAAGTCCCCGCCACCGCCGGCCAGCGCGTGGAACAGGTCGGGGTTCTCGGTCGCGTTGGCCTTCTTGCGCTCCCCCGAGGCGTCCACGACCTCGAACTCGATCACGTGGTCCGAGGACATGCCGTACTTGCGGGCGAAGAACCCGACGCCGCCGCCGAGCGTGTATCCGGCCACGGACACGGTCGGCGAGCTACCGGGCTTGGCGACTAGGCCGTGCGCGGCCGCCGCGGTGTTGACCGCGCCGGACTTCACTCCGGCGCCGATCCGCGCGGTGCGCGCCTCCGGATCCACGCTCAGCTCGTCCAGGCGGCCGGTGCGCAGCAGGATCGCGCCGGCCGCCGTGCCGGAGGCGCCGTGGCCGGTGGGCTGCACCGCGATCGGCAGCCCGGCCTGGTCCGCGTACCGGACCAGGGCGGCGACGTCGTCGGCGTCGGCGGCCGTCACCACCGCGCGCACGTCCTGGGCGACAGCCAGGTTCCAGGGCTTGTGCGCGGCGTCGAAGGCGTCCTCGCCGGGCAGCAGGACCTCGCCGCGGACGGCGTCGCGCAGGGACAACAGGGAGGGCTCGGACATGGCACCCGTTCCGTTCGGTCGTAGTGGTGATCGTCTCCCAAGGTACTGATCACCACTGACTTACGCGGCGGGGATCGTCCGCAGCACCTCGTCGATCGGCGTCGGCGCCAGGCCGAAGGTCTTCTCGGTCAGGGTGCTGTCGAGGACGAAGGGCTTCGCGAACTGGTAGCGCGTGGCCCGCAGCTCCTTCGACATCTTGTCGAACAGGCCCGCACCCCACAGGACCGCGTACGGCAGCTGGGTCAGCTTCGCCGGCTTCAGGCCGCGGGCGGTGACGTAGTGGTCGGACAGCTCGCGCACGGTCAGCGGCGCGGTGGTCGGCGTCAGCCAGGCCCGGCCCCAGGCCCGCTCGTCGCCGGAGACCACGGCCAGCAGGCGCGCCACGTCGGCGATCGCGGTCCAGCTGTGCTTCACGTTCAGCGGCGCGGGCACGTAGGCGCGCTTGCCGTTCTCCAGCGGCTTGGCCAGCAGGTAGGACAGGATCGAGTTGGCCTCGATGTAGTCGCTGGCCCGGACCTCGGTCATCCGGATCCGGCCGGCCTGGTGCAGCGCGAGGGCGTCGCGGTACATGTCGGCGCGCAGCTTCAGCTTCGGGTGGGTCGCGGCCAGCGGGGTGTCCGGGCCGATCGGGCCGGTCACCGGGCCGTAGCCGTAGAGGTTGTTGGCGACGGTGAGCACCGCGCCGCTGCGCTCGGCGGCGGTCAGCAGGGCCGCGGCCAGCGGCGGCCAGTCGCTGAACCACTGGTGGTAGGCCGGGCTCGCGCAGTTGTAGAGCGCCGCTGCGCCCTCGGCCAGCGCGCTGAGCCGGTCGGCGTCGGTGGCGTCGGTGGCCACCCGCTCGATGTTCGCGTGCTCCGGGCCGGAGCCGCTGCGCGTCACCACGCGCACCTGCTCGCCGCGCTCGGCCAGCACCTTCGCGGTGGCCGTGCCGACCGGTCCCGCGCCCACGATGACGTGCAGTGCCATGATGTCCAGCTCCTCTTCGCCGCAGTGCGGCGTGCGATGCTTCCCTTTGAGAGCAGTGCTCTCTGTTGCCCTCACTGTGCGCTAGAGCAACGCACTCTGTCAAGAGCAGTGCTCTCGCCTGTGTGCAATACTCTCGGTATGAACGCCGCAAAGGATTCGGGCTCCGCGCGGACCCCTGCGAAGACCCCGGCACCGTCCATCCGTGCCCGGGTCCGCGCGGAGATGATCAGCGAGATCAAGAAGGTCGCGCTGGACCACCTGACCCGCGACGGGGCGGCGCTGTCGCTGCGCGCCGTCGCCAGGGACATGGGGATGGTCTCGTCGGCCGTCTACCGCTACTTCCCCAGCCGCGACGAGTTACTGACCGCGCTGATCATCGACGCGTACACCTCCCTCGGCGAGGCCGTGGAGAAGGCCGACGGGGACGTGGACCGGCGGGACGCGTACCTGTCACGGTGGTTCGCGGTCTGCCACACCATCCGCCGCTGGGCCATAGCCAGGCCGGCGGAGTACGCGCTCATCTACGGCAGCCCGATCCCCGGCTACCTGGCGCCGGACGAGACCATCGAGCCGGGGTCGTGGGCCGTGGTGGCGATGGCGCGGTGCGTCGCGGAAGCCGAGGCTGCCGGGAAGCTCGACAGTCCTGAGAGAACCGGAGTGTTCCCCGCCACAGAGGACGCCGCTTATGCGGAGGAACTCCGTGCCGTCGCGGTCGGCATGGGGTTCAACGAGGATTCGCATGTCATTGAGCGTGTCTTGAGCGCTGTAACGCAGGTCTTCGGTGCGGTGAACTTCGAAGTGTTCGGACGACTGAACAGGGTGTTCTCGGAGCGGGGCGAGTGGTTCGACCGGCAGGTGCGGGAGTTGGCGGTGGGGATGGGATTGGTGCCGCGGTGATTGAGCCCCCGTTGAGGTTCGGTCCGAAGTGATCAGTCTGCAGTGATCAATCGGCAGTGATCAGCCGGCGGCGATGAGGACGCGTATCTCCTCGGCGATGGGGTCCAGCTTGTCCTGGGCGCCGATGCCGCAGAAGAAGTCCCAGAGCTCGAAGCTGTGGATCAGCTGGAACAGACGGAACCTGCGCTCCCATTCGACCGGGACCTCGCCGTAGCCCTCGAAGAGTCCGTCGAGCTTCGTGCGGTTGTCGCCGATGGAGTAGCTGTGGGTCTTGGAGAGGTCCGCTATGGGATCCCCGGCCATGGCGTTCTCCACGTCGATCAGGCCGCTGAGGACCGGTCCGTCGGGGGTCTGCGTGACTATGACGTTCCCCTCGTGGAAGTCGTTGTGGAGAAGTACCGGACCTCTACAGAGGGAGAACAGCTCTGCGCGCTCGCTGACGTACTTGTGCGCGGCCTCATAGAGTTCTCGATCGCCGGTGGTGTCCAGAAAGCTCTGTGAGACGCGCTTAAGCGTTGCCTGCATCTGGGCTTGGTTGGTCGGCTGGGGATCGAGGATTTCCGTGGTGAGGTATCCGTAGGCCTCCTGTCCGATCGTGTGGATCTGCGCCAGGAGTGCTCCCATCTGGCGATAGACGTCCTTGAGTTCGGGCTCAGGGAGGGTGTCGGTGATCGCAGCGACTGTGGTCCCGGGCAGTTTGCCCATCAGCAAGTACGGCAGGCCGAGAAGTCCGTTCGGGCCGGCTCCTCCGAGGAGCTTCGGCAGCAGCTCTATAGCGTTCTCGCGCAGGAGACGGTAGACGCCGATCTCTTTAAGGAGTTTCCATCCGTCGTCTTTTCCGTAGACCTTCACTACTGCGTTCTGTAGAGGGTCTGCGCAGACGATCTCATAGGCGCCGGTCTCGATGCCGCCGTCCATCCGCTCCACGGCAAGGACCCGCGCACCGGGGACCGCTTCCCGCATCATCTCAGCAGCCTGTTCCCGGGTCAGCTCAGCCACCGGGCCACCGTAGTGACGGTCCGTGATGGATCTCAACGGATTTTCGCTCGTTACAATCACGGCATGGGTGACGAACCGCGGTGGCTGTCCGAACAGGAGATGAAGGCCTGGACGGGCTTCTTGGCCGCGACCGCTCTGGTGGAGCGGCGAGTCGATCACCAGCTGCGGGAGGACGCCGGGCTGTCGCACACCCAGTACGAGATCCTGGTGCGGCTCTCCGCCTCCCCTGAGGGTTCTCTGCGCATGACCGAGCTCGCCGAGGCGCTGCTGAACTCCAAGAGCGGGCTGACGTACCAGATGACGCAGCTGGAGAAGGCCGGGCTGACCGAGCGGCGGTCGTGCCCGACGGACGTGCGCGGGGTCTTCGCCGTCCTCACGGAGGCCGGACGCCGGAAGCTGGAGCAGGCGGCGCCCGGGCACGTGGCGGTGGTGCGTGAGGCACTGATCGACGTGTTGACCCCCGAGCAGCTCACAGTGCTCGCGGACGGTCTCGGCGAGGTCTCCCGGCGGCTGCGGGAATAGCCCCGGTGCGGGTGGGGTTTGTTCAAATTCGAACGCCGGTCTAAGGTCGGCGCAGCAGGTTGTTCGAATTGGAACAGCTCTGGACCAGCTCGTCACGGAGGGACCCGTGCCATGAACGAGACACCCGAGGCCACCATCCGCACCCGCGTGCGCGTGCCGCTGCGGTTCGGAGACGGCTACAGCGTGGACGCGGAGCTGGTGACGTTCCACGGCCTGGTCGACGGCGGGGAGCACCTGGCCATCGTGCTCGGCGAACCCGGCCGCACGCCGCTGGTGCGGATGCACTCGGAGTGCCTGACCGGGGACGTGTTCGGCTCGGCGCGCTGCGACTGCGGACCGCAGTTACGCGAGTCCGTCGAGCGCATCGCCGAGGCCGGCGGCTACCTGCTCTACCTGCGGCAGGAGGGGCGCGGCATAGGGCTGTACAACAAGCTCGACGCGTACGCGCTGCAGGACGCGGGGCTGGACACGTACCAGGCCAACGTCGCCCTGGGGCTGCCGGAGGACGCGCGGGACTACACCGTCGCCGCGCAGATGCTGACGGCGCTCGGCGTGGACAGCGTGCACCTGCTGTCGAACAATCCGGACAAGGAGGCGCAGCTGGCGGGGCTGGACGTGACGGTCGCCGAGCGCGTGCCGACCGGTGCGCACGCCACCGCCCAGAACCTGCGCTACCTGCGGGCCAAGGTCGAGCACACGCGGCACAGCATCGTGCTGGACGACGTGCTGTCCGTGGCCTGAGACGCGCCGCACACCCAGGAGATGCCATGAGCACCGAGACGAGCACACCCTCTGCATCCCCCGACCGGATGCCCGCCATCTACCTCAGCCACGGCGCGCCCCCACTGGCCGACGACCCACAGTGGCCGGGCCAGCTCGCAGCCTGGTCGGCGGACCTCCCGAAGCCGAAGGCCGTCCTGATGGTCTCGGCGCACTGGGAGGAGGCACCCCTGGCCCTCGGCGCCACCACGACGATCCCCCTGGTCTACGACTTCTGGGGCTTCCCGCAGCACTACTACGAGGTCCAGTACCGCGCGCCGGGCGCGCCGGCACTAGCCGAGTCCGTCCGCAAGCTGCTGCACGCCCCGGGCCTGGAGGTGCAGGACGAGCCGACGCGCGGCCTCGACCACGGCGCCTACGTCCCACTGGTGGAGATGTACCCGGAGGCGGACGTCCCGGTGCTCCAGGTCTCGATGCCGAGCCTGGAGCCGGAGCAACTGATGGCCATCGGCCGCCGCCTGGCCCCGCTGCGCGACGAGGGCGTACTGATCGTCGGCAGCGGCTTCTTCACCCACAACCTGCGAGCCCTGAGCCAAGAAGGCAAGGTCCACTCGGTGATGTCGGAGTTCGACGACTGGGGCAAGCGCGCCCTCGACGCCGGCGACGTCGACGCCCTCCTGGACTTCGAGAACAAGGCCCCGGCCGGCAAGCTGGCGCACCCCCGCACGGAGCACTTCGCGCCCCTGTTCGTGACGCTGGGGGCGGCCGAGGCGGAGTTGGGGTCGCAGCGGACGGTTATCGACGGGTTCTGGATGGGGTTGGCCAAGCGGTCGGTGCAGGTGGGGTGACCGCTCCCCCGCGATCACTGGCACAAAGCGACTCGGGAGCCGGTTCTTGACCGGCTCCCGAGTCGCATAGAACGCATCGAACGCTCGGCCTTCCAGGGCCGGGCGTTCGGCGTTCCGGCTGCCTGTCGCAGCCGGAACGCTCTACAGACCTGCGGCCCCGGAGCCCGAAGGCATCCGAGGCCGCAGCATCACATCAGGCTACCGAGCAGACTCAGCTGCACCCGCTGGTAGACCCACACCCCTCGCACACGTAGCAGCTCCCCGAAGGCCGCATCTTCGTCCCGCACGTCAGGCACAGGGGGGCGTCGGCGGCGTAGCCGAGCTTCGCCTCCAGCAGTTCGGTGGAGGAGCCGATGCTCTGCGGCATCGGGATGGGGGCCGGGTCGGTGCTCTTCTTTGCCGGGGCGGCCGGTTCGGTCCGATGCTCTATCGGCGCGGACTGGGCGAGGGTTTCGTGGTCGAGCTGCTCGTCCTCGTCCGGGAGGTAGCTGCCGGTCTCCAGTTGGCGCTGGCGCTCCTCGTTCGTGTAGATGCCGTAGGCGGCCCGGGTGTCGAAGTCCAGGTGGTCCAGGGCCAGGCGGCGGAAGATGTAGTCGATGATCGACTGGGCCATGCGGACGTCCGGGTCGTCGGTCATGCCGGCCGGTTCGAAGCGCATGTTGGTGAACTTCGCGACGTACGTCTCCAGGGGGACCCCGTACTGCAGGCCCACCGAGATGGCGATCGAGAAGGCGTCCATCATGCCCGCCAGGGTCGAGCCCTGCTTCGACATCTTCAGGAAGACCTCGCCGAGGTCGCCGTCCTCGTAGGAGTTGGCCGTCATGTAGCCTTCGGCGCCGCCGACCGAGAACGAGCTCGTGATGCCGCGGCGGTTCTTGCCCAGGCGCTTGCGGACCGGCTGCGCGTACAGGGTCGCGGCGGCCGGGGCGACGGCGCTGGTGGCGACGGCGGCGGCCGAAGCGGCCGGTGCCGAAGCCGCGGCGGCAGCGGCCACAGCCGCCTTCTGCCCCTTCGCGTCCTGCAGCGGCTGGCCCACCTTGCAGTTGTTCCGGTAGATCGCCAGCGCCTTCAGGCCCAGCTTCCAGCCCTCGAAGTAGATCTCCTCGACGTCCTCGACCGTGGCCTCCTCGGGCATGTTCACGGTCTTGGAGATGGCCCCGGACAGGAACGGCTGGATCGCCGCCATCATCCGGACGTGCCCCATCGGCGCGATCGAGCGCTCGCCCATCGCGCAGTCGAAGACCGAGTAGTGCTCCGGCTTCAGCCCGGGCGCGTCCACCACGTGGCCGTGCTCGCCGATGTACTCGACGACCGCCTCGATCTGCTCCTGCTGGTAGCCCAGGCGCTTCAGGGCGCGCGGGACGGTGTTGTTCACGATCTGCATCGAGCCGCCGCCGACCAGCTTCTTGAACTTCACCAGCGCCAGGTCCGGCTCCACGCCGGTGGTGTCGACGTCCATCATGAAGCCGATGGTGCCGGTCGGCGCCAGCAGCGAGGCCTGCGCGTTGCGCCAGCCGTTGGTCGCGCCGATCTCCAGACCGCGCTTCCATTCGGTGCGCGAGAGCTCCAGGATGTCCTCGTCGAAGCTCTCGTACGGCTGGTAGGCGTCGGCCGCGTCGGAGTGCTTCCTCATCACGGCCGCGTGCGGCTTGGCGTTGCGGGCGAAGCCGTTGTACGGCCCGACCACGCCGGCCAGCTCGGCCGAGCGGCGGTAGGCGACGCCGGTCATCAGCGAGGTGATCGCGGCCGCGATGGCCCGGCCGCCCTCGGAGTCGTAGGCGTGGCCGGTGGCCATCAGCAGCGCGCCGAGGTTGGCGTAGCCGATGCCGAGCTGGCGGAAGTCGCGGGTGGTCTGGCCGATCTCCGGGGTCGGGAAGTCCGCGAAGCTGATGGAGATGTCCATCGCGGTGATGATCAGCTCGACCATCTTCACGAAGGTCCCGCTGTCGAAGGTGTCGTCCTCGCGCAGGAACTTCATCAGGTTCAGCGAGGCCAGGTTGCAGGACGAGTTGTCCAGCGACAGGTACTCCGAGCACGGGTTGGACGCGGTGATGCGGCCGGTCTCGGGGTTGGTGTGCCAGGCGTTGATGGTGTCGTCGTACTGCAGGCCCGGGTCCGCGCACTCCCACGCCGCCTGCGCGATGTCGCGGAACAGCTTCTTGGCGTCCAGGGTCTCGATGACCTCGCCGGTCTGCCGGGCGCGGAGGCCGAAGCGCTCGCCGTTCTCCACCGCGGTCAGGAACTCGTCGGTGACGCGGACCGAGTTGTTCGCGTTCTGGTACTGGACGCTGGTGATGTCCTTGCCGCCGAGGTCCATGTCGAACCCGGCGTCGCGCAGCGCGCGGATCTTGTCCTCCTCGCGCGCCTTGGTCTGGACGAACTCCTCGATGTCCGGGTGGTCCACGTCCAGCACGACCATCTTCGCCGCGCGGCGGGTGGCGCCGCCGGACTTGATGGTGCCGGCCGAGGCGTCGGCGCCGCGCATGAAGGAGACCGGGCCGCTGGCGTTGCCGCCGGAGGACAGCAGCTCCTTGGAGGAGCGGATGCGGGACAGGTTCAGGCCGGCGCCGGAGCCGCCCTTGAAGATCAGGCCCTCCTCGCGGTACCAGTTCAGGATCGAGTCCATCGAGTCGTCGACCGCCAGGATGAAGCACGCCGAGACCTGCTGCGGGGACTTGGTGCCGACGTTGAACCAGACCGGGGAGTTGAAGGCGAACATCTGGTGCAGCAGCGCGTAGGCGAGCTCGTGCTCGAAGATCTCCGCGTCCTGCGGGCCGGCGAAGTACCCGTGGTCCTCGCCGCCCTTGCGGTACGTCTTCACGATCCGGTCGATGAGCTGCTTGAGCGACCACTCGCGCACCGGGGTGCCGACGGCGCCGCGGAAGTACTTGGTGGTGACGATGTTCGCCGCGTTCACCGACCAGAACTCGGGGAACTCCACGCCCTTCTGCTCGAAGTTGATCGAGCCGTCGCGCCAGTTGGTCATCACGACGTCGCGGCGCTCCCACACGACCTCGTCGTACGGGTGCACGCCGGGGGCGGTGTGGATCCGCTCGATCAACATTGCCTTACCGCCCTTGGCGGGAGCCTTCGCCTCATGGGAAACACCCGGGGCGGGCACGACCTGCCCGGGCTTCATGGGAGCCTTCCCGTTGCCACGGGCCGACGCCGCACCGCGCGGACCGCTAGCCGTCTCCGTCATACTTCTTCCCTCTCCCGTTCTGGGAAACCATTCCGACGCCCCGTGGCGGTTCGCCGCCTACGGAATTGATCAAGCTTTGGATCGCCGGACCCCACATGGGGGCCCCGCGAAGATTTTCATCATGTGCCCGCCTTCGACGGCGGGCCGTGGGGCCGTCAGGCCCGTTCGCGTTCCGCCCGCAAAAGCAGGATCTCCGCCTCGAAGTCCTCCAGGGACTCGAAGGCCCGGTACACCGACGCGAAGCGGAGGTAGGCGACCTCGTCGAGCTCCCGGAGCGGGCCGAGTATCGCCAGCCCGACCTCATGGGTGGCGATCTCCGCGGAGCCGGCGGCCCGCAGCGCGTCCTCCACCCGCTGGGCGAGCACGGCCAACTGGCCCTCGCTCACCGGACGTCCCTGACAAGCCTTCCGTACGCCACCGACAACTTTGTCCCGGCTGAACGGCTCGGTCGCGCCGGAGCGCTTCACCACCAGGAGCTGAGCGCTCTCCACCGTGGTGAAGCGGCGCCCGCACTCGGGGCACTGGCGGCGGCGGCGGATCGAGGTGCCGTCGTCGGAGCTGCGAGAGTCGACGACCCGGCTGTCGTCGTGCTTGCAGAAGGGACAGTGCACGGTTTCGGCCTCCTTCTCACAGCTGACGCACTCTGGCGCACTCTGACGAACTCTGACGCGCGACGGGATGGCGTCACCCTCCGCTGTGGTCTACTAACCACAACCTGTGGAGCGTTAACGCTATTCCAATCACAAGATGTAGGGGTACGTTAGCCAACCCGCCGCACCGCTCGCAACCCGGATCGGGGTGTCGCGTAAGGGTCGCGCGGGGTTCATGGGACTACTGTTCGCGATCGCCCCAGCTACAAGGGCAAGGCCGGTGCGCTGTTCGAATGTCCAAGATTCTTCACGGTTTCGCCCGACCGGACCAACGCGCCGCGCCCCGTCCGGCGCGAGGTTTGGCGAACAGAGTATGGAAACAGGCCGTTACCTTCCCGCCGGAGCCGCGTTAGACATTCCGTACGCCCGCCCCCTCACGGGTTGTCGAACAGCCGTTCGTCACCATGTGGGTGGCACCCGCTACGGTTGATCCGAGCGAACAAACTTTCACACGACCAGCCACCGCCCAGCTCAATGGCGAAGGAGCCGCAAGCCATGGCCGTCCGGAGTACTACCCCCACCGACACCCGAGAGGCCGCGCATGACGGACATGTGCCGTCCCCGCGCCTGACCGAGCGTCAGACCGCGGTCCTGAACGTGATCCGCGACTCGGTCCGGCGGCGGGGCTACCCGCCGTCGATGCGCGAGATCGGCGAGGCCGTCGGCCTGCAGTCCACCTCCAGCGTCCGGCACCAGCTGGTGACCCTGGAGAGCAAGGGCTTCCTGCACCGCGACGCGAACCGTCCCCGCGCCTACATCGTGCGCGGCGCGGAGGGCGCCCCCCGCAACGGCAGCGCCGCCGAGCCGGAGCCGGCGTACGTCCCGCTGGTCGGCCGGATCGCCGCCGGCGGCCCGATCCTGGCCGAGGAGCGGGTCGAGGAGATGATCCCGATCCCCAAGCAGATGGTCGGCGAGGGCGAGTTCTTCGCCCTGAAGGTGGTCGGCGACTCGATGATCGAGGCCGCGATCTGCGACGGCGACGTGGTCGTCATCCGGCAGCAGAAGCAGGCCGAGAACGGCGAGTTCGTGGCCGCCATGATCGACGGCGAGGCGACCGTCAAGGAACTGAAGAAGGAGGCGAACGCGGTGTGGCTGATGCCGCGCAACGCCGCCTACGAGCCGATCCCGGGCAACGACGCGGTCATCCTGGGCCGGGTCGTGACCGTGCTGCGCCGCCTCTAGACCGGCGCCGCACGGCGTCCGTGCGCCGCCTCGGCGGGTCCCGATTGGGCGGGACCCGCCGAGGCGGCGCAGGTCACGGACTTTCCTCAACGCTTTAGGGTTGTCAGCAACCTGTTCTACAAGTCGCACGTCACCTAGGCATGAATCGACTGAACAGCATTGCACTCCTTGCCGGCGGCGCTCTCGTGGCGGTCGCCGCGACCGGTTGCTCTTCGAGCGCCGCCAAGCCCGCCGCTTCGGGTCCGGCTGCCACCAGTTCCTCTGCCACGTCGGGCGCTCCGAGCACCGTGGCCACTCCGGCGCCGGGCGGCGCCTCCAGCTCCGCCGCCGCGGGCGGCACCACCAGCACTCCGGCCGCCGCGCCGTCGAGCGCGGGCGACAACAGCGGCAACGGAGGCAACAACGGCGGCGGCCCGACCACCGCTCCCGCCGCAGCGCCGGTCAGCCACCCCGCCTGTGCCAACGCCACCGTGAACGTCTCGCTCGCGCCGGCGGTCTCGGGCCAGAAGTCGTCCGTCTTCGTGATCGCCGTGAAGAACACCGGCGCCACCTGCACGCTCGGCCCGATCCCCTACGTGTGGATCACGAAGAGCCCGACCGACGCCTCGGACGAGACCCGGCCGCTCATCCCCGGCGTCGACACCGGCAAGAAGAACGTCATCCTGTCCGGGACGACCCTCTACGCGGCGATCGACCTGCTGCCCGGCGCCCTGGCGACCACGACCGGGAACTACGGCGACCTGGCGGTGACGGCCAACCCGACGCCGGACACCAGCGGCAAGGACGTCCAGGACGTCCCCCTCCCGGCGTCCAGCGCCGAGGGCGGCGCGAAGCTCAGCGTCTATGCCCTGAGCCCGGCCAGCGCCATCGACCAGATCCAGTACGCGACCACTCCGGAGAAGTAGGTCGGCTCAGCCCGGTACCGCCTAGTTCAGTTCTGCCCCGCCGTCTTCGCCATCGCGTCAATCGCCCGCAGCGACTTCAGCACCCGGTCGGTGTCGTCCGTCTGCCAGAAGGACGGCATCGACGCCCGCAGGAACCCGCCGTACGGCTTGGTCGCCAGCCGGGAGTCCAGGACCGCGACCACGCCCTTGTCGTCGATCGCGCGGATCAGGCGGCCGGCGCCCTGGGCCAGCAGGAGCGCGGCGTGGGAGGCGGAGACCGCCATGAAGCCGTTGCCGCCGCTGCGGCCCACGGCCTCGGTGCGGGCCGCGGACACCGGGTCGTCAGGGCGCGGGAACGGGATGCGGTCGATGGTCACCAGTTGGAGCGAGGGGCCGGGGACGTTCACGCCCTGCCACAGGGACAGGGTGCCGAACAGGCAGGTCTCGGGGTCGTCGGAGAACTTGCGGAGGAGTTCGGCCAGTGAGTCCTCGCCCTGGCACAGGATCGGCAGGTCGATCTTCTCCCGCAGCTTCTCCGTGGCAGTTTGCGCCGCGCGCATCGAGCTGAACAGGCCCAGTGCCCGGCCGCCGGCATTGTCCATCAGATCCGCGAGCAGGTCCAGCTGGTCGTCGCGGATGCCGTCGCGGCCCGGCGGGTCCAGGTGCCGCGCGACGTAGAGGATCCCCTGCTTCGGGTAGTCGAAGGGGGAGCCGACGTCCAGAGCGCGCCAGTGCTGCGGCAGGTTCTGGACCGTGTCCAGGAACTCCTCGCCGTCGCTGTCGCCGTCGCGCAGCAGCTTCACCGCGGCGTCGTAGATCTCCTCCGGCAGCTCGGGCTTGAAGTCCAGCTCGACGCGCTCGTTGCCGTAGAGCCCGACGCTGCCGGCCACGCCGGTGAAGTCGCCGCCGAGCTTCAGCGTCGCCGAGGTGAGCACCACCGGGGTGCGCGCGAACATCTTGAAGCGGAGCAGGTGCTCGATGCCGAGCGGGGCGATCTTGAGCGTGGCGTTCTTGACGCCCTTGAACTCGCTGCGCTCCAGCCAGACCACGTCGGCCTCGGCGCCCTCCAGCACGCGCTCGGCGACCTGGTGCACGTTCTCGCACGCGGCGCGGGCCTGCTTGCGGGCGCCGGCAGTGTCGTCGCCATCGGCGGATAGATCGCCGCCCTTGTTCTTGGACAGCTCGGTGAGCGCTGCGCGGCTGGCGTCGCGCAGCGCGGTCAGCGCCATGCCGATCTCTTCGGGCAGTCCGCGCTGGAAGCGGCCCTCGGGGGTGTTCTCCAGGGCCTCGGTGAAGTCCAGGGTCGCCACCGCCAGGTTCGCGGCCGTGACCTCCTTCACCAACCGGTCGGCGCGGTGGTGCGCGCGCTCGACGGCGGTCTTGGTCAGCTCGCCGGTCGCCGCGGAGGTGACGCGGTTCACCAGCTCGTGCGCCTCGTCGACGATGACCGCGTCGTGCTCGGGCAGCACCTGCACGTCGGAGTCCATGGCCGCGATGGCCAGCAGCGCGTGGTTGGTGACGACCACGTCGGCGGACCGCGCCAGCTCCTTGGCCTGCTCGGCGAAGCAGTCCTCGAAGTACTGGCACTTCGAGCCCAGGCACTCCCGCGCCGAGACCGACACCTGGGCCCAGGCCCGGTCGGACACGCCCGGCGACAGGTCGTCGCGGTCCCCGGACTCGGTCTCCTCGACCCACTCCCGGACCCGCAGCACCTCGGCCCCGAGCTTGCCCACCGCCAGCGGGTCGAAGAGCACGTCCTGGTTGTCGTCCTCGGCCGCGCCGCCCTCGACCTTGTTCCGGCACACGTAGTTGTTGCGCCCCTTGAGCAGCGCGAACGCCGGCTCCCGCTTGATCAGCGGCGTTATCGCCGTGGCCAGCCGCGGCAGGTCGTGCGCGACCAGCTGGCGCTGCAGCGCGAGCGTCGCGGTGGCCACGATCACGCGCTTGTGGTGCGCCAGGGCCGGGACCAGGTACGCCAGCGACTTGCCGGTGCCGGTGCCGGCCTGCACGAGCAGGTGGACCCGGTCGTCGAGGCTGGCCGCCACGGCCTTGGCCATCGCGATCTGGCCGGGACGGGTCTGACCGCCCAACGCCTCGACTGCCGCGTCGAGCAGGGGCGTCAGGTCGTCTTCGGGACTCCCGCTGGGAGCCTCGGTGAGAGTATCGGGGGTGGCCCCGCCTGGTGTTGCAGTCGGCGCAGTGTTCGGCATGGTCGCACCAGAGTACTTGGCGGGGCCGACAGGACGGGACGGAACTCGGCGGCTGCCATCCCTTCCCCGACGGGCACAGGCTCAGCGGTCACAGACTCAGCGGATTGCTCACCGTCCCGTACGCCTCGACATGCGGCCGCTCCGCGCGGTCCCGGTAGCCGTCCAGCAGCAGCCGGTTCCGGTTCAGGCACAGCCGGTCGATGCGCTGGGTGAACAGGTCGAACGCCTCGAACCGGTCGGCGAGTTCCGGGAACGTGGCCTGGTAGTCCAGGATCCGGTCGGCGACCAGGCCCCAGAACAGCCTGCGGTCGACGCCCAGGTGCTGCTCGGCGATGCGCGCCAGGTAGCGGAAGTGGCCGACGAACAGGCCCGCGTGGATGAACTGGCACAGGTAGTCCGGCATCTCGCGCAGCAGCACCGCCGCCACGTCCTCGGGGATGTCCGCCAGCTCCGGCAGGTCCTTCGCCGAGATGTTCACGTCGTCGACGAAGTCCTTCACCGCCAGCCGGGTCGGCCACTCGCGCTCGTCGTTGACCAGCACCGCGTTCTCGCCGTGCGGGGAGAAGACGACCCCGTACTTGTAGAGGAAGTGCAGCAGCGGCGGCAGGATCGCGGCGAACATCTTGTCCAGCCAGTCCGCGCCGTCCAGGCCGGAGCGCTTGACCAGCTCCACCACCATCGGGCGGCCCGTGTTGTCCACGTGCAGCAGCGAGGCCATGGTGCGGGCCCGCTCCCCCGGCTCCAGGCGCGGCGGCAGCGGCTGGCGCCAGATCGCGCCGAGGAGTTCGCGGTACTGGTACGGCGCGTCCGGCATGCGGTCCAGGACCGGGTGCCGGACCGCCACCGAGGCCACCTCGCCGAGCAGGATCACGCGGCACTCGTCGTTCAGGTACGGGTCCGCGTCCGCGATGTCCAGCAGCCAGGAGGTCACCGCCGGGGCGGCCACCGAGCGCTCGGTCGGCAGGCCGCGCCAGACCATCGTGTTCAGGATCGACAGCGGCAGCTTCACGTGGTGCCGCTCGGGGTGCGAGACGTTGGAGAACGTCCGGATCGACTGCTGCGGCAGGTACTCGTCGTCGGCGTAGCCGAGCGGCACGATCAGGCCCGCGGCCACCTCGGCGCCGTACAGCGGCTGGATCATCTCATCCCACTGCCACGGGTGCACCGGGAGCCACCAGTAGCGGGCCGGGTTGAAGCCGTTGCGGACCAGCTCCGAGCCGAAGCGGATGCGGGTGTTCGAGTCCAGCTCGGTGGTGTACAGGCGCTGCGAAGTCAGGTTCCGCACCGCGTTGAACTCCGCGAGGTCCTGGTCCACCGCGATCCAGGGCAGGCGCATGTGGTGCCGGGCCTCGGGGGCGTAGCGCAGCGCGTCGGAGGCGGAGAAGCCGAAGCGCCCCTTGTTGAACACGATCCAGGGGTGGCCCTCCATGTGCCCTTCGAGCTCGGCGTAGGACAGGTCTGCGAGCTCGGACACGGTCAGCGCAGAGCGGGCCAGGCACACGTCCGCCGCCAGCGTCGCGGCCAGCTCGCGCACCAGGTGGCCGGCGGTGTCGCCGGGCAGCTCCAGGCGGCCCTGGGCGTCCCGGACGAACAGCGTCGGGTCGTGCGGGGTGCTGTCCGCGCCGCGCTCGGAGCGGCGCAGGGACTCGGGGTCGACGAACCAGGACCCGTAGTCGCCGCGCTCGGCGCGGAAGCGGTAGCAGACGCCCTGGTCCAGATCGAGCCGGTAGTGGTCGGCGTCCTGCGCCTCGGGATCGGGCTCGGGGGCCAGCAGTCCCTCGTAGCAGAACTCGCCGACGCACTTCGCCAGCAGCGCGCGGGCCGCCTTGCGCCAGGCGACGGAGGCCGCGCCGGTCTCGGCACGGAGATTGCGGGCCGAAGGGGACATACTCAGGGCACCTCGATTCGGATTCCGGGATCACGCTCCGCGGCCGCCTCCGGGTCGAAGGCGGTGTGCGCGGCACGCCGGGGCAGGTCGTAGACGGTCCGGCCGGTCACGGCGTTCAGGATGACGGCCGCCCGGTGCGCGCCCAGGCCCAGGTCGGGGGTGCCGACGCCGTGGGTGCGCTGCTCGGCGTTCTGCACATAGACGCCCGGGGCGACGCGGTGCTCCAGGTCGGCGGGGCCGAGCAACTGGGCCACGTCGGCGTCCAGGAAGGCCGGGACCCGGTCGCGGTAGCCGGTGGCCAGGACCACGGCGTCGGTGACGACGCGGAACTCGCGCTTGAGGCGGTCGTGCAGGCAGGTGAGCTCGACCGAACCCCCGCCGTCGGGTCGCCACACCCCGCCGGTGACCGACACCCCGGGCAGCAGCGTGGCGCCGGTGTCCCCGGCCAGGCCGAGGGTGCCGCCGTAGAGGCTGTCGAAGGAGCGCATGTGCAGCTCGGCGTGCAGGTCGGCGATGGTCTCGAAGCTGATCGCCTTGTGCAGGCGCCCTTGGCTGCGCAGCAGGTCGGCGCGGACATCGTCGCGCAGACCGTGGAAGAACCTCGTGTAGTCCGGCGTGAAGTGTTCGAGCCCGAGCTTGGAGTACTCCATCGGCTCGAACGCCGCGCTGCGAGTCAGCCAGCGCACGCGTTGCCCCGGCGCGCCGGTGCGCAGCAGGTCCAACACGATCTCGGCGCCGGACTGGCCGGAGCCGATCACCGTCACGTCGTCGAGGATCCGCAGCCGGTCGCGATGCACCAGGTAGTCGGCGCTGTGCAGCGCGCCGGCTACCTCGAACGGCACGACCGGCTCTGTGCCGACACCCAACACGATGTTCGTCGCGGAGACGATCGCCGGTCCGCTCGGCGCGTTGTACGCGATCTCGAAGCCTGACTCGGCGCGACGCACCCGGGTCACCGTCGTGCCGAACCGGCAGAAGGGCAGCTGCGCGGCGACCCACTGGCAGTAGGCCTCATATTCGCGACGTTCCAGGAAAAGGTTCTCGGCGAAGTAGAAGCTGTAGAGCCGATCGGTCTCCCGCAGCCAGTTCAGCACCGAGAAGCGGCTGGTCGGGTCGGTCAGCGACACCAGGTCGGCGAGGAAGGGGACCTGGAGGGTCGCGCCGTCGATCATCATGCCGCGGTGCCACGCGAACTCCGGCTGCCGCTCCAGGAACAGCGCTTCCAGACTGTGGTTCTCGCGCAGCGGCTCGGCGAGCGCCGCCAGCGAAAGGTTGAAGGGGCCGATCCCGATGCCGACCAAGTCGTGGTGCTGCATCAGCCCGCCCTCCGCGTCTCGGGGATCAGGGTCCGGTCGTAGACCATGAGCGCCGCCTGCTTGTCCGGCAGGTCCAGCACGCCGCGCGGCTCGAACCCGGCGTTGGTGAAGGCCCGGATGGAGCGCTGGTTGCGCAGGTCCGGCTCGGCGACGACGCGTGAGGAGGCGGTCCGGGACAGGGCCCAGTCGGCGACCGCGCGGATCAGCGTCGAGCCGATCCCGCGTCCGCGGTACGCGCCCGGGCCGATCAGCACGTGGACGCCCACGTCCCCGCGCCGGGCCGAGTAGTGGTCGGCCAGCGGGTCCTGGTCGGCCCGGTAGACCTCCCAGTAGCTCATCGGCTCGCCGTCCAGGCGGCCGAGGTAGGGATCGGAGTGCGCCGAGGAGAGCTGGGCGGCGATGTGCCGGTCCAGCACCTCGCGCGGGCCGGCGAGCTCCCAGAACGCGGCCACCTCCGGGTCGTTCATCCAGCCGTGCAGCACGGCCAGGTCCTTCAGCGGCCGCAGCTGCTCCATCTCGAAGCGGCCGAACGGGGTGGGCAGCAGCCAGCCGGGGCGGGTCTGCGTCCGGTTCGAAATCCCCGGCGTCTTCATGATCGCCATGGCTACGGCACCGCCAGCGGGTTCGGGATCTGCACGTACACGCTCTGCGTCTCCAGCGGGCCGATCAGCTCGTCGAGTCCTGCGACGCGGGTCAGCAGGTTGGCCTTGCACGGCAGCGTCGGGCTCTCCAGCAGCGCCTCGGTGACCCGGTGCGCGCGCCCCTGCGCCTGCCGCGCGGCGGCGAAGCGGCCCAGCACCTCGCGGGCCCGGCGCAGCAGCTGGCGCTCGTCGATCAGCGCGGTGGCGCCGAGCGCGCCGATCATGCCGATCAGGTTGTTGACGCCGACGTAGTAGGTCAGGCGCTCGTCGACGATGGCGTCGGAGACGACGGTGTCGCTGTCCTCGCCGGGCCGGGGCACGAAGTCGGCCAGGTGCGGCACCGCCGACTCGCGGAAGTAGTAGCCCTGGTTGTCGCGGTAGCGGCCGCCCTCGGGCAGGCCGTGCGGGTCCAGCACGACCAGGGTGTTCTGCTGGTGCGCCTCCAGGGTGACCCCGTGCGCCGAGTCCAGCCACAGGATCGGCACCACGACGGTCTCCAGGTAGCGCGTGAACCAGTCCAGCACGGCCTCGGCCGGACGGACGCCGGTGCGCTCGGCCGAGCCGACGATGATGTCGGCGAGCAGGTTCTCGCGCAGGTGGCCGTTGCGGGAGGGGCCGTAGCCGAGGTCGGCGAAGGCGGCGACGCAGTAGACGCGGTCCATCGGGCCGAAGGGGTTCTCGCGCAGCAGCACGTCCAGGCCCAGGCCGCCGGTCTCGGCGGCGATCCACGCCGGGTCGCCGACGATGCCGAAGCCGGGGTGCGCCGCGGCGATGGCCTTGGCCAGGCCCGCGTCCAGCATCCGGCGGACCTCGACGCCGCGCAGCAGCTCCTTGCGCAGGTTCTCGCGCTTGGAGTTGGTGATGCGCAGGGCCAGGGGCAGCTTGAGCATGTAGGGCGCGTCGGCGCGGTAGACGGTGCGGATGGAGCTGGTGGCGTGCCAGGGGCGGCCGTGCGGGCCGAGGTCGGCGAGCAGGCCCTGGTCCGTCAGGGCCCGGATCTCCGGGCGCTGGCGCAGGTCGTGCGACTGCCAGGGGTGGGTGGGGATCAGGATGCTGTTCGGCGTCGCGCCGCGCGGCAGGTCGCCGCCGAGGAGCTTGTGGACCAGGACCGGGGCGGCGTCGGAATCCGCGGAGTCGTGGCTGGCCAGCGCCGGGTCCACGGCCCACCAGTGCAGCTGGAAGGTGCCGTCGAGCTCGGGCGAGTAGCGCACGGCCTCCTCCTCGGACCAGCCCTCGCGGGCCTTCGGCGCCGGGTGGAAGGGGTGGCCGGCGACCAGGGCCTTCTCCGCCCACAGGAAGCGGGTCTCGCCCTGGGAGGTGCCGTGCGACAGGTGCGCGGCGATCCGGCGGGAGGAGTCGACGACCCGGCCGACCAGCTCGGCCACCGCCGGCACGCCGCCGCCGGCCTCGCGGGCGATGAGCGCGGCCAGGGTGGCGGCGTCCAGCGGCGGCGGGGCGGCCGGCGGCAGCCAGGACTCGGCGGTCCAGGCGCTGTCCGGTTCGATCTCGTCGCCGACCGGCCGGCCGAAGGCCTTGTTCTTGGGCGTGGCGGACTTGCGGTTGGCGTGCGGCAGGGACAGCGGGTAGATCGGGCCGAACCGGTGCCAGCCGACCGCCGACCAGGCGTCGACGTCCACCTCGACGGTGACCCCGGTGGCCGGGAACGTCAGCCGCATCGGGCCGCCGGTCGGCACCGGGATCCGGGCCTCGCGGACCCAGCAGCGGAGCAGGACTTCGGCCGACAGCTCGTCGGCCGCGAATGTGTTCATGACGGGCCCCTGACAGACGCTGGAGATCCTGCGGATGCCGTGTCGCCGGCGGCGCGGACGGCGGCGAGCAAGGCGTCGATCTGCAGCTCGGTGGTGTGCGGGTTGAGGAGGGTGAGCTTGAGGCGGACCCGGCCGGGGGGCGTCCCCGGCCGCTCGCGCGACAGCTCGGTGCGGCCCAGGACGGCGCGGCCGGCCTCGAGCAGGT
The DNA here is from genome assembly GCF_015356825.1 of Catenulispora rubra. Lineage (GTDB taxonomy): Bacteria > Actinomycetota > Actinomycetes > Streptomycetales > Catenulisporaceae > Catenulispora > Catenulispora rubra. The sequence continues at coordinate 12,820 of NZ_JAACYW010000086.1, read as the reverse complement.
GCCGCCGCAGGACCCCGTTGACGCGGTCGGCGTCGCGGGGGTCCGGCGGCAGGTAGCGGAACAGCACGGTGGTCAGGTGCGGCTCGGCGGTGAGTTCGAGGTCGTGGTGCTGCCGCACCGCGGCGGCGGCGTGCCGCGCCAGGGCCCGGCAGCGGTCGGTGAGCTGCTGGAAGCCGTCCCGGCCGAGCGCGGTGAAGGCGGCGGCGAGCTTCACGGCGTCGGCCCGGCGCGTGGTGCGCAGCGAGCGGCCGAGCAGGGAGGGGTAGCCGGCCTGCTCGTCGTCGACGGAGTTGAGGTAGGAGACGCGCTTCTCCAGCGAGCGGAGCGACGCGGCCTTCTTCACCAGGAAGCAGCCGGCCGGCACCGGCTGCCAGCCGAGCTTGTGCAGGTCGAGGGTGACGGAGTCGGCGGCCTCGATGTCGTGCAGGCGCTCGTCGCCGTCGGTGCCGAGCAGCAGGCCGCCGCCGTAGGCCGCGTCCACGTGGAACCACGCGCCGTACCGCGCGGCGAGCTTGGCCACCGGCCCCAGCGGATCCATCGCACCGAGGTCGGTGGTCCCGGCGGTGGCGACGACGACGAGCGGGATTTCGTCCCGGTCGACCAGCGCCTCAAACGCCTCGGCCAGGGCTTCGGGCCGCATCCGCCCCTCGATGTCGGAGGCCACGGGGATGACGCAGCGCTCGCCGAGCCCGAGGATCGCCGCGTTGCGCGCGACGGAGAAGTGCGCCTGATCGGAGGCGAGCACGCGCATCCGACCGGCGGCGAAGGGCGGGACCCCGTCGAGGTCGGGATCGATGTCGAAGCGCCGGCGCAGCACATCGTCGCGCGCGAGCATCAGGCCCATGAGGTTGGACTCGGTCCCGCCGGAGGTGAGCACGCCGGAACTGGCGCCGGAGTAGCCGACGGCGCGAGTCAGGGTCCGGACCACGCGCTCCTCGATCTCCCCGGCCGCAGGCGACTGGTCCCAGGAGTCGAGGGACTGGTTGAGCGCGGCGACCGCGGTCTCGGCGGCGACACTCGTCGCGAGCGGCGGGCAGTGCAGGTGCGCGGCACAGTGCGGATGCGCGGGATCGGCGGAACCCCAGGCCAGCAGGCGCCCGAGGGAGGCGAGGGTCTCGAACGGGTCCTGGCCCTTGTCGGGCAGCTCGCCGAAGCCGGTGGCGGCGACGGCGTCGCGCACCGCCGCCGGGCCGCCGGGCGGAAGGGGACCGAGCCAGTCGGCGCGGCCGCGGTCGAGGCCGTCGAGGACGGTGGCGAGGAGGAGCGCGAGGGCGCCGGTGCCGGCGGGACCGGAGGCGAGGGCGGTGGCGTCGATGGTGGGGAGAGTGAGGGGGTCGGGGGATGCGGCGAGGTTGGCGATTTGGTTCGCGGCGATGCTGAAGGCGGGCCCGGTTGTGGCATCGGCCGCGGGCTCATGGCTGGACGCGAGCCGCCCGACCGGCTCGGCCCGCAGGATGCCACGCACCACGTCGGCCTCGACGCCGCTCAGGTCGCCGATGTCGCCGATGTCGACCGTCGCGCCGGCGCGCGCCGGCAGGTGGGTGTGCTCGCCGTCAACGTGCTCAGACACCGGCTGCCTCCAGGTCGCGGCGGGTGGCGGGTGCGGACACCGATTCCAGGGCGCCTTCCAGCACGGCCAGCAGGTGGTCGGCTTCGTCGTCGGCGAGGGTCAGGGGTGGCAGCAGCCTGAGGACCGCGCCGTGGCGTCCGCCGAGTTCGGCGAGCACGCCGCGGGCCAGCAGTTCCGCTCGCAGGCGGCGTGCCGTCGTCGGCGCCGGGGGCAGGGCGCCGAGGGCGTCGGGTTCGGCGTTCGGGTCGACGATCTCCATGCCGATCATCAGGCCTCGGCCTCGAATCTGGCCCAGGTGGGGGTGGCAGGCCTGATATCTGGTCAGACGTCCCATCAGCCGCTCGCCCAACGACGCCGCGCGTGCCGCCAGTCCTTCGGCCAGGATGTGGCGGATGGTCGCCGCGCCCGCCGCCATGGCCAGCTGGTTGCCTCGGAACGTGCCGGTGTGCGCACCCTCGGACCAGCGGTCCAGTTCCGCGCGGTAGACCACCACCGCCAGCGGCAGGCCGCCGCCGACCGCCTTCGACAGGACCATGACGTCCGGCACGACGCCCGCGTGGTCCACGCCGAACAGTGCGCCGGTGCGGCCGAAGCCGGTCTGGACCTCGTCCGCGATCAGCGGCACGCTGTGCTCGGCCGTCACCGCGCGCAGCGACCGTAGCCAGGCGTCCGGCGCCGGGACCACGCCGCCCTCGCCCTGGACCGGCTCGACCACCACCGCCGCCGGGAAGGGGGTCCCCGACTGCGGGTCGGACAGCAGGGTCCGGACATACGCCGCCGACGCCCCCTCGCCGAGCGTGCCGCCGAGCCCGAAGGGGCAGCGGTACGGATGCGGGAACGGCAGCCTGGTCAGGAACGCGTCGCCGGCGCCCGCCGGGTCGCGTACCGCGTTCGCACCGGTCAGCGCCAGCGCGCCGGCCGTCATGCCGTGGTAGGCGCCGGTGAAGGCGAAGACGCCGCGCTGGCCGGTGGCGGTGCGCGCCAGCTTCACCGCGGCCTCGACCGCGTCGGCGCCGGTGGGCCCGGCGAAGTGGACGCGGCAGTCGGTGGCCAACTCCGGGGGCAGCGCTTCGAGCAGCGCCGAGGTGAAGTCGTCCTTCACCGGGGTGGCCAGGTCCAGCACGTGCAGCGGCGCGCCGCTGTCCAGCACCTGCCGGATCGCCGCGACCACCACCGGGTGGTTGTGGCCGAGCGCGAGGGTACCGGCGCCGGACAGGCAGTCGAGGTAGTCGCGGCCGTCGGCCCCGGTGATCCACGAACCCTGCGCCCGCACCGGCACGATCGGCAGGTGCCGCGCGTACGTCCGCGCCGCCGACTCGCGCGCCGCCTGCCGCGCCAGGATCTTCGATGCCGAGATCTTCGTCGCCGCGCTCGTCACCGCGCTCGTCGACGAGCTCTTCGCGGACGACGCCGACGGGCTCGGGCGGGCCGGAACCGCCAGCCCGTCGCCTGGTGAGGCGGCCTGGGGGGTCGAGCGGTCGGCGGGCAGGGCGGGCGAGGGCATAGCGGTTCTCCATCCGTGGCAAGAGATCAGGTAAGGCTTACCTAACTCCCGTCACGGAAGTCAACCTGAATCACTACCGACTGTGATTCTCCCGCGCGTGATCAGAAGCGCGGACCACCGACACGCCAAGCGTGGGCGCAGCGGCGCGACGAGCGCGCCACGTAACGAAACGATCAGCACAAGCAGGTGCCCGATCGGACCGTCCGATCGGGCACCTGAAGAGAACGTCAGTACGAAAGGAGTGCGAAAGACCTACGTCAGCAGCAACCGCTCCAGCCGCCGCGCCGCGACCAGCGCCCCGACCAGCCCCATCACCGCCAGGTACAGCACGTCCCACAGCAGCCCGACGTGCACCCGCCCCAGCGTCAGGGCCCGCAGCAGGTCGATCCCGTGGTACAGCGGCAGCGCCTCGATCAGCACCCTGACCTGGTGGTTGTACACCGACAGGGGATAGAACGCGCCGGAGAACAGGAACATCGGCATCAGCGCCAGCGTCACCAGGTCGAAGTCCTGCCACGAGCGCATGAACGACGTGGCCGCCATCCCCACCGCCGCGAACGCGAACCCGACCAGCACCGTCACCGGCAGCGCGAGCAGCGCCCACCAGCTGTGCACCAGCCCCATCGCCAGCATGACCGCCAGGAACGCCGCCGAGTACATCAGCCCCCGGAGCTGCGCCCAGAGGATGTCCCCGAGTGCGATGTCCCCGACCCGCAGCGGGGTGGCCAGCATCGCGTCGTAGACCTTGGCGTACTTGATCTTGAAGAACACGTTGAACGTGGCGTCGAACACCGCGCCGTTCATCGCCGACACCGCGAGCAGCCCGGGCGCGACGTAGTGCGCGTACGGCACGCCGTCCACCGCGCCGGTCAGCTTGCCCAGCCCCACCCCGATCGACAGCAGGTAGAACAAGGGCTCGAAGAACCCCGAGACCATGGTCAGCCACAGCCGCCGGTAGACCATCAGGTTGCGCTCGACCAGCACCCCGGCCTTGCCGCCGCCCATCGAGCCGAAGGCGCGGCGGCCGAGCAGCAGCCGGGTGAGAGGAAGATCCACTGTCGTCATGGCACGCACGGTCGTCATGGCACGCTCCTAGGGATTCAGCCGGCGGCGGAACGTGCGGGCCCCGAGCCAGAGCCCGGCGCCGATCACGGCCAGCAGGTAGGCCAGATGGAGCAGTACCGAGCCCGCGGTGGCCGTTCCGAGCGCCAGGCCCCGGCACAGGTCGACGCCGTGCCAGAGCGGCGTGATGTAGGCCAGCGGACGGATCGCCGCCGGTAGCTGCGTCACCGGGAAGAACGTCCCGGAGAACAGGAACAGCGGGATCATCACGAAGCGGAACAGCACCGAGAAACCGGTGTCCCGGTCCTGCAGCACCGCCCACGCCACCACCGGCGCCGCGAACGCCAGCCCGGTCAGCGCCGCCGCCGGCACCGCCAGCACCGACCCGAGCCCGGCGGGCCCGGCCGCGCGCACCGCCCCGAACAGCGCCATCACGCCCAGGAAGATCGCGCAGTTCATCAGGACCCGGAAGCCGACGAACAGCAGCCGGCCGATGAACACGTCGAACGAGCCCAGCGGCGAGGCGATCGAGGCATGGAAGGTTCGCTGCCACTTCATCGACGACATCACCGGGTACGTCGACTCCCCGATCGCGGTCTGCATCGCGGTGTTCGCGAGCAGCGCCGGGGCCAGGAAGAGCAGGTACTTCACCGGCCGGCCGTCGACCGTGCCGAAGGTGTGCGCGCCCGGTCCGGCGTCCACGATCTTGCCCAGCGACATCCCCAGGGCCACCAGGCTGAGCAGCGGCGCCAGCACGCTGGAGATGATCGAGCCGCGCCAGGTGCGGGCATAGTTGGTCAGCAGTCCGCGCAGTTCGCGGACCGCCATCGGGGGTGCGGCAGTGACAGCACTCATCCTCAGTCCACCAACGTCCGTCCGGTCAGGCGCAGGAACACGTCCTCCAGCGACGAGCGCCGCACCAGCGAGGCCACCGGCACGATCCCGGAGCCGTGGACGGCGGCCAGCGAGGCCTCGCCGTCGTCGCTGTACAGCAGGATCCGGTCCGGCAGTTCCTCTATACGCTCGACCGCCCCGCGTTCCCCGGTCCCGACCAGCGCGGCCAGCGAAGCCGCGGCGGCCTTACGGTCCGCACCGTCCGGCGCGAAGCGGATCTCCAGCACCTCGCGCGTGGAGTAACGCTCGATGAGCTCGCGCGGCGAGCCCTCGGCGGCGATCCGGCCGTGGTCCATCACCACCAGCCGGTCACAGAGCTGCTCGGCCTCGTCCATGTAGTGCGTGGTGAGGATGAGCGTGGTGCCGGCCTGCTTGAGCCGAAACAGCCGGTCCCACACCACGTGCCGGGCCTGCGGGTCCAGGCCGGTGGTGGGCTCGTCGAGGATCAGGATCTCCGGGGAGTTGATCAGCGATCGAGCGATGGTCAGGCGCCGCTTCATACCGCCGCTCAACGGCTCGACTGGGGACTCGGCGCGGTCCGAGAGCTGCACGAACTCCAGCAGCTCGGCGGTCCGGGCGGCGATCTCGGCGCGCTTGAGCCCGAAGTAGCGGCCGTAGATCAGCAGGTTCTCGCGGACCCGCAGCTCCATGTCCAGCGAGTCCTCCTGCGGGACCACGCCGAGCCGGGCCTTGATCCGCGAGGAGTCGACCCGCGGGTCCATGCCCAGGATGGTCAGCTCGCCGCCGGTCGTCGGCGAGACGCAGCCGATCATCCGCATGGTCGAGGACTTGCCGGCGCCGTTGGGGCCCAGGAAGCCGAAGACCTCGCCGCGCCGTAGTTCGAAGTCGATGCCGTCCACGGCGGTGAAGGGCTCTCCGCCGCGCTTGGTCGGCGGGAACACTTTGCGCAGGCCCACCGCCTTGATCAGCGGGGCCTCGGAGGACGGGAGCAGGGCGGGCGTGGGCGAGGTGGAGATGTCGACCATGCCCGCAACCTAGCGGGATTGGTCGACCGGAGGTAAATGCTTTATGGCGTGGGAGCCGGGGCGGGATTTTGTTAGGAACATTCGCCCCCTTTGACAGGTCTACCGGTCGCCACCGACACACCTGCGGGCGAACCCGCGCCCCGTCTCAGCCCTCGGACTGTGCCTAACTCTCTATTTCGCCGCGTTGACCGTGATGGTGACCGTGCCGGTTCCCGGTCAGCTCGTCGTTCTTCGGCTGCCGCGGCGCCTTGCGCTTGACGTCCACGCCGCCCATGAACGCGAAGCCCCGGACGTGCACGGTCGGCGCGTCGGGGTCGACCGGGCCGACCGGGGTGCCGGAGTAGCCGCCCATGAAGCCGAAGCCGTGCACCTGGACGTTCAGGCCCTCGGGCACGGTGATCTCGATGCCGCCCATGACGCAGGAGGCGTTGATCGTGACCTCCATGTCCTCGAACTCGGCCTCGCGCAGGTCGAGCTCGATGCCGCCCATCATCGCGAACGCGATGTAGCTCTTGGGCACCACCCACGCGCCCTTGTTGTCCGAGCCGCCCATCAGCACGAACGTCTTGCGGCGCCGGGGCTTGCCGCCGACGCGCCACCGGCCGCGGGGCCGGGCGGCCGGGGCCGCCGACGGCCCCGCGCCGGTGCCCGCCGGCAGGTCCCGGGTGATCGGTTCCAGCTCGGCGTACGTCTTCGCGGTGTAGACCGCGGTGATGCGGTCCTCCAACTCGTCCAGGCCGAGGCGGCCCTCGCCGGCGGCCTCCCGCAGGCGTTCGGCGACCTGTTCGCGCTCGTTGTCGGAAACGCGCAGCTGCCGCGGGTCGATCGGCTCGGGGACGTTGCTCGTCATGACGACAGACCTTACAAGAACCGCGCCGTCACAGGGCGGTGACGTAGGCGCCGCTGATGCCGCCGTCGACGAGGAAGTTCGACGCGGTCACGAACGAGGAGTCGTCGCTGGCCAGGAAGGCGACCGCGGCGGCGATCTCCTCCGGCTCGGCGAAGCTGCCGCGCGGGACGTGCACCAGGCGCCGGGCGGCCCGCTCGGGGTCCTTGGCGAACAGCTCCTTGAGCAGCGGGGTGTTCACCGGCCCCGGGGACAGCGCGTTCACGCGGATGCCCTGCTTGGCGAACTGCACGCCGAGCTCGCGGGACATCGCCAGCACGCCGCCCTTGGAGGCGGTGTAGGAGATCTGCGAGGTGGCCGAGCCCAGGGTCGCCACGAAGGACGCGGTGTTGATGATCGAGCCGCCGCGGCCGGTCGCCTCGAACTGCCGCTGCATGTGCGGGATGACCGCCTTGCAGCACAGGTACACCGAGGTCAGGTTGACCTTCTGCACCCGGTCCCAGGCCTCGATGTCGGTGGCCAGGATCGAGTCGTCGTCCGGCGGGGAGATGCCGGCGTTGTTGAACGCGACGTCGACCGAGCCGTAGGTGTCCACGGCGGCCTGGAACAGCGCGCCGACCCGCTCGGCGTCGGTCACGTCGGTCCGCACGAACAGCCCGCCGACCTCCTCGGCCGCCGCCTTGCCGGCCGCCTCGTCGAGGTCGGCGAGCACCACGTGCGCGCCCTCGGCGGCGAACCGCCGCGCGGTGGCCATCCCGATCCCGCCGGTACCGCCGGTGATGACGGCCACGCGGCCGGCCAGACGCTCGGTCATTTCTCTCCTGTTCTCACTGCATTGTTCCCGGGGCGATTCGAAGGGTGATCCGCATCCTGATTCAAGAGGCGAATCAGACTACGAACCAGACTGCGAAACAGAGTGCAAATCAGAGTGCGATGAAGATGTTCTTGGTCTCGGTGAACGCCGCCAGCGCGTCCGGCCCGAGTTCCCGGCCGAGGCCGGACTGCTTGAATCCGCCGAAGGGCGTGGAGTAGCGGACCGAGGAGTTCGAGTTCACCGACAGGTTCCCGGACTGCACGGCCTTCGACACGCGTAGCGCGCGGGACAGGTCGCGGGTCCAGACCGAGCCGGACAGGCCGTACTCGCCGGCGTTGGCGGCGGCCACGACCTCGTCCTCGGTGCCGAACGCGGTCACGGTCACGACCGGCCCGAACACCTCCTCGCACTGGATCGCCGCATCCGGGGCGATGCCGGTGACGACGGTCGGCGGGAACCAGAAGCCGTCCCCGTCGGGAACCTCGCCGCGGTAGGCGATGTGCGCCGCGTCGACTCCGTCCACGAACCCTGACACGCGCGCCTTCTGCGCCGCCGAGATGAGCGGGCCCATCTCGGTCTTCTCGTCCAGCAGGTCTCCGATCACCACACCCCGGCAGGCGTTCAGGAAGTGCTCCATGAACTCCTCGTACGCCGAGGCCTCGACGTAGATCCGGGACCGCGCGCAGCAGTCCTGGCCGGCGTTGTCGAAGACGCCGTAGGGCGCGGCCGTCGCGGCCTTCTCGACGTCCGCGTCGGCGAAGACGATGTTCGGGCTCTTGCCGCCGAGTTCCAGCGTCACCCGCTTCACCCGCGCCGCGCACTGCGCCATGATCGTGCGGCCCACCGCCGAGGAGCCCGTGAACACGATCTTGCGGACGTCCGGGTGCTCGACGAGCCGCGCGCCGGCCTCCGGCCCGAAGCCCGGCACGACCTGGAACACGCCTTCCGGCAGCCCGGCCTCCAGCGCGATCTCGGCCAGCCGCAACGCCGTCAGCGGCGTGGTCTCGGCCGGCTTGAGCACCACGGTGTTGCCGGCCGCGAGCGCCGGGGCGAAGCCCCACGCGGCGATCGGCATCGGGAAGTTCCACGGCACGATGACGCCGACCACGCCGAGCGGTTCGGCGATCGTCAGGTCCAGACCGCCCGCGACCGGGATCTGGCGACCGAACAGACGCTCCGGCGCCGCCGAGTAGTACGTCAGGACGTCCCGGACGTTGCCGGCCTCCCAGCGGGCGTTCGAGATGGTGTGCCCGGCGTTCTCCACCTCAAGGCGCGCCAGCTCCTCGGCGGCCGCGTCGACGAGCTCCGCGAAGCGGCGCAGCAGCCGGGCCCGGTCGGCCGGTGCGACGTCGCGCCAGGCCGGGAAGGCCTTGTGCGCGCGGGCCACCGCGGCGTCGACGCCCTCGGCGGAGGTCATCTCGACGGAGCGGAAAACGGCGCCGGTGGCCGGGTTGATCAGGTCGTACACGCGCTATCGTCCTTTGGCGTATCTGGTCGCGGCGTCGGTCAGGGAGCGGAAAAGCTCCGGCTTGCTGTCTTCCTCGGGGTGCCACTGCACCCCCACCACGTAGTCCTTCTCCGGCATCCAGGCGGCCTCGATCAGGCCGTCGGGGGCGTTGCCCGAGGATTGCAGGCCCTCCCCCAGCTTGTCGATCCCCTGATGGTGGTGGCACCAGGCGATGATCTGGGTGCCCAGCGCGCGGCCGGGCGGGGCGGCCGGGTCCAGGTCGATGCGGACCGCGGCGTACTGGCCGAGCTGCTGGCGGTGCGCGTCGCCGAAGACCGACTCGTCGGGCAGGTGCTGGCGCAGCGTGCCGCCGCGGGCCGCGTTCAGGAGCTGGAACCCGCGGCAGATGGCGAGCACCGGGACGTTCCTGGCCATGGCGGCGGCCAGCAGCGCGAACTCCCAGGCGTCGCGCTCCTTGCGGGGGCTGTCGGTGTCGAGGTGGCGGACGGCGCCGTAGCCCACCGGGTCGATGTCCGGGCCGCCGGTGAGGATCAGGCCGTGCAGGACGCCGACCACCTCCTCGGCCTCGGCCCGGAGATCATCGGAGTCGCGTTCCAGGTGCTGCGGCAACAGCAGCGGGACACCCCCCGCCCGCGTCACCGACTCGACGTAGGCGTGCGGGAGCAGCGAGGAGGGCACGTTCTTCCACGCGCCCCACGATGCGGTCTCCTGGTACATGCTCAGCCCGATGAGAGGCGCCGCCATCGCGGCCTCACATCCTTTCGAAAGAACGGAATCGCTCCCAGTCGGTCACGGTCGACTGGAAGGCCGCGAGTTCCACGCGGCCCATGGTGATGTAGTGCTCGACGACGTCGTTGCCGAGGGCCTCCCGGGCCGGCTCGCTCCAGGAGAAGTAGTCGACGGCCTCGTTGAGCATGTCCGGCACCCGGGGGATGTCGGCTTCGTAGGCGTTCCCCGTGAATTCCGGCGGCAGCTTCAGGCCGCGGTCGATCCCGGCCAGGCCGGCCGCGATCATCGCGGCGACCGCCAGGTAGGGGTTGACGTCCCCGCCGGGCACGCGGTTCTCGATCCGCAGCGACTCGCCCTGGCCGACGACGCGCATCGAGCAGGTGCGGTTGTCACGGCCCCAGGCGATGCCCGTGGGGGCGAAGGAGCCGTGCGCGTACCGCTTGTAGGAGTTGATGTTCGGCGCGTACATCAAGGTGAAGTCCCGGAGGAAGGCCAGCTGTCCGGCGAGGAAGTGTTCCATCATCTCCGAAAAACCGTTCGGGCGCTCGGGATCGGCCATCACCGGGAGGCCGCCGGGCCCGCGCAGGCTCAGATGGATGTGGCAGGAGTTGCCCTCGCGGTGGTCGTACTTCGCCATGAAGGTGAGGGACTTGCCCTCCTGCAGCGCGATGGTCTTGGCGCCGTTCTTGTAGATGACGTGGTTGTCGCAGGTGGTCAGCGCGTCCCGGTAGCGGAAGGCGATCTCCTGCTGGCCCAGGTTGCACTCGCCCTTGGCGGACTCCACGTACATGCCGGCGCCGGCCATGCCGTTGCGGATCCGCTTGAGCAACGGCTCGACCAGGGAGCCGCCGAGCATCGAGTAGTCGCCGTTGTAGTGGACCGAGGGCTGCATCTCGCGGTAGCCCTTGCGCCAGGCGTCCTGGTAGGAGTCGTCGAAGACGATGAACTCCAGCTCGGTGCCGGCGTAGGCGGTCCAGCCGCGCTCGGCGAGCCGGGCCAGCTGCTTCTTCAGGATCTGGCGCGGGCTCTGGGCTATCGGGTCGCCGTGGTGGTTCTCGACGTCGGCCAGCACCAGCGCGGTACCCGGCTCCCAGGGGACGTTCCGCAGGGTGCTCAGGTCAGGCTTGAGGACGAAGTCGCCGTAGCCGGTGTCCCAGCTGGCGGTCTCGTAGCCGTCCACCGTGTTCATGTCGACGTCCACGCCCAGCAGATAGCTGCACGCCTCGGTGTCGTGCGCGGCGACCTCGTCGAGGAAGAACTCCGCGGACAGCCGTTTTCCTTGCAGGCGGCCCTGCATGTCGGTCATGGCCAGCTGGACGGTGTCGACGCGGCCGACCGAGATGAGGTCGCGAAGCTGCTGGAGAGTGAGCATGCCGGTACGCGCGGGCATAGTGTGCCTACCTAGGGTCAACGCTTGGCGGGCACGGGGAATGGTGACCGCGGCCTAGTGACTTACAGGGGTTTGCGACGGTGCTGGCTCATACCCTGGTGTGCGGCGGGGGCTCCAGTCAAGATCCGTTGCGATTGTGCGGATACGGTGCGGATATGGGTGTTCCGGGGGTGTGCGCACCGGTTCGCCGAGTGGTCCGGGGCCGGTCTGGACCTGACCGGAGGCCGCGTCCGCCTAACGGGTAGCGTGGCCGACGCTCGGCGTACCTCTGGAGTTAAGCTGGGCCGATCGCAGCTGATCACCGCCGAACGCTCCCTGGAGTCCCGCGTGCACTGGATGATGCCCTACCAAATGGCCTTCTGGCTGTGCGGCATCCTGATGGTGCTGGCCGTGGCGATGTACTTCTCGGGCAAGCCGGTGCTCATGAAGTACATGCCGTTCCCGCGCGAGCTGGGAACCGTCCTGGGCCTGTTCGGCCTGTGGCAGGTCGCCGGCCGGCTGTCGGTGATGAAGGTGGACGGCGCCATCACCCGCGGCACCTGGATCTGGGACACCGAGCGCGACCTCTACCTGCCCAGCGAGCACTGGATCCAGCGACTGTTCTTCCCGGCGCACCCGACCGTGGTGAAGTTCTTCAACCTCTACTACGCGTCGATGCACTTCACCTGCATGATCATCTTCCTCATCTGGCTCTTCGTCCGCCACCGCGACCGCTACCCCCAGGCCCGCACCACGATGGCCATGGCCACGGCGTTCGCCCTGGCGATCCAACTGATCCCGGTAGCGCCGCCCCGCATGATCGCCAAGGCCCACCTGACCGACACAGCCCTGTACTTCCACCAATCGGTCTACGGCGCCATGAACGCCAACTCCCCGGACCAACTCTCGGCGATGCCCTCCGTCCACGTGATCTGGGCCGTCCTGGTCGGCTGGACGGTCTGGCGCGTCTCCCCCAGCAAGTGGCGCTGGATCGGCCCGGCGCACACCGTCCTGACCATCACCGTCGTCCTGGCCACAGCGAACCACTACTGGGCCGACGGCATCGTGGGCGTGGCCCTCCTGCTCATTTCGGCTGCAATCCAAGCCGCCACCCGGCGTGGCGCCGAATGGATCCGCACCACCCGCGTAGCCTCGGCGGAGGTAACCGAACCCGAACTCGCCAGGAGCCGTTGATGACCGCCGTCGCCGAAACCGAGGCCAACACCATCGCCTACGGCGTCCAGGGCATGAGCTGCGGCCACTGCAGCGCCGCCGTGACCGAGGCGCTGACCGCCCTCCCGGGCGTGACCGCGGTCGAGATCGACCTCCCGGGCAAGCGCGCACTGGTGACGGCTTCGGTCGCGTTGGAGATCGCCGCGGTGCGGGACGCGATTGAGGACGCCGGGTACCAGCTGGTTTGAGGCGGCGGGAGCCTGGCGCCGGCGGCCGGGGGTCCGACCGGACCATGCGGGGTGTTGGTTCTGGGTCCCTCGCCGCGTCAGCGGGCGCAGCCAACCTGCCCGGTTTGGCGGTGTCAAGCCGGACGGAGCTGGACCACAGCAGCAGGGGTGCGGCTT